>DAISKH010000205.1:0-4799 GCA_036821105.1 Limnohabitans sp.
GGCTGGGGTAGGCACTGAGCCAAAACTGTTTTTAGGCATTTTGGTCACATCAACCATGACCGTGATGCCCCCCCCAGGCCACACAAAAGTAGGAGCACCCCCGCAAGTCACGTTGACCAAGGCATCTTTCACACCTTTGGTGAGCATGATAGGGTTATCGGTCACACCGGCACGCAAACTGCCCCCCGCTCCCCCTAAGAACAAGACCGACACCATGGACGGCTCACAGTTCTCTCCAATACGGTCTACCACTGCGCGCACTTCTTTGGGCATGGGACACTCTTGAGGGATCAAATTGCCGTCCAAGACAAACCACGCCGCATGCTCTCCCGTGGTGGAGGTCATGAGCAAACGCAATCCTTCAAACGCCTCTTTGGGGTCCCAGGCATCAAGAATCGAGAGTGGATCAGAGATGTCTGTTCCGCCCCAACCGGTCCCTGGCTTGGCCACTTGAAAATACCGTCCTGGAGTGGAGCGTTTTCCTTTGATGCTGATCCCCGAAGGAGGCATATTCAAGCACTGACCGGCCATGTGCTCGGTGAGGACGCCCGTGATGTGATCATCCACAACCACCACTTCGTCGCACAAACCCAACCACTGTTGAGCAAAAATACCAATAGCCGCAGAGCCACAACCCACTCGCATGCGCTCTTCTTTGATGCCATTCACTATCGGGGCCTGCCCGGCTTGAAGTACCACTTGAGCACCCTCATTGATGCTCACTTCAATGTGTTCACAATTTCCCAAGCGAAGCATGGCCTCCAAAGTAAGACGCCCTTCTTTTTTACTACCACCAGTTAAATGGTGAACCCCACCAAGGGACAACATCTGCGAGCCGTATTCTGCCGTGCTGACATGGCCAATCACCTCACCTTGGTAAAGAACATGGGCCTCCTCGGGACCTAAAAATCGGTCGGTGTCTATTTTCACCTTCAAACTGCAATAACTAAAAATACCCTCAGTGACCACGGTGATCATGTCAACACCGTTCACCATTGAAGAGACAATGAATGGCGCGGGCTTGTAATCTGGATAGGTGGTGGACGAGCCCACGCCTGTTACAAAATAAGACGCCGCGGGGGCAGAGACGGGGTTTTCACCTATGCCGTCTTCAAACGATAAACGTTTTTCAAAGGCGACAGTATTGTGTGATTGATCCTGCGCTTCTTCACTGGGAGCTAAAGCCTGGCCCGGGACCCAAGACACAGATGCCTCCGCTTTTTTAAGGAAAACAACCGAACCCAATCGGATGAGTTGGCCATCTTCATTGCTATAGCGGTCGCAAGCACCGGTTCGACCTGGAGAGATTTGGCAAAGCACCGGACAGGCATTGCACTGGACTTTATCGCCGGAGAGAGTATCTTGGCGAAACCCCAAATCCTCGACCGCATCGGCCTCATGCGGCAGAGGCAGTCCATCGCTACGCGTGTGAGAAGAAGAGTCTGAGTGAGGCAAATTTGGCATTGAGAGATGAAATTGACAAGCAAGAGAAAATGGCCAGAACCTCAAAATGTAGCGTTTACTACAATTTTGACTTCACTATAAACGATGTCGGCCTACACTTCAACACCATTCAAAAAAAGTTTAAAAAAAGATATACTGAATCTGCACCCTCGCGCCAACCGAATTTCAATCGACTATCGATTGACCATTGATTGACCATTGATTGACCATCAACGGGCCCACTTCATGAAAACCAAGGCAAGAACGCCCGACTCTCGGGCCATCCCTCCTAAGCCCATGGCCCAAGGGGTGAGAGTTGCTCAACATACAACCTTGGATACGAGGGAAAACATTCTTCAATCGGCCACTTTAATTTTCTCCAAGTACGGCTACGAGGGTGCTACGGTTCAGAAAATCTCCAAAGCAGCAAAATCTGTTGACCGCATGATTTACTACTACTTTGGCAGCAAAGAAGGTTTATTCATTGCAGTGCTTGAAAAAATTTATCGTGAAATGAACCATGCCGAATCCATGATCGAGTTGAACACCGATGACCCTCATCGGTCACTGAGGGAGGTGATTGAATTTGTCATGAATTACTACCAAGATCACCCCGAATTCATCACACTACTCAACACCGAGAACCTTCACCAAGGCCGCCACATTGCCAAGTCCTTGCATGCAGCGCAGTACTCCTCCCCCGCAGTCAATGTCATTAAAACCATCCTCAAAAGTGGCCAGAAAATGGGGCTTTTCAGAACTGACATCAAAGCTCTCGATGTGTATTTATTAATTGTCTCGACCAACTATTTCTATGTTTCCAACCGTTTCACATTGTCTGCCTTTTTGGGGCGCAGTTTGCAGGACCGAAAAGCGGTATTGAGTTGGAAAAAATTCGTCACTGAGACAGTCTTGCGAACCGTTCAAATTTAACAATCATCCTTTGATCAACACCTTTTTATTGGAGCACCCAACTCATGGCAACCACCACCGTTGAAGAAAAATCAGGCAAAGTCGTGATCAAAAACATTGGCCTACTCCTCTCAGGTGACATTGATCACCCCATCTTGGACGCTGACACGGTTGTCATCAATGACGGCTTGATCACACAAATAGGTCACTCAAAGGATTGCAACATGGAGGGCGCCAAAACCGTCATCGATGCCAAAATGACTGCACTTGCTCCAGGACTGATCGACAGCCATGTGCACCCGGTCTTTGGGGACTGGACGCCCAGACAAAACCAAACCGGATGGATTGACTCCACTTTGCACGGCGGGGTCACCACCATGATTTCTGCGGGTGAGGTACACCTGCCGGGTCGACCTAAAGATATTGTGGGCTTAAAGGCCTTGGCCATCACAGCGCAAAGAACATTCTCCAACTTCAGGCCCGCAGGCGTGAAAGTACTCGCAGGAGCGCCCATTTTGGAGAGTGGTATGGTCGAAGAAGACTTCAAAGAGTTGGCCCAAGCGGGCGTGACGCTCTTGGGAGAAGTAGGACTTGGAAGCGTCAAAGCAGGATACGAAGCCAAGCAAATGGTCTCTTGGGCCAGGAAGTATGGCATTCAAAGCACAATACACACGGGTGGTCCCTCCATTCCAGGCTCGGGATTGATTGACAAAGACGTGGTGCTCGAAGCCGATGCAGACGTCATTGGACACATCAACGGAGGTCACACCTCATTGTCAGAACGGCATGTTTGTGATTTGTGTGAGCAATCATCTCGCGCTATAGAAATAGTTCATAACGGCAATGAACGGATCGCCATTGCGGCGGCCAAAGCAGCACTAGAGCTTAAATGCCCACACCGAGTGATTTTGGGAACCGATGGGCCTGCAGGCTCAGGGGTTCAACCATTGGGAATTTTAAGAATGATTGCCATGCTCTCAAGCCTTGCCAACATCCCCGCCGAGTTGGTTATTTGCTTTGCCACAGGTAACACAGCACGCATGCGCAACTTAAATTGCGGTCTCATTGAAACCGGGCGTGTAGCGGATTTTGTCTTCATGGACAAAGCACAACACACCGCAGGTCGTACGCTTTTAGAGAGCATCGAATTGGGCGACATCCCAGGTGTGGGCATGGTGATGATCGATGGAATCATCAAATGCCATCGAAGCAGAAACACACCCCCAGCGACCAATGTGCCTGAGCTCGTTAACTGATCGCTTCTTGCAGGCTCCTCTCTAGGCCAGGGGCGCCACGGATGCTCCCATGATGTGGTGGCGCACCATGGCATCGGCCACAAATCCACTGGACTTCATCTCTTCGACAAACTCGGACAAGACACGGGCCGCCTCTGCACCACGACCTTTGGGCACGCCCATCGCTTGCTGAATCACCATGAAACGTCCGGGCAGCAAACGAAGACCAGGGTGCTTCAATGCATCCGCTTCCAATTGCTGCCTCACTCCAGCAGCCACCTCATAGGCACCTTGCAAAAACACATCCACTACGGTCGGAGAGGTAGGAGCGCGAACAATTTCAGCAGACTTGATTTCACGACTCAAGTACAAATCATAGGCGCTACCCTTACCAACCACCACACGGTTTTTGGCTGCATCGACCTCTTCGTTGTGCTGAAGTGGTGAGTCTGCTTTGACCAAATAAGCACCTTCTATCAAGACATAGGGTGCAGTAAAAGAGATGCCCTCGCCTCTTAAAGGATCAATCGCAAAAAAACCAAAATCAGCCTCTTCTTTGGTGACCGCATCCACGGATTTACCCGCTGAATCGAACACCACGAGTTCGAGGTCTAAACCCAACTTTTTGGCAAAAGCATGGGCCAAATCAATCGATATGCCAAAGGGCTTACCAGAGACAGGATCTTTATTGGCCAAAATAGGGTTTCCCAAATTGATGGAGGCGCGCAAATGGCCCTTAGGAGCAAAGGTTTGAAGTAAAGTGGTGGAGAAAGTCATGATTGAGAGTATTCCAAATGATGTTAGTGTAAGTATTAGTGTTATGGTTATCGCTAATCAATACTGGCCAAAAACCGACGCGCTCAATGTGAATGAACAGTGGTTAAATCAATCACGTCCGAGTGTTCAATGCTCTCGGTGAACCACACTCGAATGCCGGCCGCTCGAGCTCCTAGGTGGCACGGCTGCCCCTGCTCGTCAAGCGTCATGGTCAGATCATGGCCAGGAATCAACAAATTACCCGGTCTTTTTGTCCAAAATCCCCAGATGAGCTCAATGGAGCGAGCACTCTCCATGGCATCATCGGTGTCGATGACTTTTCTGGATAACAATTCGCTTCGGTTTTTAGCCGCGTCGCCGGTGAACAAAATATCGTGATCCCCATTGTTCAACACAAAAAGCAAATGCCCTGGGGTGTGACACGGAACCGAA
>DAISKH010000206.1:0-4793 GCA_036821105.1 Limnohabitans sp.
ATGGAACCTTTTTTCAGGCTATATCTTGGTAGGTCTCTTCGGATTTGGTGGAATTTCAGCCTCCATGTACTACATCGCGGTTGATAAAAGAGCCTGGATCACACCCGAGGAATACACGGCCGCCTTGTCCTTGGGTCAAGTGCTACCAGGCCCAGGACTCATGAACACATGCATTATCGTTGCCGATAAATTTCATGGCCTCAAAGGGGTGTTCTTGGCCTTGATGGGTCTCTTGTTGTGTCCTATTTTGATTTTGCTGGCCTTGGTGACTGTTTATGATCACTATTCTCAGCTCCCAGAAGTTCAGCACGCAACCTATGCCGCTGCAGCGGCTTCGGTGGGATTGATTTTTGGTATGGGCCTGAAACTCGCCAGAGCCATCATCAAAAGCAAAACAGCTTTCTTTTTCATGGCATCTGCTTTCATTGCCATTGGTATTTTTAAGTGGCCTTTGTTTGAAACCATACTTGCGTTGGCAGCCCTGTCGATTGCCGTGGGTTATCTAGAGCGCGAATGATGGACTTGGATCTACTTCTATCCTTGGCACACAACTTTGCCAAAGTCTCACTGGTCTCAGTGGGCGGTATTTCTGTCATGATTCCAGAGGTTCACAGGCAAGTGGTGGAGATGAACAACTGGATAAGCAATGATCAATTTGCCTCTGCCTTTGCTTTGTCTCAAGTTGCACCGGGCCCCAATATATTACTCATGACATTGGTGGGGTGGCGTGTCGCGGGTTGGGCCGGTATGTTGGTGGCAACCGCCGCCACTATCTTACCCACCACAGTGCTTAGCGTCATGGCCAATCGATTGGAGAGTCAATTGATTCACGCCAGATGGTATTGGGTGACTCGAAAAAGCTTGCCACCTTTGATTGTGGGCTTGATTTTTTCAAGTGGCATCGTCACTGCCAAGGCAACTGGGCTTGATGCCTTGGGTCTCTTGATTGTGGCCTGTGTAGCCGCTCACTTTTATCTCTACAAAAGTAACCCCCTGATCTCTATCATGGTCTCCATCGTGGTGGGGGTTATTGCAGGTTGGCTCGGATTTTTATAGCACTTCATTAAGGAGCATGGCGATGAGATTTTTTCTTTTGTTTTTCTCATTCCACACTCACGGTGGTCATTTCAACGCCTGAAAGAGGCTCAAGTCAATGCTGTGTGCCATGGCGTGATAGCCACTGCGGTTGGGATGCAATTTGTCTCCACTACCGCCTGTGGTGCTCTCAGGGATGAATTGCTGGCGCATGCCGCCGGTGGTTGGGTCCAGAGTGATGGGGTCAAAATCCACCACGCCATCTAGTAAGGGCGTGCTTCGGATGAAGTCATTGAGCTTTTTACGCTTCTCGTCTTGCTCAGGAAAACCATGTGCTGCACTGGTGCTTCCTAGGGCTGACGTCACGGTGGCTCCAAACACTTTGATGGAGGCTTTTTTCAAGGCTTGAATGCCATGGGTATATTCGTCGATGACTTTGTCGGCGCTGGCGTTGCCGTTTTTGCTGAAATCGTTGATGCCCTCTAGCCATATCAAGCCCTTAACGCCGGAGAGTTCCAAAACATCTCGCTGCAAGCGGGTGCTGGAGGAGGGCCCGCCAAGGAAAGGCTTACTGACACTGTATTCCTCAGGCCCTGCAACTTGATTGCCACCAATACCCGCGTTCAAAACCGAAAAATGCTCGCCATACTTGGCGTGAAGTCGTCTGGATAAAAAGTCTGGCCAGCGATCGTCTGCGTTCATCACCGACGCGGTACCATCGGTGATCGAGTCTCCAAAGCAGACAATGGCTCGCGTACTCGATGGCACCATCATGTCTACAGCATCAAGGAAAAACCACGATGAGGTGGCATAGGGAAATGAGCTCTCATGTTCATCACTTGAGGTAGCGCCTGAATGGGGTGCACTGAGGTAGGACGTTTGCAAAGCCTTGGCATGCCAAGTCATGGGACCACTGGAGCTGGGGACATGAAAACTCACAGCCAGTTTGCGACCTGACAGCAGACTGGTTTTGCCTGGACTGACAAAGGGCAGGGACACCGCATCACTCCAGGCCGACATCCCCGCTTCAATCGTCACCGTGTCTTTACCATTGAAGCGAAGCGCTCGATTGGTGCCTTTCACAATCTCGGCACTTCCCAGTTGAAGCCCCATAAATACATGGTCAAACGTCACTGCTCGGTCACCATAGGCATTGGAGAGCCTGATTCGGGCTTTGCTACCCCAAATATCAGGACGAATAATCATCCTCAGAGTTTGATCCTCCACCCCACTTGCAGGTGCCGGGATGGCAAACTCCATGTGGGGTTGGGCCGAGGGGTTGCCTACAGGGTAGGGGCCTTGAACCGAACCCACCCAACTTGTGACCCATTTCTCAGAGGCGTGAACAAGTGAGCCTGTGAAAGCCGCGGATACCATGGTAAGTAAAACAAGAGTTTTTTTGATCATGTGATTTCCTTCTAGTATTCAGTGTCGTCCATATGGGAAAAGCCTGGGGGATGGTTGGCCCAGGGTGCGTCCCTCAAAGTGATCTCGCAAAAACCAAGAGGGTTCAAAAATAATACAAATTCAATGCGTTTTCACCATATATTTTGGCCAAATCATCCGGATCAGTGACCCAAGATTTGATGTCATCAATGGTTTCTTGAAACACCACCTTATCCTCAAACCCAGCAAACGGGCAATCACTGGCCCAGAGCAGTCGATCTGAACCAAAATTTTTCAATAATTCAGTGCCGTAGGTGATTGTATTTTTCTTACCCAAGCGGTAGGCAGCCGAGACTTTCACCCATGTATTGCCTTTTTCCATGGACTTCATCATCATCTGAAAGCCCTTGCAATGAATACCCTCCTGTTCATCGGGCCGGCCAAAATGGTCCAAAACAATCTTGACTCCGCTTTGCTCTAAATACGGTAAAACCTGCGGAATACGTGGTCCGTCAATGTGCAAGTGAACGTGCCAATTCAAATCGGCAAAGCGTTTAAAGAGCTTTTTATACTCAAAACTGCTGAGATCGGGGAGTTCAGGCATGGAGATGTAGGGAAGACGTACACCCACAATTCCATCATTGCTCATTTGCTTGAGGCTATAGGGGTCGACTGTAGGCTCCAAGATCACAGTACCCCGTAGCTTTTTATGATGTTTGATGGACTCGATGGTGTAGTCGTTGTAGTCTCCGAAGGGACTGGCCGCTGCGATCACAGCATACTCAATGTGATGATCGGATAATATTTTTAAGTACTGCTCAATGGAGAAGTCGTACTCCAAGGCATGCCTTGGGTTGTCGATTTTGGGTAAATTTTTTAGCCAAATATGGGCGTGTGAGTCAACAATGAGCATGAGAATTTTGGGTGAGGAGTTATTGGATTTCGATAGACGATTGCTTGATCACGTTCGCCCATTTGGTCAGGTCTTCGGAAAATCGTTTTTGAATCTCTTGGGAACTACCAGCATGTGCTTTAGAGCCAAGCGCATTGAGTTTTTGTTTGACCTCTGACATATCTGCCACAGAATTCATGAGTTTATTGATGGCTTGAACTGTCTCTACTGGCGTGCCTGTAGCAGCAGCCAATGCATTCCACCCCACTACCTCATAGCTACCCACACCCAGCTCGCTCACGGTGGGGACTTTGGGGAGGTACTCACTGCGCTGGGAGCCAGTACTGGCGAGTGCCAACAATTTGCCCGAGTCGACCAAGGACTTCGATGTCGCGTAAGTCTCAAATACGATGTCCACGTCACCCGCCAAGAGTGAGTTCAGGGCTTCTGGGGTGGACTTGTAGGGGATGATTTGAGCGTTCAAATGAGTGACTGATTTGAACAGTTCAGCCGCGAGGTTTTGGGTACTGCCCGGGTTAATCGTGCCAATGTTAAGTCCTTTGTCAGTTTTTTTGGCTGTTGACATCAGTTGGCTGAAGTTGCTGATCTTGCTGTCCCCCCTGGCCAAGATGATCAGGTCAAAGTCACCCGCAAAGGAGATCGGAATCAGATCCGTTGAGGGATCATAAGGCATGCTTTTATAGAGTGATTTTGAAATGGCCGTGCCGTTGGTCATGACCATGAGCGTGTGGCCATCGGGTTTGGCTTTTAATAAGTTGATCGCAGCGGTGAATCCTCCCGAGCCTGGTATGTTTTCAACCACGAACTGTTTGCCACTGAGAGCTGAGAGTTTCTCCGAATAAATACGAAAGGTAATATCGGCCAATCCCCCAACGCCAAAGGGCACGATGATTCTCACGGGTCGCTCAGGGTAGTGCAGGGATTGAGAAAAAGTGGAGATGGGCAACGCTAAGACAGCAATGAGCCGAAGAATATTAATTAATGATTTCATTTGAATTGTGTTGAAGTATCCGCCATTGATCACAGTATTCTATTGATTATTCACTTCATAGAGTCAATGCATTTTTGAAGTGATCATTGGCACTCAATATCGGCAAATGACATTGAGAAGCGCCTGCCTCTTTTCTTGCTGAACTGCATGTAGGGCTCTTGTTAATGCTGCGGGTAAGACTTTGGGGTCTTCAACTCTCTCTCCGTATCCACCGCTCGCCTCAACGACTTTTTCAAACATAGGAGATGGACTCAAGTCAGCTAAGAGAGTGCCACCGTTGTTGGCGGATTCTCCGTTTTTGTACATACCAATGGTTGAGTTGCGAACTGCTCCATACATTTGGTTGTTAAAGACGATAACTAAAATGGGGAGTTTTTGAACGGATGAGACCCAATGACAGGCTGTTGGATTGTCGAACATATAAGCTCCGTCACCCAACGTGGCAACGACCAATCTCTCAGGAGCACA
>DAISKH010000207.1:0-2554 GCA_036821105.1 Limnohabitans sp.
GAGTCATCGTTCAGGTGGGTCTTGAAGAAATGGTGAGTCAATTGCCCGATGGATTAGACACTCGAATTGGTGAGGACGGAGCCGTGCTTTCAGGGGGTCAACGCCAGAGAGTGGCCTTGGCCAGAGCCATCTACGGTCGACCCAAGCTGCTTGTCTTGGATGAGCCCAATTCCAGTTTGGACGAGGCGGGCGAGCAGGCACTCCTTGCTACTCTGCAAAGCTTGAAAGCCCAAGGCTCTAGTGTGCTGCTCATCACCCATCGCACCAGCGTGCTGCCACAAGCTGACAAACTTTTGATGATCAGGGATGGCCAAGTTGCGATGTTTGGACCAAGAGATGAAGTTCTGGCAGCCCTTCAAAAGGCTCAATCGGAAGGTTTGCCTGCTTCAGCTCAGCGTCCCCAAAGTTTCCAGGCTTCAGCACAAAGAGCGTCACAACACTCCCCAGCCCCAGGGCCCAACACACCGAACACCATGCCTGCAAGGGCTGGCGCAGTGCCAACGTTCTCAACGGTTCCTAGAAGTACCCAGCCAACGGTCACAATGCCAACTCATCAAGCCCCACCAAGTGGCAATCCACCTCAAACAGATTCCACTGGGGAAGCATCATGATGAGTGTTGACATGGATCCAAATTCAATGAGCACATCCATTCGTCCGAAAAAAAGCTTAAAGGACAGTGAGCTCGGTCGGAGTTTGCTCAGCTTTAAGCGTGAATTTTTGTGGGTTGGAGTCTTCAGCTTCTTTGCCAATTTGCTGATGTTGGCACCCACTTTGTACATGTTGCAAGTGTTTGATCGTGTGATGCTCAGTCAAAACGAGTTCACGCTCATTTCTTTGACTCTGATCACTGCTTTCTTTTTTGCAATCATGTCGTTCTCTGAGTGGGTGAGATCCAGACTTTTGGTGAGAGCAGGGGTTCGTTTTGATGAATACTTGAACTCCAGGGTCTTTCATGCAAGCTTTGACGCGCAACTCAATCAGGTCGGTCAAAACGCCTTACAAGCCTTCACCGATCTGACCAATTTGAGGCAGTTTTTGACAGGCAGTGGCATATTTGCCATTTTTGATACCCCCTGGACACCTGTTTACATCATTGTGCTTTTTTTGATGCACCCTATTTTGGGTTGGGCCTCCATTTTCTTTGTGGGTCTTTTGGGCTTCATGGCCTGGTACAGCAACAAATTGACTGCTCTGGGTAATGAACGTGCCAATCAAACCCAGATGAAAACCAGTGCCTACTTGATGGGAAAGCTCAGACACAGTGAGACCGTAGAAGCCCTGGGAATGTTGAATCATTTGAGACGCCACTGGACGGCACTCTACTTTGATCAATTGAACAGCACAGTGGATGCACAGCACTTGCAGCACCAAGTTCAGGCGGTGATCAAGTTTGTTCAGTACACCCAGCAATCTTTGATTTTGGCTTTGGGAGCTTATTTGGCGATTGAAGGTGAGATTTCGGTGGGTGCCATGGTGGCTTCCAACGCCTTGGTCTCCAATGCACTCAGACCGATCAGTGTTTTGGTCTCCACTTGGAAGCAGTTTGCTGATGCAAAGTCTTCTTACGATCGATTGGAAAAACTCTTAGATGCGCACCCTGAGAGGACGGCTCAAAGGGTGAGCTCGGAGATCAATGCCCAAATCACCTTAGAAGGTTTGAGTGCCACAGCCAAGGGTCGCAAAACTCCGATCTTGAAAAACTTGAGTGTTCGCTTCAACTCCTCTGAAGTCATTGCCATTGTGGGACCCTCAGGTGCAGGAAAGTCGACCCTGGTGCGCTGCTTGGTGGGCATTTGGCCAGATAAATCAGGCCAGGTGAACTTGGATGGTCACCCCATTGAGGAGTGGTCCAGAGAAGATTTGGGCTCACACATTGGTTACTTGCCTCAAGACATCGAACTGTTTGAGGGCACCATTGCCGAGAACATCGGGCGGTTTGGTCAAGTCAATTCGGATTTGGTGATTGAAGCGGCCATGCGAACGGGCATTCACGAGATGATTTTGCGCTTTCCCAAAGGCTATGACACCCCCATGGGAGAGGCTGGTGGTCTCTTGTCGGGTGGTCAAAGACAAAGGGTGGGGCTTGCCAGAGCCATTTACAACAATCCCAAACTGGTGGTGCTTGATGAGCCCAACGCCAATTTGGACGATGTGGGTGAGGCAGCACTCATTCGCACGGTTAAAGATTTGAGAGAGAGTGGATGCACCGTTTTCATGGTGGTGCATCAGCGCAATTTACTGTCTGTGGCTGACCGTGTGTTGGTCATGAAAGACGGCGAGATTGCCCAGTTCGGAACATTGGCTGATCAAGCCGCATTGCAATAAGTGGCCCTCAAGGCCAAAGGGAAATGACATCATGAGCAAATGGATGAAATTGGGTCAAGGTAAATTGACCCCAGTCAATGGAAGCGATATCACGGACGTGAATCCAGTCTCACCACTGGGCGACCACAGTGACACCGACAAGCCCATTCGATTGGGGTTTTGGGTACTGGTCATCGGATTTGGTGGCTTCATGCTTTGGTCGGCTCTTGCGCCTTTGGATGAAGGGGT
>DAISKH010000207.1:2654-4674 GCA_036821105.1 Limnohabitans sp.
AGCACATTCAGGCGCAAACACAACTGTTCTTGTCTAGACGGGCAGCTTTGAATGCAGAGATGCAAGCCGCTGATGAAAACATTGCTGGACTCAAAGCCCAGTATGAAAGTGTGACCTTGATGCTGCAAAACCGCAAGGCACAAGCAGACTCTCAATCTCAACAAATTGACTCCTTGAGTGAGTTGGCTGAAGTGGGATATGCGCCTAAAAATCAAGTGCTTCAAATGAAGCAAGCGCAGTCTGAACTTCGTTCCACGATGGCTGACTTGCAAGGAAACTTGAACCGCATTCAACGCTCCATTGCGGAAGTGGAGCAGCGCAAATTGCAGCGCCGTGGCGAGTACATGAAAGAGGTTTCTCAGCAATTGGCCGATGTGAGGCGTGAAGTTGAAGCGAATCAACAAAAATTAAAGGCGGTCACTGAAGAGCTAGACCGCACGCAGATCAAGTCACCGGTTGACGGTCAAGTGGTTGGCTTGAGTTTGGGGTCTGTCGGAGGTGTGGTCTCACCAGGTCAGCGCTTGATGGACGTGGTTCCAGTGGGTGAAGCATTGTTGATCGATGCCAAAATTCCGCCGCACATCATTGACAAAGTCAAAGCGGGTCAAAACGTTGAGGTTCGCTTCTCTACTTTTGCCAATTCTCCTCAATTGGTGCTAGACGCCAAACTTTTGTCCTTGTCGAGCGACGTGATTGTGGAGCAAACTGCGATGGGTCCACAAAGCTATTATTTGGCTCGCGTTCAAATCACGCCTGAAGGCATCAAAACCTTGGGTAAACGGGTGATTCAGCCGGGCATGCCCGCTGAGGTTTTGATCAAAACGGGCGAACGCTCACTCCTCACCTACTTGCTCCATCCTTTGACCAAGCGAATTGCAGCGTCCATGAAGGAGGAATAAGATTCCACCTTTGACCCATGATTCTGCATGTTTCGTGAAGGTCTGACATTCATCCACAAGGGATCCAAGCTTTAGGGCTTGGGTCCTTTTTGTTCACAGGCAACAGCGTGTTATTGATCATCCCAAGCTTCAATGCTGGAGAAAAATGGCAATCAGTCATTGACTCCATTGGCATGCAAGACCTGAGTCCACTTCGGGTTTGTGTGATCGACTCTGGCTCACAAGATCAAACGGTGCACTTGGCTCGGGAAGCCGGTTTTGAGATCGAGCAAATCCCCTCAACAGACTTTGATCACGGGGGGACTCGTGAACGAGCATTGAAACATGCCGCCAGTACAGACGAGTTTGCAATCTTCATGACCCAAGATGCAATCTTGGCCAGTCAAGATTCACTATCAATTCTTTTGGAGCCATTTGAGGACCCAAAAGTGGGATTGGTCTATGGTCGGCAGTTGCCCCATGTAGATGCGACGCCATTGGCCGCTCAAGCCAGAGCCTTCAATTACCCAAATCAGTCTGTTGCCAAAACCTTCGAGGATCGCGTTCATTTGGGGATTAAAACCCCCTTTTGTTCAAACTCTTTTGCTGCTTACAGGTTAAGCGCTTTGAGAGAGGTAGGTGGTTTCCCAAGCAAAACGATCATGGGAGAGGACATGCTGGTGGCCTCTAAACTCTTAAAAAGTGGTTTTACGGTTTACTATCAGTCCAAAGCCTGTGTGTTTCACTCTCACAATTACAGCTTAATGGATGAGTTCAAGAGGTACTTTGACACGGGTGTCTTTCACTTTCAATCCAGAGAAATCTTGGCCGATTTTGGTGGGGTGGGTGGTGAAGGGTTCAAGCTTTTGAAGTCGCAATTGAAATTGGCCAATCAATGCCCTGGCTTCAAAAGAGTAGGCTTCGTGTGGGAAGTACTGATTCGAAACGCTTTGAAGTTACTCGCTTACCAGTTGGGGAAACATCACACTTGGCTTCCACTCGTGCTCAAAAAGTCAATGAGCATGTTCAAGGGATACTGGGTCAATTCTTGAGCTCTAAAAGCTCAAGAATTTCTTTTTAAAAAGTCTTCCCATGACATCGCTTGTGCGTCTTTCTTGGCCAGGAGCGGTTCAACGGTTTTC
>DAISKH010000208.1:0-4669 GCA_036821105.1 Limnohabitans sp.
TCAAGTTGAGGAGACCCTTTCTGGCTTTAGCCCAAACGACAAGGAAGTGGCTTGGGCTCGCGAGGTTTGTCTGGCCTCAGACCAAGCCCAAGGAAGTTCTGTACGATTGAACGGTAAATTGATTGATTTGCCAGTGGTGCTCAGAGCAAAGCGTATTTTGCAGAGCTTTCATGCAGATCAAGGAACTGACCGTTAGATGTTTTCTCGCAGCAATTACTCATTAGCCCTTACCTTACTGATTCAAATGGCCAGCGCGGCCATGGTGCTTGCGCCTACAGCAATTGCACCCGTTTTACTACAACAGCACCATTGGCAGAGCAATGTCATTGGTTTATACATCAGCATTGTGTACTTCAGCGCTGCGACCTCAGGTGTTTTTGCCACCACCATGATCCAAAAACTCGGTCCCATCAGAACCAGTCAGATTGCACTTTTATTTTCCTGTGCTGGATTACTCTTAATTCTCAACAATTATTTGTTTTTAAACATTGTTGGGGCTATATTTCTAGGGTTCGGCTACGGCCCCATCACGCCAGCGAGCTCCGATATATTAGTTAGAACAACCCCCCAAAACCGGTTCTCCTTGATATTTTCAATCAAGCAAACAGGTGTCCCTCTGGGAGGCGCACTGGCTGGACTCTTGATTCCGAACCTAACCCACTACCAAGATGCTGACTTTGCCATGTTGGTACTCCTCCTCATCACTTTGGCCATTGCAATCCTTGCTCAATCCTTACGGCTTGAGCTCGATGAAAATAGAAATCCGAAAGCACCTTGGCCTACGGTCTATCGATTTTTCAATCCCATTCGTTATGTTTTATCACACCCAATTTTGTCCATTCTTTGCTTGTGCTCTTTTATCTTTTCAATTGTTCAATTGTGCCTAAGTTCCTATTTGGTAACTTATCTCAATGTTTCATTGAAATGGACTTTGATTGCTGCCGGCATTGGATTTTCATTCGCACAATTCTCTGGTGTAGTTGGACGAATCGCTTGGAGCATATTGGCCGATAAAACAGGGAAATCCATTCAAGCACTGATAGGACTCTCGAGTCTGATGGCCTTATCGTGTTTGAGCATGCTCTACCCTGAGGTCAATACAAAAGAGTGGATTGTTTATGCCGTTATCGGAGTATTTGGGTGCACAGCCATCAGCTGGAATGGGGTCTACTTGGCCTATGTGGCGCAAATCGCCAAAACAGAAAATGCAGCACAAGCCACTGCAGGATGCTTATTTTTCACCTTTATTGGCGTGGTCGTCGGCCCCCCTATATTTGGCTATATGGTTAACCTCACCAACAACATAGGACTTTGTTTTTCATTCCTATTCATACCCTTGGTTTTGATTGCCTTGGTATTAAAGAGATTGAATCAATCACAACCCTAGATCATGACTACCAAGAAGCGATCAAAGCAATTTCGCAGTTCTTGAATCGATATTTTTAGTAGCACTCAAATAGAGCAAAATTACTCACAGTAATATTATTTTGCAATATTCAATGCATAATCTTCAAAATGGCTCAATTTTGCACACATTCTCCCGCCATCTTTAACGGCTTATCTGGTGACCTCTCAGTGTTTTTAAAACTAAAGTCGTGAACTGGATTACTTACCTACTCAAAATATGACCCATTTAGGTCTATTACTATTTAATTTTATGAAATATATCTTAATACTCATCACCATCGTACTTTCATTATCAAATTCCTATGCAAATGATATTTATGACTCTTCGAGCGGTGTGTTATCGATACCAGTGGTCAATATCGGAGGGAGTGACGGTGCTTTTTACGCCAATGTTCAAGTAACAGTTCAATCTGTCGCATCAGTCAATTCTGCCAATCGCGTACCGACTGGTTATGACACCTACACCCCCAACACCAATGTATTGGCCATACCTAGCGTAAACGTTAATGGGACTATTTACTCCAATGTTTACGTCACCGTTGGTAGTGTTTTGAGTGTTGAAAGTGTTTGTGCTTCTGCAGCAGCTTGCGGAATCAATATTGCAAAAAATTCAACTTCAACAAGCACCTCAAATGGAACATTGTCTTGTACAACTTCAAACTCATCAACAACACTCAGTACTGATTCCGTCTATTACGCGCCAACTTCGTATGACAATAATATTTCCACTTGTATTCAACCTTATCCGCTAGGATCCCCTGCATCCTCAATAACAAATCGAAATTATTATTTACTCTCAGACTCTATTTCACCCTCTACAAGCTCCAACTACCTGCAAATTGGAGGCACCTATACTGCAAATAGTGGTTATCCCGTCACCTCCGGATCGATTGGGTCTGTTTACACTCAATACAACTATCTCAATAAATTACTGCAAGCCGTGTCCGATTCTTCTGGTTATTTCAGACTTGATTCACAACTGCATCCCAATAATTCCATTGACTACGATTCAACCAATTCAAACACATTGGTTTTTAGAAACAACTTTGGCTTAACCACAAAGTTTTATGGCTATGTGACATTCTCTTATGACAACACCACCAAGTTTCTGCAAGCCAAGCAAAGGTATCTCTACAATCTTGTTCCAACGACCACCAGCGATGGTCCTTCTACAAAAACGTCCTATGCTGGAACTTGGTCGCTAGACCCGTCTTTTGGCGCCAAAGATTACTATATATCCTTGACCTCCGGGGGTTACAAACTAGTAGCGGCATCAAGTGGTGCAACAAAGTTTTACCTATTCAATTCACCCATTAATTTGGGTATTCCCAATTTCTTGAATCCACTTAATATTACTTATGACGTTGCGGCAACCCCTGCCCCCTTTGGCTACAAAGCAACTACTCACTCAATCGAAGGCAATACAGTTAATGGTATTCAAACCGCTTGTCCGTCGGGGTCTATTTGCTCACAGGTTAATTCCAAATATCAAAATCAACTCACCTTTGCAGGCTCAAACGCAAGCACAAAAGCCAATGCCGACTCCTATCTCGCAACCATCCAAAAAACTGTAGAAGCTACTGGCGAAAAACTGCGCTATCCCATTGCAATCTATACGGCTTTTCGTGATCAAGCCTTGACCACTAAGCTTCTCAGTGACTCAGTTGCTGATGGAACCCCAGGGCAAAATTTGGTTCCCTACGTGTATTACACCAATGAGCAAGATGCAACTGGAAAGTACCATCCCTTCATGGTGATTGTGTCCTATGGCAATCAACCTTCGCCAAACGGTCTACGTGATATCCAAAATCCTCCTGGCGCACCAACCTGCCCTACCAATGACTGCCGTACCAAATTCTCCAACCTAGACAATATTGTTGTGGGCATACCCCTAAAGGATTACGGCCTAGTCACTGATGTTACCCAAAACACCAATATCACCTCGAATTTGTGGACTGACAGGATGTCAAACATGCCCCCTGGCGTATCCACCACAACAATGCAAAATCTAGTAGCTAACGTTTATACGTTTGCTGATAAGGCCGACAATGGATTACTGATTGATGGACAACAATTATTTCCCACTTACAACAACACCCTTGTTCCTTCCAATACCCGAGGCGAACTGTCACTCACCGGATGCCATGTGGGTCAAGGCGGGGGCGGCCCTCACTGTCATATTGATGCCTATCAAACAGGATATGGAATGGGAATCTACAACGACGCTGACTACCTATCTAAGAAACACCCCCCATTGATAGGATTCACCTACGATGGGTTGGCCTTATTTGGTATTTATCGTTCATCCACAGACAGCGATATGCTCGGTTATGGCACTGCACTGGATATCTTTGGAGGACACAATCACAATGATGCAAATGGCGTTTCAATGGGCTATCATTTGCATGCGCATACCGTCTCCAATTTTGTTCCTGAATTAATGCCCACCACCACACTTCCTTCTTTGCACATCTTGGCCAAAGGTGCATACGTTGGCAAAACAACTGCAATTCCCAACTTTAGGTCCAATATTGGTTTTACTGCCAACACTTATCTCGGGGCTTCAACCAAACCTTCATCACCCTAAAACCTCGCAATCCTCACTGACTAGACTTTCAAATTGCTCAAATTTCTATTCGTCATTTGTCTTTTGGTTTTTCATTGGACTCCAAGCCAAGCCGGCGATGTTCACTACAACCAAGTGGAGATTAAATATTCTTCGTCCCATTCAATAGACTTTAATTTCTTAATCAGCCCCACGCCATTTTTTCATAGCCTTATCGCACCCAAACTTCCCCTGCCCAATTTCATCAAGACTTACGCGAACAAAAGTCCTGCAGAATTACAAAAGGAATTGGATTTGGTCGCAAAAAAACTGGAATCCGATTCATTCCTGACATTTCCTTGGGGGGAAAAAGTCAATCTAAAGGATTGGAAATTACCCAACGGTGAACAATTTCAATATATGCTCAAGCAAAATACTTTAATTTTGGATCTCCCTGCCAATTTTGAAGCACACTTGGACCCCATTAAAATTGAAGCAAAAATCAATTCAAAAAATTCAATACAAAGAGTGCAACTCCAACTACAACCCAACTTCTATCCAATTTTTGTGTCCCATAAGGACGATAAATTTTGGTTAACCAACCAAATCCCATTCTCTGTCATTGACTTTTGACAATTCAAATGGCCTTTAAGTCTAACAACTCATGCTATTCATGAATGGCACTACCTACGGACGAGACAAAACTAAGAGAACAAT
>DAISKH010000209.1:0-4570 GCA_036821105.1 Limnohabitans sp.
GTGCTGGCCCCTTGGCCGATGAAAAGTGTTTACTAAAACGCTCTGAGTCGATGGTGGCCGAGGTGACAATGATTTTGAGGTCAGGTCGGCGCGGCAAAATCTCGCGCAAGTAACCTAGCAAAAAGTCAATATTCAGACTTCTCTCATGGGCCTCATCAATGATCAGGGTGTCATAGGCTTTCAGTAAGGGGTCGCCTTGCGTTTCGGCCAACAAAATGCCATCGGTCATGAGCTTGATGGAAGCGTTGGGGCCAAGCTGATCGTTGAATCGGACTTTGTAGCCCACCACCTCCCCGGGTGGAGTGTCAAGCTCTTGGGCAATGCGCTTGGCCACCGAGGTCGCCGCAATTCGTCTGGGTTGGGTGTGACCGATCAGTTTGCCCCTCTCACCAGGAGCAGCGTTCATGCGCCCTCGCCCCAAACTCAAGGCCATTTTGGGCAATTGGGTGGTTTTGCCGGAACCTGTCTCGCCACTCACAATGACCACAGGATGGTCTTGAATGGCACGCATAATCTCCTCTTTACGAAGAGAGACGGGCAAGGAAGGCGGATAATCGAGTTTAAAAGGCAAAATATTGAGCTATGAAGACAGGGTAAGCATGGCAAAGAGGGCAAAATCAGGGGAAAATCTGACGATGTTCGGCTGAGAATGGCTCCACAATTGGCTATTATCTCACTGGGATCTCACTGAGCGAACCTCACTGGGATGCAAAAGCCCTTTCACCCAACGGCACGCTTCCCGTCATCGCTTCATCCTGCGCCCAAGAGTTGCAGATTTTTTAAACTACCCTACTCTCCCACTGTCCACCATGTCCGCGGTCTTTAATTTCACCTTTGTGCCTTGGTTTAGATCCGTGGCTCCTTATATCCATATGCACCGGGGCAAGACCTTTGTGGTCGCCGTGGCTGGGGAGGCGATTCACGGGGGAAAACTCCAAAGCATCGTTCAAGATCTGGCTCTCATTCACAGCATGGGGGTGAACATTGTCTTGGTGCATGGCTTTCGCCCCCAAGTCAACGAGCAACTCTTGGCCAAAGGACATCAACCTGTTTACGCTAGAGGCGTTCGCATCACCGATGAGGTCACACTCGACTGCGCACAAGAAGCAGCCGGTCAACTGCGCTACGAAATTGAAGCCGCCTTCAGCCAAGGACTCCCCAACACTCCCATGGCTGGTGCAACGGTGCGGGTCATCTCCGGCAACTTCATCACCGCAAGGCCCATTGGCATTGTGGAGGGCATCGACTACAAGTCCTCGGGACTGGTGAGAAAGGTCGATGTCATGGGCATTGAGCAAACCCTCAAAGCGGGGTCCTTGGTGCTCTTGTCACCATTTGGATTTTCTCCAACCGGCGAAGCCTTCAATTTGGCCATGGAGGAAGTCGCAACCTCAGTGGCTATTGCCCTCCAAGCGGATAAGTTGATTTTTCTGACAGAAATACCTGGCCTGCGTATTCGCCCACATGACTCCGATGATTCTGAGGACGACAACCCCATCGACACTGAGTTGCCCTTGGCCGACGCTGAGAAACTCCTCAGCCAGTTGCCTGCACCCAATAACCCCGAGGACTTGGCCTTTTATCTGCAGCACTGCGTGAAGGCCTGCAAGGCCGGTGTCGAGAGAAGTCACATCTTGCCCTTCAAGGTCGATGGAGCTCTTCTACTTGAGGTCTACATGCACGACGGGATCGGGACCATGATTGTGGACGAGAAGCTTGAGAGCATCCGAGAGGCCACGCATGAGGATGTGGGCGGGATTTTGCAGTTGATCGAGCCCTTTGAAAACGATGGCACTCTGGTCAAACGCTCACGCACTGAAATTGAGCGAGACATTGATCAGTACACGGTGATTGAGCACGACGGAGTGATCTTTGCTTGTGCAGCACTCTACCCTTATGCTGAACAAAAGACTGCCGAACTCGCTGCCCTCACCGTCTCCCCGGCCGCCCAAGGCCAAGGCGATGGTGAGAAGGTTCTGAAACGCGTTGAACAACGTGCGCGATCGATGGGACTGAGCAGCATCTTTGTACTCACGACCCGCACCATGCACTGGTTCATCAAGCGTGGTTTCGTACCTGTCGAGCCCGATTGGTTACCCCCTTCCAGACACAAAAAATACAACGCCGAGCGCGGTAGCCGCGTGTTGGTTAAAAAACTCACCTAACAACATGACACTCAACTCTATTGGTCTTTGCCGCAACGAGCCCCACAAAAAAAATACAAGTCTGCTTAACCTCAAAACACTGATTTGCTGGGGTGGCCTTTTTTTGTGGAGCACCAGTTGGTGTGCCTATCCAGAAAAAGCAATCACCGTGGTAGTGCCTTTTGCCGCGGGATCGGGCACCGATGCGGTGGCTCGAGTGGTCGCCCAAGGCTTGTCTGACAAACTCAAACAGCCTGTGGTGATCGATAACCGGGCTGGGGCCAATGCACAAATTGGCGCTCAGTACGTGGCCCAAGCTGCCAGTGATGGCTACACGCTCTTGATGACCACCGCCACATCGCACTCGGCCAATCCAGCGCTTTTTAAAAAGCTCAACTACGATCCCATCAATGACTTCACCGCAATTGCCAAAACCGGCTCCATGCCCTTTGTGCTCGTGACTCGACCTGGACTAGCCCTCAAGAGTATTCAAGAGCTCATCGCCTACGCCAGAGCCAACCCCGGAAAAGTCTCTTTTGCCAACACCAATGGCACCTCCATGGTGGCGGCTTTGGCCATGGCCAAAATCGCTCAGGTGGACTTACTCAATGTGGGCTACAAATCAGCTCCCCAAGCGATGACGGACGTTTTGGGTGGGCAAGTGGATTTTTATGTGGTGGATTTTGCACTCGCTCTTCCCCATATTCGCAGTGGAAAAGTCAACGCACTGGGTTTGGCACAAAACAAAGCATCAAAAATTCTTCCAAGCGTTCCCACCTTGGCACAAACCATCCCGGGCTTTGATTTGAATGCTTGGAATGGACTCTTTGGACCGGCAAAACTTCCCAAGGCAGTGGCTCAACAACTCGCGGCGGCTGTTCATGAGGTCTTGATCGACCCCAAGGCTCAAGAGAAGATGGCTGTATTGGGCTTTGAGATCGATCCCAGCAACTCTCCCCTTGAGTTTGAAAAGTTTGTTGCCGATCAACTGGCCTATTGGCACAAAATGGTCGATCTCGCACAAATCACCCCCGAATAAATCTCAACTTTCGGTCCTGTCTGTGACGCTGCACTAAAGCAAATCCAGCAACGCTTCTGGTCTTATCCAAAGGACCTTTACTGATGTGGACTGGGGCATTTTTTAAAACGTGATTAGAAATTAAACCCACAGAGAACGGTGATCATCAAAATACATCACCCAGGGCTCTAATCGATTTTGATCCCCGCTGTGCTCACCACAGTCTTCCAACGCTGGGTGTCTTTAAGCACAAAGGCTGTGAAAGCGTCGGGCTGGTTACCCAGTGCGAGAGCTCCCATGGTCATGAATTTTTGAGCGACAGCGCTTTGCTTTAAAACCGCTTGTGTATCGGTGGAAATCTTTTGAACAATGCTGCTCGGTGTACCAGCTGGTGCAAAAAATCCAACCCAAGTGTTGGCCTCAAACCCGGGTAGTGTCTCAGCAATGGCGGGGACCTCTGGGGCTGCTGGAGACCGCTCTAAGCTGGCAACACCCAAGGCTCTCAATTTTCCTGTTTGAACCAAAGGCCACACGGTTGAGAAGTTGTCGATGGTGAGTTGAACTTGCCCACTCATCAGATCGTTCAAGGCTTCTGCACTGCCCTTATAAGGAATGTGGACCATCTCGGTTTTGGTGGCTTGCTTGAAGAGTTCAGAGGCCAAATGCACGGAGCCACCATTGCCGGTGCTGGAGAAATTAACCTTGCCTGGATTTTGTTTCAAATAAGCGATCAACTCCGGAATCGTTTTAACGGGCAAAGACGGGTGGACCACCAAGAGGTTGGGGAATGTGGCTACCAAAGAGATGGGCGCAAAGTCACGTAAGCTGTAGGGCAAATTGGGATTGGTGGCGGGAGAGACTGCATGGGTGGTGCCCGTGCCCATCAGTATCGTGTAGCCGTCAGGCGCAGCCTTGGCCACCCACACCGATCCAACAGCACCTGTGGCGCCAGCTTTATTTTCAATCACCACGGGTTGAGACCACAAGTCCGTGAGCTTTTGAGCAACCAATCTCGCCATCACATCGGTGGCGCCACCGGCGGGGAAAGGCACAATCAATTTGACGGTGCGTTGTGGATAGTCAATGCTTTGAGTTGATGGTTGTGTCTGTGCTTGAGCCTCAGCTTGGGATTGAAATGAAACTAGACCCAGTCCCCCCAATGCGAACAAGATGAACGATACAAGCTGATGTCTTCCAATGTTCAACATATTCAAGCTCCCTGTGTGAAATAGCGTTGAGCGTTGGTGCTCAAAATTTTCTCCAGCACCGACTCGCTGTATCCCTCAGCACTCCAATCCTGGATCACTTTCTCATAGCGAAGCACTGGAAAATCACATCCGAACATGACACGGTCTTGCATGCGCCGTCCGATCTCTTTTTTCAAAGCAGGGGTGAACTGCTTGGGCCC
>DAISKH010000210.1:0-4498 GCA_036821105.1 Limnohabitans sp.
CCATTGGGGTCCCCCCAAGTGTGACATGGCGACCATGTTTTGTTCGACTTTTAACTCACTGCCCTAATTTTTGCCATGCCTCTGGGGACGCTAGACCGAACACCACCGCCTTTTTTCAAGCAAGGGGCGACGCCGCTTCACAAGCTGATATTTTTTGCCACCTTGTCGATTTTGCTCATGTTTTGTGACGTGAGGTGGCAACTCACTTTGCCATTGCGTTCTGCCTTGTCGCTCGTACTCACGCCAGCCCAATGGCTCGCTCGTCAACCGCAGGCGGTGAGCATGGGGTTGGCCGCTTTTTTTGAAGATCGGCAATCATCCCAAACCCGCGAAGAAGTCACCAAACAAGCCTTGTTGACCCAGTCCTTGCACGCCTCCCAAGTCGATGAGCTGCTTTTAGAGAACCGACAGTTGCGCGATTTGCTCGAACTCAAGCAAAGGGTGAACACCCCCTCGCTTGCAGCGCAGGTGATCTACGACGCGGCGGACCCGTTTACCCGCCGAGTGATCCTGGATAAAGGCAGCATCAATGGTATTGTGCTGAGCTCTCCGGTCATGGACGAGCAAGGCATTGTGGGCCAAGTCACACGGGTCTACCCCTTGGTGAGCGAGGCCACCTTGATCATTGACAAGGATAACTCCATTCCAGTGCTCAATAACCGGACCGGGGCTAGAGGGGTGGCCTTTGGAGAGTCCAGCGGGGCGCCGCTTTTGGAGTTGCGCTACATGGCGGCCAATGCGGATATTCAAGAAAACGATGTGCTGAGCACCAGTGGCGTGGATGGGGTCTATCCGCCTGGTGTGCCTGTGGCAAAGGTGATCAAAATTGAGAGAACAGCCGACTCCATGTTTGCTCGAATCTTGTGTCAACCCTTGGGGCGCGCTCAAGGGGTTCGCCAGGTTTTGGTGTTAAACCCGGTGGGGCTTGATGAGCCCAAGCGCCCCGAGCCCGAGGTGATCAAAGCGCCCATCAAGTCAGGAGCCAAGCCATGATCATGCCCCGCGGGCAGCAGCTCCTCCTTCCTGCCAATCCCTTTTTTATTGCGTTTAGTTTGCTGTTGGCCTTGGTGCTCTACATGATCGAGAACGTGAGCCTTTTGGGCAATGCGGCTTGGAGACCGGACTTTTTGGCTTTGGTGCTGCTCTTTTGGTCCATCCATCAGCCGCAAAAAATAAGCATCGGTTGGGCCTTTGTGCTGGGTCTCATTTGCGATGTGCACGAGGTCTCGTTGTTGGGTCAGCACGCCTTGGCGTATACGGTGCTTGCATTTTTTGCCACCTTGATTCACCGTCGTTTGCTTTGGTTTTCGGTGCCTTCCCAGGCCCTTCAAGTGCTGCCCTTGCTGGTGGCGTCCCATGCCATCTCGATGGTGCTCAGAATGAGTTTGGGCACGAGCTTGGTGGGGTGGCCCATGCTTTTTGCGCCCTTTTTAGAGGCCATGTTGTGGCCCGTGATGAGCGTGGTGTTGTTGGCGCCCCAACGCAGAGCACCCGACCCTGATGAGAACCGACCCCTATGAGTTTGGGGGGCAACATTGAGCAAGATCTCCGGCGCTTTCGTAGCCGTGTGCTTGCGGCCACGGTGTTTGTGTTTTTTGCCTTTTCGATGCTGGGCCTGAGGCTGATTTATTTACAAATTTGGCGCTACCAGGACCTTTTTGAGCAAGCGGAGAACAACCGCAAAGTCATTGCCCCCGTTGTCCCTACCCGTGGAGTCATCATGGACCGCAACGGTGTCATTGTGGCGAGCAACTACTCGGCCTACACTTTGGAGATTACCCCCGCGAAGACCGGGATGGCGCTGGATGACTTGATTGAGCAGTTGAGCAAAGTGGTGCCGATTTATGCCAGGGACAAACGCCGGTTTAAGAAACTCCTTGATGAGTCCAAGAGCTTTGAGTCGGTGCCCATTCGCACTCGGCTCACGGATGAGGAGGTGGCTCGTTTTGCGGCCCAGCGTTTTCGCTACCCCGGTGTAGAGATCAAGGCCAGGCTCTTTCGCTCCTACCCGTTTGGCGCCTTGGCCAGTCACTTGATTGGCTATATTGGTCGTATCAATGAGGCTGAAAAAAATAAGCTCGAAGACTCTGAGGACGAAGACAACTACCGAGGGACAGACTACATCGGTAAATTGGGCATCGAGCAAAGTTACGAGCACGAGTTGCACGGGATCACGGGCTTTCATGAAATGGAAACCTCAGCGGGGGGCCGGGCCGTTCGGCGTTTGAGCTCAAGCCCGTCGACTCCAGGCAACACGGTGGTCCTCTCGGTCGACATTAAATTGCAAAAACTGATCGAAGACTTGTATGGAGATCGCCGAGGGGCTTTGGTGGCGATGGACCCCAAGACCGGCGAGTTGTTGGCCTTTGTCAGCAAACCCACGTTTGACCCCAACTTGTTTGTCGAGGGCATTGACAGTGAGAATTGGCAAGCCTTGAACGAGTCTTTGGATAAGCCACTCTTGAACCGGGCGTTGCGAGGCACCTATCCGCCGGGCTCAGTCTACAAACCCTTTATGGCCTTGGCTGCCTTGCAGTCGGGTAAGCGTACACCTGAGCAAACCATTTTTGACCCAGGCTTTTTTATGTTTGGAAACCACCGCTTCCGAGACGACAAGGAAGGTGGGCATGGCACCGTGGACATGTACCGCTCGATCGTTGAGTCGTGTGACACCTACTACTACATGCTTGCTAGAGACTTGGGGGTGGACACTATTTTTGAGCAAATGAAGCCCTTGGGGTTTGGACAACTCACCGGCATCGATGTCTTGGGCGAATCGAAAGGTATTTTGCCCTCAACAGAATGGAAAAAGACGACCTATAAAAAACCCGAACAGCAGCGGTGGTACTCGGGCGAGACCATCTCCTTGGGCATTGGACAAGGCTATAACAGTTTCACGGTGTTACAAATCTTGCAAGCCATCTCCACAGTGCTCAATAACGGCCAGAAGATGCGTCTGCATTTGGTCAAAGAAATTGTGAGCCCTGACTCACAAACCCGCAGAAATGTTGCAGTCTCACCCATGGAACTGTTGGACTTGAAACCCGAGAATGTGGCTATCATTCGCCATGCGCTGGAGGGGGTCAATTTGGAGGGCACGTCAGCCGCTAGTTTTGTGGGGGCCGCCTACACCAGTGGTGGTAAAACCGGCACTGCGCAGGTCTACAGCGTTCGTGAAAATGAGAAATACAACGCCTCAAGAGTGGATGAGCGCATGCGAGACCATGCACTCTTTATGGCCTATGCCCCGGCCGATGACCCCAAGGTGGTGTTGGCCATGGTGGTGGAAAACTCGGGCTTTGGCGCTCAAAACGCGGCCCCCATTGCCCGGCGTGTGTTTGATTATGTGCTGCAAGGCGAGTACCCATCTGAGGAAGACATTGCTGCCGTTCAATTGGGTCAAGCCACCCGCCCCATCGGTAAACCACGTGCTGTGGCCTCAGTGGTGTGGCCGATCGTCTCTCCCGATAAAACAGGCAAGTCCTCGGACCCTGCCCCCTGAACTAGATCGCCCGTTTGGGGTTACTTCAATCTAGATTCAAGTTTGTAGCCAAGCGCTCACCGCTGCTTTTAGCCAACTGGCATAGGCATCCCAAGCGGTTTTGACAATGAGTGCACTTACCACCCCAATAAACATCCGTCTCACAAAGCTCGAGCCCAAGCGCATGGCCAGTGTGGTCCCCGTGAGACTTCCCGCCACATTGCACAGCGCCATGGGAATGGCCAACGCCCACCAGATCTGGCCTTGTGAGATAAATAAGCTGAGAGCGGCTGCATTGCTGGCGCAATTGAGCACCTTGGCGTAGGAGGAGGCGTGTAAAAAGTCGTAGCCCAAATAGCGCACCAAAATAAAAATTAAAAAGCTACCTGTGCCGGGCCCAAAAAAACCATCGTAAAAACCAATGACACTCGCCACCCCCATCAACACCCAAGTCTCTAGCCCTGGGGCAAACCGAGGCGAGTGGACTTGACCCAGTCGTTTACTCAAAACGGTGTAGACCAACAAAGCGAGCAAGATGAATGGCAAACCAAGTCTGAGCCAAGTCGAGGGTAAAAGTCCCAAGCACCAAGCACCAGCAAAGGAGCTCAAAAGCGAACAAGTAATCGCCGGAGTGAGTTGAGCCCAAGGCAAGGAAATGCGACGACCAAAGTTCCAAGCGGCAAATAAAGTGCCCCAAATCGAGACCGACTTGTTGTTACCTAAGAGGGTGGCACTGGGAGCGTTGGGGTAGGCGCTGAACATGGCGGGCACCAAAATGAGCCCACCCCCTCCCACGACTGCATCCACAAAACCTGCCAAACCAGCACACGCCAAAACAAAAATAATATCCATGTGGACCGATTGTGACAGCTTAGCGGGTCTTAAAGCCCAAAAAAAAGCACTGACCACTGCATTGAGCAGTGACAGTGCCGCGGTGTGGTGCCTTTGTGTGTCAGGCACTTGACCGTCAAGGGTCTCCTCCAACCTAAGTCAGATCCCAATTCATATTCTTACCTA
>DAISKH010000211.1:0-4406 GCA_036821105.1 Limnohabitans sp.
GCTCAAATCCTTGGATGACATTGCCCAACAATTGCAAGGCTATGACCCCCAATCGCTGAGCATTGATAAAGCGCGCGCTTTCATCACTGCACTTTGTGAACGCTCGAGCGGTGAATTTTTCACTCGAGTGGACGCGATAGAAACAATCCCCCTCGAGCGCGCTTTGGGTCGCACTTTGAGCCAAGACATTTACTCACCCATGAATGTACCTGCCCATACCAATTCGGCAATGGATGGTTATGCGTTTCACTGGCGTGAGCTCAAGAGCTCAAATGAGCCTAAACCCAATCAGGCACAGCCCTCACACCACACCCCCTTCCAAGTGGTGCACACTGTCTTGGCAGGTAAGGCTTGGGAGGGTGTCTTGGAAGAAGGGCAATGCGCAAAGATCATGACAGGTGCTGTGATGCCCAAGGGCTCAGACACCGTGGCCCCTTTGGAATTGGTCAAGGAGATTCAAAGCGAAACTGGAGCCATCGGGGAAGTTCTCATCAACACCCATCTCTTTCGTCCCGGGGACAACCAAAGACTCTCGGGCGAGGACTTGCGGTACGGGGAATTGGCTCTAGCCAAAGGTAGCACTTTGCACTCAGCCTCCATGGGCCTCTTGGCCAGTTTGGGGCTCAGTCATGTGCAGGTCTGGCGTCGACCCCGAGTGGCGATATTTTCCACAGGCAGTGAGGTGTTGCCCTTGGGCACGCCCTTCAAGGACGGCCATGTGTACGATGCCAATCGGCTCAGTCTCACCGGACTACTTCAAGGCATGGGAGCTGAGATCATTGACTTGGGTGTCATCAAAGACGACCCCCAAGCGCTTAAGGGTGCATTTCTAAATGCCCAACAGCGCGCAGACATCATCATCACCTCAGGGGGTGTGAGCGTGGGTGAGGCAGACTACACCAAAGCGATCATGAAAGAGTTGGGTGAAGTGGCATTTTGGCGCATTGCCATGCGTCCGGGTCGCCCCTTTGCGCTGGGGCGCCTGGGCTCGTGTTTATTGTTTGGTTTGCCTGGAAACCCGGTGGCGGTGATGGTTACATTTTTGGCGCTGGTTCGTCCCGTCGTACAGCGCCTCTCAGGCCAAGCCCCCTCAGAGCCAGAGGTGTTGTGGGCCAAAAGCGGTTTGGACATTCGTAAAAAGCCCGGTCGCACAGAGTATCAACGGGGCCTAAGCCATCTGGACGCCAACGGTCAGTTGTGCGTTGAGCTGACCGGCAACCAAGGCTCGGGCATACTCAGCTCAATGGTGCAGGGTAACTGTTTGATCGTACTAGAACACGACCAAGCCGATGTGAAAGCGGGAGACTTGATCAAGATTTGGCCTTTGAAGTCGTTGATTTAAATAATCCAAATCATCTCCCCTTAGTCAATGTCCAGGGAAGTTTTAACCCAGAGTTCGCATGCCAGCTGTACTTCGACAACTCAAAGCACTTAAAGCACTCAAGATCTCAATGCTTGCTCCACCCCTTGGTTGGCCAACATATCAGCACGTTCATTGCCTTCGTCGCCCGAGTGTCCCTTAACCCAATGCCAATGCACGCGGTGCTCGCTTGAATGCACCAAGGTGTCCAACTCCCGCCAAAGATCCTCATTTTTTACCGGCTGCTTGGAAGCCGTTCTCCAGCCCTTGAGTTTCCAGGAATGGATCCAGGTCGTGATCCCTTGACGAACATACTGACTGTCCAAAAAAAGCTCCACCTCACATGGACTCTTCAAGGCCTTCAACGCCTCAATCACGGCCATCAACTCCATCCTGTTGTTGGTGGTAAGACGTTCGCCCCCAAAGAGCTCCTTTTGCTGCGAACCAAAGCGAAGCAACGCCCCCCAACCTCCCGGACCTGGGTTTCCTTTGCAAGCGCCATCGGTGTAGATCACCACGGTCTTCACTCCTTGCATGCTTTTTTGTTGATCCTGCTCCATTGCATTGGGCCCTTATTGAAAACGTTAAATAACCATCCCAGAAACCTGCAACACTCGCTTAGCTCTCAAGTGAGCGGCTTTGGACACCCTTTTGATGGGTTTGCTGCGACACGGCGGTAGGCCTAGCACTCAATGCCGATTGAGCGCTGATTTTCTTCCACTTGGCCCCAAGAATACGCATGCCCTTCACCCGTTTAACCGCCACCACATAGTAAGCCGACCCAAAAATGGGCCACCAGCGATCCCCGGCGAACTCGAGCCACGCCAACTTGTCTAGCCAAGACTGTGAATTCAATGCCGGTTTATAAAGGCCGAAACCCCCTTGTTCAATCTCAAAACCCAGTAATCTCAACCAATCCTTTAAGCGGCGTAGACCGATCATCTCCCCCTCCAAGGGGATGAAATCAGTCTTCGCGCCCAAGCGGCGATAAAACCCCTCTCGGCTTTGCTTGAAGCCCCACAAGGATACCGGGTTAAAGCCAGTGATGACCACTCGCCCCTCGGGCACCAAGACGCGCTCAACCTCTCTGAGGGTCTCGTGGGGGTGATCATGCATCTCCAGCGTATGCGGCAAGAGCACCAAATCTAAACTTTGCTCTGCAAACGGTAGTGCTCTAAAATCCGTGACAAAATCCACCCCGTCTGTTGGCGTGTGATCCAAACTTAACCAGCGGTGCGGCATGCGATTGGTTCTGAGTCCTTGCAACGGGCCCAGTCCGAGTTGCAGGGCGTGAAAACCAAACAAATCTGAAACCACTCGGTCCATTTGAGCTTGCTCCCAACGCAACACGTATTGCCCCAAGGGGCTTGCCAACCACTCCTCCATGCCCGCGGGCTCTAACTTTGTACTGTTCATGAAATTACTCGCATTGCCAGCCTTTTCGGACAATTACCTTTGGCTTTGGCACAATGACCAAGAAGCTGTGGTGGTTGACCCCGGTGAGGCGTCCCCGGTCCTTGAGGCATTGGCTCGGCTGGGTCTTTCTCTTGAACACATTGTAGTGACTCATCACCACAAAGATCATGTGGGCGGCATTAAAGAGTTGGTGGAGAAAACTGGCGCTATCGTGCATGGCCCCAAGCACGATAGCATCCCCACGCCCCACCAAGTGCTCCAAGGAGGAGAGTCAATCGAGCTACTGTCTCAAACGCTTCAAGTCCTTGCCGTTCCAGGTCACACGGCCACTCACTTGGCTTACTTCGTGCCCAGCTCTCACGAGCAAGACTTACCGATCCTCTTTTGCGGTGACACTTTGTTCAGTGCAGGCTGTGGACGACTTTTTGAGGGAAGTCCACAAGAGATGCTCAACTCTCTTAAGGCCTTGGCCCAGTTACCCCACAACACCCAAGTATGCTGTGCCCATGAATACACGCTGTCAAATTTAAAATTCGCTACCCACGTTGACCCACACAACGAAGACACGCGGGCCTACCAAGTGCAATGCGAGGCCAAGCGTCAAAGGGGCGAGCCCACCTTGCCCAGTCAGCTTGGATTGGAGTTACAAATCAATCCTTTTTTGAGAGCACACACCCCCAGCATCATTGAGTCCGTCATGGCGCATCAACCGGGTCTTGACCCTCACAACGAGGTGGCAGTGTTTGCCGCCCTTCGCGAATGGAAGAATACATTTTGAATGCCCGCTCATCACGCTCTTTGGGAGTTGCCCTTAGCGTCCAACAAAGTAGCCCCTTCCTTGCAATCATGAATCGCCCGTGGGGCCACCCCCTCCGCCTTTTGGGCCTCAGTGTTGTGATCCTCGCATTCGGCGCTTGCTCAAGTGTTCCCTTGAACGATAACCTCACCTCTCAGGAGGTGAGCAATAAACTAGCGGCAAAACCCACCCCCAATTCTTCGAGCAAAGAGGCCTCCAAAGCAGGTAATAAAAGAGGCGACACGAGCGGCGCAAACTCCACGCTCTCGCCTTTAAGTCAATCAGAATTGGTGAGCCCCCAGGTGACGCACTTGAGTTTGCCCGCAGACTTGTGGGAGCGCATCCGACGAGGCTTTGCCATGCCAAACTTGGAGAGCGACTTGGTCATCGAGAGACAGCAGTGGTACGCCGCAAGGCCTGACTATTTGAACCGTGCCACACTGCGTTCCAACAAGTATTTGTACTTCATTGTGGAGGAACTTGAGCGGCGCAAAATGCCCACTGAGCTTGCCTTGCTGCCCTTTGTGGAGAGCGCCTTCAATCCTCAAGCGGTGTCCTCAGCTAGAGCCTCAGGCATGTGGCAATTCATGCCCAAAACAGGCAAAAACTTTTCATTGCAACAAAACGCATTTCGAGACGATCGCCGAGATGTGATGGCCTCTACACAAGCAGCACTGGACTATTTGCAAAAGCTCTACAACCAGTTTGGTGACTGGCATTTGGCCTTGGCGGCTTACAACTGGGGCGAGGGCAATGTTGCACGCTCGATTGGAAAAAATCAAAAAATAGGTGCCAGCACCGGTTACCCGGACTTGAACATGCCCATGGAGACCA
>DAISKH010000212.1:0-4352 GCA_036821105.1 Limnohabitans sp.
GGTGCCATGGTCTTGCCGCCGGGCTGTGGTCCTTGCGCAGGGGGAATGATGGCACCTCTGGGTTCAGGTGAGACGTCCATCTCAACGGCCGCCACCAATCACTCAGGTCGTTTTGGCCCCAAGGACAGTTTGGCCTATTTGGGTAGTCCTCTCACCGTAGTGGCTTCTGCAATCCGGGGTGAAATTACTGATCCCAGATCGTTGGAGATGGCGCATGTTTGAAGAGGCCTTGATTAGACGAGGACAATGTCACGTCTTGGGGGATAACATCCCTTTGGATGAGGGCATCATGCCCTTTAGTTTCGCGATCAATCGAATCACCGATCCTGTTCAATTGATTCCTCACTTGTTTTGTGGAGTTGATCCAACCCTTGCTGAAAAAATTAAAGAAGGGGATTTCATTTTGGCTGGAAAAAATTTCGCCAGTGGAAAAGCCCATATGCAAGGCTTTATCGCAATGGCGTCTTTGGGTTTGAGTGTTTTGTGTGAGACCATGCCTTACAAAGCCCACCGGGGTGCCATTGCCAAGGGCGTGGCGATTTTGACTGGATGCGTGAATTTGAGTTCATTTGCCCAGGACGGAGACGATATTGAGGTGAACTTCCTAGACGGCATTATTCAAAACCATACCCAATCAACACGAATGCAAGCGCCTGCTTTATCCCCCATTTTGTCTAAGCTCGTGAGAGTCGGTGGACTTCAAAGCGCGTTGAAACTTCACATTGAATTGCACCCAGAGATGAAGTTGCCTCGATTAGAGTCACAGGCCTGAGTGTGAGGTGATCCATGCAGGCCAATACTACCCAGCCCTTGATGATCACGGTTGCCCCCACCGGCGCCCGAGTAAATGCTACTCAATTCCCCAATACTCCCATCACTCCAAAGGCAATTGCGACTGAGGTGATTGAGTGTGCAAAGTTGGGGGCGAGTATTGCTCATCTACATGCCCGAGATTCACTGGGCAATCCAACGCAATCGATCGAGATCTTTAGAGAAATTGTGGATCGTATTCGTGACAAGAGCGATATTGTGATTCAATTGTCTTTGGGGACAAAGGGCATGACTGTCGAGCAAGCCATTGAACCCATCACCCTAGATGTAGAAATGGGCTCTTTGCCACTGAGTGCTTTTGAAGGGGGTGATACCGAATTGCAAGATAAGATTGTAGGGATGTCCGCAATGATGAGCCGACACGGGATCAAGCCAGAGATGGCCATCTATGGCTCGGCGATGATGACAGGTGCCTTGCGAATCATTGGAGAAGGGGCGACACAAGCGCCTCACTGTTTTGGTCTCATCTTGGGCGATCCCCCGAGCTTGAGAGAGGGTGTAGAAAAACTTCTAGCACTCTCAGCCCTTGTCCCCAAGCACTCGTTTTGGTGGGCCGCCAAGGGCGGTGCACACCAATTGGCGCTGAAGTCCTTGGCAATGGAGTTAGGTGGTCACGTGAGGGTGGGGTTTGAAGACTCGCCGCTGGACTTTAGAGCTACGGCTCCAGCTCCAAGCAACGCCGCCTTGGTTGATCAGATGGCACAGTTAGCTCTTCAACTGGGTAAAACGATCGCGACTCCTCAAATGGCTCGTGAAACCCTAGGCCTCAGAGCGCCAAAGCATTGATCTTAAGCGGTAGTGTCGCCTTTAAAGGCGCGCTATTGAAAGGCCTCTCAGCGCAATAGTCGAGTAAAGTCTCTGATGGACTTAAGAGTTGAGATGCTGTTTAGCGCCTTGGCAATTTGAAGGCTTGAGTCACCAAGGCCAGAGTTGTTGGCCAATTGAATGAATTTGTTCATTTTTTGATTGTCATTCAATGGGTTCCCACTAGTGCCCAACGGATCATTGGTTTGGGATTCATGTACCTCACCATTCCTCAGATAGACGCTCACCTTGCAAGCAAATTGTTTAGGATAAACAAGATCAGCTTGCAGGTCAGCCAAAACCTCTACCCTTTTGGCCAAAGCCTCACGCATGGGGTCAGCCAATCGTGCGGTGTCAAATTCATCCGGATTGGATGGGTCTCCGGTGAGACACACTGCAACGCAGTAAGGAATACTGTACTGTGCCTCCATCGTATCAGTGACTTGTGGATTGCTGTTGTTTTTAGCAGCAAAGCTGCTCGTGGCAATGATGATTTTTTCGATGTCATTCACACCAAATTTCAGCAGATCCTTCATCTCAGTGAGAAGTTGAGCCACGCCTTGAATCCAGCCACACACGGGATAGACCTTGACCCAGACATCTTGCACAGCCCAGTTGTGTCCAAGTTGGTGGTCTAGAAGTTCTGGTTTTGCGTGTTCACCACTGTAAACATCCAAAAGTCCAAAATGACCATCCAAAGCAGTGTGCGGCGCAGTAAAGCCACGTTGGGCCAGAAGACTCATTCGCACAGCTGATTCGGCTGCGTGTCCAGCATGCATGCGTTTGACCATCCCGCCGCCTGAGCCAGCCGCAAAATTTTTAACGCCACTCGAACATGAACAAGCCAGACCAATGGCGCAAAGTGTTTGTTCCAAATCAAGTTTCATCGTGACACTGGCCGCTATCGCTCCTGCAACTGGACCTACGACGCTGGTTTTATGAAATCCTTGTAATGATGGAGTCATGCCCAATGCCAAACTGATTCGTGCTGTTGCCTCATAGCCCGCAATGATGCCCCTGAGTACATCCATCCCGCTGGCATTGACCGCTTCAGACACAGCCAATACAACAGGAATAATCACCGCACCAGGGTGAATTACTGCTTCGCTTAAGAGGTCGTCAAGCTCGAAGCCATGGATTGCCGTTCCATTGCACAAAGCTGCCAGGCTTGCCGACACGGTTTGAGAGTGACCCAATAGTGTGCAATGACCTTGGCTTTGATCATTCAGGGCCTCCTCACGCATGATCAAGCCCCAAGGCTGTTTTGCACCAAAGAGACCACAGCCTAATGCGTCTATCAAGCAACCTTGGGCCAATTGCAAGAGTGTGGGATGGAGATGAGTCTCCAAATTGAGCAAGAACTCCACCATGGGCAAAGCGTGACCTGGGGTAACCTTGGGTTTGGATTGGAGGGGTTGACTCATGCTATGTTGTGATTAAGGGTGAAGAGAGCAATTTCTGAGGAAAACTAGATAAACATCATCCAAATGAATGTTGCATCTAGCACCTTCAAGGTTCATCACTGTTACTGGGTTGCAGTCCAGCTTTTTTGACGACCGGAGCCCATTTGTTGAGTTCGCTAGTGACAAATTTACCGAATTTTTCAGGCTCACCTCCGACAGGTTCAAATCCTGAGTCAATTAGTTTTTGGCGAAGTTCTGGAGAGGACAGTGTTTTATTGAATGCATCATTGAGCCGCGAGATGATGGCCGTGGGGGTACCAATGGGAACCATCACCCCATTCCAAGAAGTCACCTCATAGCCAGGTACTCCCGATTCGGCAATCGTCGGTAAGTCAGGAAAGGCCAAGCTGCGGTGTGCACTTGTGACCCCCAAGGCTTTTAATTTTCCAGCCTTGATTTGCTGCTCAACAATGGCGGGTACGCCAAAAAAGAGTTGGGTCTCACCCGCTAAAATAGAATTCAAAGCGGGACCACCTCCGCGGTAAGGCACGTGCAGCAGCTGCACTCCAGACAACATCTCAAAGAGCACGCCCGTCAAGTGGTTGATGGAGCCATTGCCCGCTGAGCCAAAGGTCATAGGATTGGGCGCAGTCTTGGCCAACGCAATCAACTCTCTCACATTCCTCACGGGTAGTGAGGGGTTGACCACTAAAATTTCGGGCACAAGTGTGAGAAAAATAACACTGGCAAAGTCTTTCGCACTGAAAGGCATTTTGCTCATCATGTGTGGATTGATTGAGTGTGTACCCGAATAGGCAAACAAGATGGAGTATCCGTCGGGTAATGACTTTGAAGCCAATTCTGCTCCGATATTGCCCGCTGCTCCACCTTTGTTGTCGATCACCACCGCCTGACCAAGTACCTCAGAGAGTCTGGGCGTGATCATTCTGGCCAAAATATCTGCGCCTCCCCCAGGAGGCCAAGGTACGATGAATTTGATGGGTCGAGTCGGATAATTTTGTGCTCCAGCAAGAGAGCACAAAAATAAAGCACAGCTCAGCCACCAAGTCTTCAATTTGAACTTTGTCACAATCTCCACGCCACTACCTCACGGCCTGACCCAAGGCTTGGCCGAAGGGTAAAAATCTTCGCCATAGAATTTTCGCACTCTGTCTAAATAATCGCCCGTTGGAGGTGCATAACTTAGGGCTTTACTGGTGAATCGACCTGTGAGTCTTTGTAATTTAACTGCAGTTTCAGCCATTTTGACCATCTCAATGATGCCGCTCACAATCGGAGCATTGCCAAATTGAT
>DAISKH010000213.1:0-4349 GCA_036821105.1 Limnohabitans sp.
AAGTCTCAAATTATGGGCTCCAGTCTTCACCACCCTACTCGCTCGATCTGATTGAATTGCATTTGAATTTGCTCACTGTGACTCGCTAGATGAGAGGGTTTCTAATGACAGGAGATCGCGCCCATGTGGGTCGCACAAGAAAAAAAACTCGCCATTTCTGGCGAGGGTATGGTAATTGGTGGGCCCACCTGGACTCGAACCAGGGACCAAAGGATTATGCTTACTACTACAGCTTTCGCTGCCTGTTTCCAGTTTGTAGTCTGGACTGTCTCTTGTCTTTACGACCTACCCGTACAGTCTCTACACCTTCCCAATATGACTACTGGGCTTGGCTCGGGATTACCACGCTGCAAGCAGCACAGGCTTCCCCGAATTTGAGTAGTTCTACATGCCAGCAGAGTTAACTTACCAGCATGCAACCCAACGGCAAATGACCATGACATTTTTTGTGTTTTAGGTCACCCGCTCTTTAAGTCCTCTGCTCTAACCAACTGAGCTATAGGCCCAAACTCTAAGCACTTATTGTATCAGTTGAGAATAGCCTTCATGGGTAACAAGTTTCATTGATGGCTTAACGCGTTGGAGACAAGTCTAGAGGTGATATCCACAATTTGAATCATCCGGTCATATGGCATTCGAGTCGGACCAATGACTCCCAGTGTGCCCACCACCTCGCCATTGACCTGATAAGGTGCACTCACAATAGAGAGTTCCTCAAAGGGCACAATTTGGCTCTCGCCTCCAATGAAAATCCTAACGCCTGGGGCATCAACAGAGATGTCCAATAGTCGCATGAGCTGAGCCTTTTGCTCAAAGAGTTCAAAGGCGCGGCGCATCTGCCCCATGTCGCTTGAGAAGTCACTCACTTGAAGCAAGTTTCGCTCGCCAGAGATCACCACCTCGTCTCTGTCGGTGGTCATCGCCTCAGCGCCTACTTGAACGGCAGCCTTCATCAAGTCGGCAATTTCGCCTCTGAGCCGATCAACTTCAGTGAGTAGCTTTTCACGAACTCCATCCAGACTCATGCCGGAATAGTGCGTGTTGAGGTAGTTGGCCGTCTCGATGAGTTCAGCCTGAGTGTAATCCACTGGGGGAAAGATCACCCGATTTTGCACATCCCCTTCGGGTGAGACGATGATCACGAGTAAGCGTTTGTCTGATAAACGAAGGAATTCCAAATGGCGAAAAACCATGCTGCGCTTGGGCGCCATCACTACCCCTACAAAATGGGACAAGTCCGAGAGCAAATGGGCTGCGTTGGCGATGACTTTTTGGGGTTGATCTGGGGCTAAACTCGGCGCGCTCAGGGCTTCTTTTTGCACGGTGAGCATGGTATCCACAAAAAGCCTGTATCCTTTGGCTGTTGGAATCCGACCCGATGAGGTGTGCGGACTCACGATGAGCCCCAAGTCCTCCAAATCGGCCATGACGTTTCGTATGGTGGCCGGGGACAAATCAAGCCCCGACGCTTTGGACAAGGTTCTGGAACCCACGGGTTGCCCATCGCTGATGTAGCGTTCAACCAAGGATTTCAACAGTAACTTTGAGCGCTCGTCCATGCTTGTCATGATCAACTTACATTTTAGTGTTTTAATTAAACAATGAAATCACATTTTCGCCACATTGCCCTTGTGGGCAAATACCAATTCACCCCTTCTTCGGCTCCCACATCTTCGTCAGCCGACATTTTGGAGCACGTGGCACAATTTTTATACACCCAAGGCTGTGAAGTCGCCATCGAGAAAAACACTGCCTTGAATAGTGCCATGACCACCCACACGGTCATGGACATCGAGCAAATTGGTAAATCCTGTGACCTCGCCTTGGTTGTGGGTGGGGACGGCACTATGCTGGGCTTTGGCCGTCAACTCGCCCCATTTGACGTACCCCTCATTGGCATTAACCAAGGCCGTTTGGGCTTTATCACCGACATTGCTCTCAATCACATTGAGTCTACTTTAACACCCATTTTGCAAGGTGCCTTTGAAGAGGACCGCAGAGCCGTACTTCAAGCTCAGGTTTTTCGGGGTGGGAGTTGCGTCTTTGATGCCCTAGCGATGAACGACGTGGTCGTTCACCGCGGTTCTACTGCCGGCTTGGTGGAATTGAAAATCGAAGTGGACTCGCATTTTGTGGCCCAACAAAGAGCTGATGGCCTGATCATTGCAACTCCCACCGGCTCCACGGCCTATGCACTCTCAGCGGGTGGGCCCTTACTCTACCCCTCGCTAGAAGGTTTGCTACTGGTACCCATTGCCCCTCATACTCTGTCCAATAGGCCCTTGGTGCTCTCTAACCCGGGTGAAATCGTGATTGAGCTTGTCTCCGGTCGAGATGCGAGCGTGAACTTTGATATGCAGTCATTGGCCTCATTGTTGATCGGGGATAGAGTCAGGGTTAGGCGTTCACCCCACAATGTGCGTTTTCTGCATCCCAAGGGTTGGAGTTTTTTTGACACAATACGAGAAAAACTTCATTGGAATGAGGACGCCACATGAGCCTGGGACGCATTCACCTCAGAGACTTTGTCATTGTGAAAGAGCTCGAAATCGAGTTCTCCAAAGGCTTTACAGTCCTCACGGGTGAAACGGGGGCAGGCAAATCCATCTTGATCGATGCCCTTCAAATCGCCTTGGGTGCAAGGAGTGAAACAGGCTTTGTGCGCGAAGGGGCCACTAAAGCCGAGGTTTGCGTTGAGTTCACACCCAACGCCTTGTTGAAAGAGTGGCTAATCGAATCTGGCTTTGACGAAGGTGACGAGTGGCTCATCAAGCGCGTGATCGAGCCCCAAGGAAAATCCAAAGCGTGGCTCAACGGCTCGCCCATCACCACGGGACAGCTCAAAAGTATTGGCGAGCAACTCCTTGATATCCACGGTCAACACGCTTGGCAAAGTCTCACCAAAGCTGATGCCGTTCGCGGTCTCTTGGACGCTTACGCTGGGGTTGACACAGGGGCGTTAAAAGCGAGTTGGGATGCATGGAGAAGTACCTTGGCTTCACTCAAGGATGCACAAGAAGCACAATCCACCCGACAAGAGGCTCACGAACGGCTTGTCTGGCAAATCTCAGAATTAGAAAAGCTCTCTCCTGGCGCCGATGAGTGGCAAGAGCTCAATGCCCAACACCAACGTTTATCCAACGCCCAGTCTTTGCTAGAAAGCGCACAAAACGCCCTGCAAGCCTTACAAAATGATGAAAATGGCGCCCTCTCGCAGCTCTTTCAAGCCCAGCAAACGCTCAACTCTCACGCCCACATTGAACCCGAATTTGCCCAATTGGGTGACATCTTGGGCGGAGCCTGGGCCCAAGCCCAGGACGCAGCGCACAGCATCAACTCTTGGCTCAAAAACGTTGACCTCGATCCCCAAGGGTTGGCCGAATTGGACGCTCGACTCTCCCTTTGGATGGGCTTGGCCAGGAGGTTTAAAAAGTCACCCGAGGAGTTGTTTGAAACTTTGGAGGAATGGAGATCACAATTAGCGGAACTCTCTGAGTCACTGGACTTGGAGCAGTTGCAAAAGAAGTGCAAACTAGATGAGGCGCACTATTTAAAAGAAGCCCAAGCGGTGAGTACTGCCAGGGCCAAGGCTGCTCCCGCATTAGCCAAAGCGATTACGCAGGCCATGCAAGGCCTGGGGATGCAAGGCGGTGTCTTTGATGTCGAACTCCTCAGTTTGCCCCATGAAAGCCGTCATGGCTTGGAAGATGTGGCTTTTCTGGTGGCAGCACACCCCGGGAGTACGCCCAAACCCGTGAGCAAAGTAGCCTCCGGGGGAGAGCTCTCTCGCATTGCGTTGGCCATTGCGGTAACGACAAGTCAACTGGGCAGCACCGAGACTTTGATCTTTGATGAAGTCGACTCGGGTGTTGGAGGCGCAGTGGCCCACACCGTGGGTAGGCTACTTCAACAATTGGGGGCTGATCGGCAAGTACTAGCGGTCACCCATTTGCCCCAAGTTGCAGCTTGTGCTGATCAGCATTGGGTGGTGAGTAAAACACGCGATATGAATAGCACGTGGTCTAGCGTTCACTTGGTGAGTGGCCTTGAACGTGAGGTTGAGGTCTCCCGCATGCTTGGGGGTGAGGCCAATTCTGAAGCCTCGATGGCGCATGCCAAGGAGATGCTGAATCATCCCAAGATGATTTCTAGCTCAGACCAAAGCCCAATGGGCAAACCCCACAAAAGCCCCAGCAAGGTGAAAAAACCATGAACCCCACCGCCCCCTTAAGCTCCAGTGCAAACGTCAACCCCAACACGACTTCCACCTTGGAGTTGATCCTCATTACAGGTCTGTCGGGTTCGGGCAAGTCGGTTGCCTTGCGTGCTCTAGAGGATGCGGGCTACTA
>DAISKH010000214.1:0-1490 GCA_036821105.1 Limnohabitans sp.
ATGCTTATGTTAAGCAAAACAAGATGAACTACGTCAAAGTTGCCAACTCAACCGGTGCATATGTTGAGCCTGATGAGAATTCGTTTAAAGCTGCAGCTGCAAACGCAGATTGGAACAAAAGCTTCTACCAAGTTCTTACCAACCAAGCTGGAAAAGACTCTTGGCCAATCACAGGTGCAACTTTTGTGATCATGCACAAAGTTCAAGATAAGCCTGAGGTCGCAGCTGAAGTTCTCAAGTTCTTTGACTGGGGCTTTAAAAATGGCGATAAATCAGCCATTGATTTGGATTATGTGACCATGCCTGCTGCTGTTAAAGACTCTATCCGCAAATCTTGGGGTTTGATCAAAGATGCCTCAGGTAAGTCTATTGCTTATTAATTTCAATAAATAAGTCGGCTTTTCTCAAGAACCCCAACAGCCTTTAAAAGGATCGTTGGGGTTCCTTCTTGTATATAAACCTTGAATATATCCCGTCAATGAATACAACCTCACAATCGGCTCCACGAAAAGTCAGTGGTTTGTTGGATCAATTATTCGGGTGGGTATCGCTCGGAGCAGTTCTCTTGACGCTGGCAATGCTTGCTGGCATATTACTCTCATTGGTCAACGGTGCTTGGCCAGCAATAGCTAAATATGGCCTGACGTTTTTAACTCGTAGTGTCTGGGATCCCGTTCAAGATGAGTTTGGTGGCTTGGTGATGATTTATGGCACGTTGTACACATCTATCATTGCTTTGGTCATTGCTGTTCCCGTGAGTTTTGGAATCGCTTTATTTTTAACTGAATTATCTCCCTCATGGCTCAAGCGTCCTTTGGGCACAGCCATTGAGTTATTGGCAGCCATTCCCTCTATTGTTTACGGTATGTGGGGTTTATTGGTTTTTAGCCCTATTTTGTCAACTTACGTACAGCTGCCCTTGCAACGTGTATTTGGCAATGTTCCGATTTTGAGTTCATTCATCTCCGGCCCTCCTGTGGGGATCGGGATTTTATCGGCGGGAATTATCCTGGCCATTATGATCATTCCTTTCATTGCTTCCGTGATGAGAGACGTTTTTGAAGTTACTCCTCCTTTGCTGAAAGAGTCTGCTTACGGACTTGGATCCACCACATGGGAAGTTGTTTCCCAAGTGGTTTTACCCTACACAAAAGCAGGTGTAGTCGGTGGCATCATGTTGGGATTGGGACGTGCACTGGGTGAGACGATGGCTGTTACCTTTGTGATTGGAAACATGAACCAATTGAATTCAATCAGTGTGTTTGAGCCCGCCAACAGCATCACCTCCGCTTTGGCCAATGAGTTTGCAGAAGCGTCCAATGGATTGCACCAAGCTTCGTTGATTTACCTTGGGTTGGTGCTGTTTTTCATCACCTTTGTGGTCTTATCTTTCTCCAAATTGCTACTGGCAAAAATGCGTCAGCGCGAAGGAACTTCATCATGATTGACACTAAAGAGCAAATGTTCCTAAGAAGACAAAAGGTCAATCA
>DAISKH010000214.1:1590-4308 GCA_036821105.1 Limnohabitans sp.
ATTTATTTGGCTGAGTACAGTCCCAAATCACATTTGTCCAACCTGACACGTTTTGTCAACGAGATCTTGCTGTCTGCTCCTTCCATCGTGATTGGTCTATTTGTTTACAACTTGGTGGTTGCGACCACCAAAACTTTCTCTGGCTGGGCTGGAGTCATTGCCTTGTCTCTGATTGTGATCCCTGTGGTCATTAGAACTACAGAGAATATGTTGCTCTTGGTGCCAGCTGGTCTCAGAGAAGCTGCTTATGCTTTGGGGACTCCGAAATGGAAGGTCATCGTTGGTATTACGTTGAAGGCAGCAAGCTCAGGTGTGGTGACTGGTATTTTGCTGGCTGTGGCGAGAATTTCTGGTGAAACAGCACCTCTACTATTTACGGCGTTGAATAACCAATTTTGGAACTCAAGCCTATCGGGCCCAGTCGCCTCTTTGCCTGTCACAATTTTCAAATTTGCCATGAGCCCCTATCAAAACTGGCAGGAACTGGCATGGGCGGGAGTGTTTTTAATCACCGTCGCCGTTTTGGGACTCAATATCCTAGCTCGTTTACTCACACGTCCTCAATCTTGAACCTTATTTTTAGGATATCCGTATGCAACCCGTGACACCCAACCAGTCCAAGATTTCAGTAAAAAATTTGAATTTTTACTACGGAAAGTTTCATGCTCTAAAAGGCATCAACATGGAAATTCCGGAGAACCAAGTGACGGCATTCATCGGCCCCTCCGGCTGCGGAAAGTCAACACTTCTCAGAACTTTCAACCGTATGTTTGAGCTCTATCCTGAGCAACGTGCCGAAGGAGAGATCATATTGGATGGTGAGAACTTGCTCACCTCCAAGCAAGACGTGGCTTTGATCCGTGCCAAGGTTGGGATGGTCTTTCAAAAGCCCACACCTTTTCCGATGTCGATTTTTGACAATATCGCGTTTGGGGTCAAACTTTTTGAGAATCTCTCCAAGACCGAGATGGAAGAACGCGTCGAGTGGGCATTGCATAAAGCAGCTTTGTGGAACGAAGTCAAAGACAAATTGCAGCAAAGCGGCTCTGGCTTATCGGGCGGACAGCAGCAACGCTTGTGTATCGCCAGAGGTATTGCCATCAAGCCGGAAGTCTTGTTGCTCGATGAGCCTTGCTCAGCCCTGGATCCAATCTCGACCGCCAAAGTGGAGGAGCTCATCATTGAACTCAAGCAAGATTACACCGTGGTGATTGTTACTCACAACATGCAGCAAGCTGCTCGTTGCTCAGACTTTACCGCTTACATGTACTTGGGTGACTTGATGGAGTTTGGTCCAACTGAGCAAATGTTCTTTAAGCCCCAGCGCAAAGAGACTGAAGATTACATCACAGGTCGTTTCGGTTAATCGAGGTTTTTTTAAAAGCGAGAATATCATGCCAGATAAACATCTCTCAACGCAATTTGATAGCGAACTCAACATGGTCTCCTCCAGAGTCATGGAGTTGGGCGGTTTGGTGGAGTCTCAAATTAGACAAGCGGTTTACGCTTTGTCTCAATTCAATGCTGATGTGGCCGATCAAGTGATCGAGAACGAAGCCCGTGTGAACTCCTTAGAGGTCGAGATTGATCGGGATCTTGCTTCCATTATTGGCCGTCGCCAGCCCACAGCTGTGGATTTAAGGTTGCTGTTGGCGATCTCTAAAACTACAGCCAACTTGGAGCGAGTGGGTGACGAGGCAGAGAAAATTGCGCGCATGGTCAAGTCCATCATCAAGACAGGAAACTCTAGGAGCCTGCCCGCGTCAGAGCTCAGAGTGGCTGCTGAGATGGCCAGCGGACTTCTTAGAAAAGCGCTGGATGCGTTTGCCAGACTAGACACCCAAACTGCATTGGCCATCATGAAGGAAGACGACTTGATTGATCGTGAGTTTGATGGCTTTTTGCGCATATTGATCACTTACATGATGGAAGATGCAAGAACCATTTCTGCCAGTTTGGATTTGCTCTTCATTGCCAAGGCGATTGAGCGCATTGGGGATCATGCCAAAAATATTGCCGAGTTCATTATTTATATCGTCAAAGGCGATGACGTTCGTCATACCTCCATCGAGCAAATCGAGTCTGCGCTGAAGTAACACCACTTGAACCACTAACCACATATGAGACATCCACCTCGAGTTTTGATTGTTGAAGATGAGCCATCCATTGCTGAGTTGATTGCGGTCAATTTGCGTCACAATGGTTTATCACCCATTTGGGCGGAAGATGGCGAGGCAGCACAAAGAGAGATTGACTCGGTATTGCCGGATGTGATCTTGCTCGACTGGATGCTCCCGGGTCAAAGTGGCGTGGCTTTGGCCAAGCGTTGGAGAAGTGATCCCAGAGTGAAGGCGGTGCCCATAGTCATGTTGACTGCCAGAGGTGACGAGGGCGACAAAGTGCAAGGCCTAGATGCTGGAGCAGATGATTACATCACCAAGCCTTTCTCCACTCAAGAGCTGATGGCCAGAATTCGAGCTGTTTTGAGGCGTCGCGCACCAGAACAATCGGTTGACAGCGTGAGCGTTGGGGATGTCACCTTGGACGGCGCAACCTACCGAGTGAGCTTTCAAGGCCAGGCTTTAAAAATTGGTCCCACCGAATTCAAGTTATTGAATTACCTCATGCGCCATGCGGAGCGTGTGCACACGAGATCGCAACTGCTGGATAAAGTTTGGGGCGATCATGTTTTCATTGAAGAGCGAACTGTTGATGTGC
>DAISKH010000215.1:0-4302 GCA_036821105.1 Limnohabitans sp.
GATAAAAATTTGGGAAATTGGGTACCGTCATCCCTAAGTAAGCCCTGGGGTTATCGTCGGCCCAGCGCTCGAGCAATGATTCCCCATTTCGACCGACGATGTGCATGGGCCAAGTCAATTTACCAGCCATAAATCCAGTGGCCAATACAATTGCATCCACACTGTGAGTCTGCCCGTTCATTGTATGAATGCTATTTTTGCTGATATGAGTGATGCTCGAGGTCTCCAAGCTTACCTTGGGATTTGTAAGGCTGCGGTACCAATGGTTGTCTCTGAGCATTCGTTTGCCATAAGGCGGATATTGAGGGATTATTTTCTCCAACAAGATAGGATCGTCATTGACTTCTTTTCGGATGTGATCAATCAATTTATTGCGCATCTCATGATTTAATGCATTCATCGAGATATTTAGATGCTCCCAGGTGGGATCTTTTTTTAGTGTTGGGTAGAGTCCATCAGCTGAGGCCCACAACAATTGAAATCGATACCACTGGGCATAAAAAGGTAAATTTTTAAGAGCCCATTTTTTGCCGGGAAGGACCTCGCTGAAATAAAGTGGGTTGTGAATGGCCCAGTGCGGGTTACGTTGAAAGATGTGCAACTCGCTGACTTCTTCTAATACTGTTGGCCCGATTTGCATACCGCTTGCTCCTGTGCCAATCATGCCCAATCGCAAGCCCTTGAGGTTGACTTCCTTATTCCAGCGAGCCGAATGGAAAAGGGGGCCTTGAAAAGAATCCATGCCCTTGATCTCAGGAATCGAAGGCCTGTTGAGTTGTCCGACCGCACAGATAATGGCCTGAGCCTGAAGGCGGTGAGTTTGACCAGTTTTAGTTTTTACATCAACATTCCATAACTGTAGGCTATCACTCCAAACAGCTTGCGTGACCTCAGTATTGAAGCGAACGTGCTGTCTCACGCCATATTTGTCTGCACACTTCTCCAAATATTGCCATATTTCTGTTCGCTGGGAGAAATAGCGACTCCAATCGTGGTTGGGCTCAAACGAGTATTGGTAGAAGTGATTGGGTGTGTCAACACCACATCCCGGGTAACTGTTTTCAAACCAAGTTCCACCGACAGTTGAATTTTTTTCGATCAGTGTGTGCTCAATCCCTAGACGAGATAATTTAATAGATGCACAAATACCCGACTCGCCCGCGCCAATGATGAGCACCTTAAACTTACTTAGCTTTTCGTTGGAAACTTCATGTCGCCAATCGATTTCTAAGTTGACACCATTGGCAACTCGAGTCTCGCTTTGAATGAGGTCCAAGTATTCATTGGGCACTGCCTGTCCAACGCAGACGTTGAGCATTTCTTGGATTATTTCGGGTGTGGGCTTGAATTCTTCTTCGTAATCGGCAAGATTGGGTATTCGTTTAAGTAGTGAAGCAAATTTATCGATAAGTTTTGTTTTTAAATCCAATGGTGCTGACTCAAAAAAACTCCAAGGACCTGTGATGAAAGGCTTGAAAGTCTTCAAGGCCTCAATGTCGCCGCTCATTTGCACATACGACATGAGCAGCGGAGCAAAATCCGCCTCCTCAAGAGTTTTTCGGTAGTCAAACATGCTGTTATTTTGGCAAACAAATGGGGTCGAAATACATCAAAAAGATGATACATTGAAAGGAAAAGTTTGACCAAGGGACTTGTACCTAAGTACATTTTTCTCGGCGTTATGTATCCTGATGCTCTCACTTGAACAGTCAACCCAACCTTATGTCCCAAGAAAGTCCAACTGCTAATAAGGCGCAATTGAATTCGATTGTAGAGTTGATCAATCACTATTCGACGATCGATACTTTGCCCTCATCGACTGAATACGCCTGCCTCAGAATGCTCATTGACACCTTGTCATGTATCTTTGAGGGGCGAGATACGCCAGAAGTTAAGTCTTTGGAATTGTCATTGGGCAGTGAAACTGCAGGAATTTTTCGTTTCCCAAAAGGCCCAAAACTATCGAGTTGGTCTTGTGCGACGATTGCGTCTATGGCCTCCACTTGGAGTGAGGCTTGCGAGGGTTTGCCCTATGCTCATGGACGCCCTGGTCTTGCGATCGTGGGGGCACTCTTGTCCTTGGCCGTAGAGCGCAATGCACCCGTGAAGGACTTATTGCGTGCCTTGAGCTTAGGCTATGAGGTGGGGGCAAGATGTGGTGGGTGGTTGCGCATTCGCCCTGGCATGCATGTGGATGGCAATTGGCCAGGACTGGGTGTTGCTGTAGCTGTCTCGCATTTGCTTAAATTGAGACCGGAACAAACCCTTGCTGCACTCAATATTGCGGCCTGTCAAATGCCAGCGAGTCTTTACCTGCCCATCAAAACTGGCCACAATGCCAGAAATACCTATCTGTCCCACAGCGCCTTGTTGGGCCTGATGTCAGCTTACTCCGCCCAGGCGGGGATTACCTCGCCCAGTCATGCATTATTAGAGTATGCGGAGCACCACGCGCTTGATGATGGATTGCCCGTGCCCGATACAACTCACCCTTTTATTGAAGACGCCTATTTCAAGCCCTTCGCATCGGCGCGCCATGTTCACTATGGAGTAGAAGCGGCGCTGAAGGTGAGGCAATCCTTAGCTTCTTTGATGGGGGAGAGTGAGTTCATAAAGTCCATCAACTCTATTGTCCTTAAGGTCTATCCAGAGGCTGCCACTTATGCAGGTAACCGCGACCCGCAAGCCACCATTACTGGCCAGTTCAGTTTATCGCTAGGGGTTGCCAGCGCTTTGCGCTTTGGTCACATGGACCCCAAAATTTACGATCCGGCGCTTTTTTTTGATCCAGAATTGAGGCACTTGGAGCGCATGGTTGAAATCGAAGTGGACCCAGACATTGCCCGATCAGGCCTGCGCCAGGCAGTGCTTTGCGTAAAAACAATTAACGCTAGCTATGAAGAGAAGATTGAACACTTGATGGGAGATCCGCGATTCCCAATGAGTGAGTCTGAGGTGGAGGATAAATTCACCAAGTACAGTGCAGGCAGTGTTAAGGCGCACGCTGCTCAGCAGTTTATCCAAACCCTTTTCCATAAAAGAGAGGGTCTTCACTTTGCCGATGCCTGGCAAATACTGTTCTAATTGTCAATAATACTTTTAATCCAGGGGGAACCGCCATGATAAGAATTGCCATGACCAAGCTCTCAAGAGTTCTATTTTTTACGCTATCTTTGTGCCTTTGGTTTCAGTGCTCTATGGGCAATGCTCAAACGGCAACGGCCATAGATAACTATCCATCCAAAGCCGTGAAAATTGTGGTGCCTTTTACTCCTGGTGGTGCAACCGATATCACCGCACGCATAGTGGCCGAGAAGCTCCAAGCCAAGTGGGGGCAGCCCGTCTATGTAGAAAATAAGCCGGGCGGTGGAAGCAACATTGGCGCGGACTATGTGGCCAAGTCACCCCCTGACGGGTATACCTTGGTTTTGGGTGTGACGGGCTCACATGGGATTAATGTCAGTTTGTATAAAAAAATGCCCTACCATCCTATTCGAGATTTTGAGCCGATCACCCAAGCAACCATGTATCCCAATGTGATTTTTACTCACCCATCGTTTCCAGCAAACAACTTACAAGAATTGCTCGCTTTGGCCAAGAAGAGTAATGGAAATATGCCATTTGGCCATGATGGAACCGGTACAGGCTCACATTTAACAATGGAGTTACTGCTGCACAAAGCGAATGTCAAAATGCAATCGGTGCCTTATAAGGGATCCTCACCCATCGTGGCCGATGTCATGGGTAATCAATTAAGCGTGGGTATCACTGGAATTACGAGTGTTATCTCAGCCTATAAGGCGGGTAAAGTGAAAATTTTTGCCTTGACTTCACTTAACCGCTCGAGTGCTGCTCCAGAGTTGCCCACTGTCGCCGAACAAGGTTTCCCTGGATTTTCAGGTGAGCCATGGTCAGGATTTTTTGCTCCCAAAGGAACGCCAAAGCCTATCGTTAACAAAATCGCCAACGATATGATCGAGGTGATGAAAATGCCAGACGTGGTCAAGCGAATGAATGATCTTGGCACACCCTTGGTGGCAAGTCGGCCTGAAGAGTTTGCGGTCTTTTTAGCCAAAGAGATTGACAAATGGGCCGAGGCAGTGAAAGTCTCTGGAGCGACTGAAGAATAGTAAATGTGTTTTTCTACTTCAATTCGGATAAGACGAAATCTACACAGCTTAAAAAAATAAAAATCAATATTGGGGACACAAAATGCAAAAGATGTTTAAGGCCTTATCTGTTTTTTGTTTGAGTTTTATTCTTTTCGGTTTGGTTCAAGCTCAAAACTATCCCAGCAAATCC
>DAISKH010000216.1:0-4279 GCA_036821105.1 Limnohabitans sp.
AATTGTTAAGAAATCAAAATTCAAAGTACTTCAAATCAACACAAAATTGAAACAAATCCGTCACAAAAAAATATGAATGAACGCTATCTTTTGGATTCAATAAATTGAATCAATTGTTCAAAAGCAGTGTCTATTGAATCATCATTCAGTATTTCGACAGAATATTGATCCCGATAACCTGATAATTCGTGCGTACGTTTAATTCGCTTCTCAATTTCAACGTTATTTTCTCTTTGCCGAATTTGCAACCGACCTTTAATCGAGGACTCACTGGCAGTGATGTGGATAATCTCCGCATAAGGGTATTTAGACTTCAACTCAAAGGCATAAGCTCGTGAGCCATTAATCACAGACATTGGATAACGCAAAGCATGGTCTAACTCAGAGACCCGAATACCATATTGGTGCTGATTGGCAACCCAATGCATTGCCAATTCTTGATGATCAAGGGCTTTTGCAAAATCGCTACTAGACAAATATTCGTCTAATAGCGTGGACTCGTGCGCAGGTCTATCAACCAAACGCTTCACAAAATAGATTTCAGATGAAAAATGAGGTGTCTGTCTTAAACGGTTGATTAAAGTATCTTTTCCCGCTCCTGAGGGACCCACGAAGTAGAACAAACGATGGTTAGTCATGAGGCTTTATTAAAAAGAAAACGCTGAGTGATCAAAAAATCGGCTCCGCTAGATGGCTCCTCGAATAAACACAAGGAGTCCATAACAAAAGGATGTTTGGACAAGCTTTCAAGTCTTCTTAAAATTGCCTCTCTCACTTGGCTCTCCTCCTCTTCACTCAGCTCGTCCAATCGACCCGTAAGAGAGATGTGAAAGCGGAAAGACTCCATCACAAACGGATAACCCCATTTCAAAAGCATTTTGTCTTCGAGTGGTGACAAACCTAAAAGTCGGCGTTTGGCAATATCTTGTTCGCTCAAAGGCAGACGAAATTGATCCAACTCACTCACCACGTGATTGGCCAATTGGTTGATGCGAGGGTCATCGCGCAGAGGAGTCAAAGCATAGAAATTTCTAAGGCGCTCTAAACCCAAATCAAGTTCAAACGGCTCATACTGGAGCGCAATTTCTTGAATACGGATCTTGAGTTCATCCAAATCAACATCTAAATTCAATCGAAATGGGGCTTTAAGTGTGGCATGCAATCCATAGCGTGCGGGCTCTTTGAGCAGTGACTTCATGACAATTGGATTAATGCCAGGGATTGTAGGTGGGTTCATGGAACTTAGAGTCCCCGCATCACGGCCTAGCCATTCGGACCAAATCTGCCACCATGGGCTGCTCTGCCTTGGTGCAGCATAGACGGCAAATCGTTTGACGGAAACATTTTCAGAACTCATTAATAAGAAGAGGTAAGGAGTAGAAATGGGGTTTTAACGCAAATGTCATTTTTGAAATGTACATTTAGCGGATGACAGCACAATTAGATTTGACTTTGATAGAACGGGCTCAATGGATGGGGTTACTTGCACGTGCACCATTAGACCTGTTAGAAAAATCCATTGAATCTTACACGCATCTTGACTTTGAAATATTAAAACCATTTGAAACTGTGGCTTACATGGTTCAAGCCAGAACTGGCGGAAAAGGCCAGAGGTTCAATATGGGTGAAGTGAGCGTTGCCAAAACGATCATCAAGCTACATATTCCTCATGAAGATGGCTCCCCTCTACAAAAACACGTTGGTGTAGCCTACATCAAAAGCGGTTCAGAGCGTCAAACTTTCTTAGCAGCAGTTGCGGATGCTTTATTGCAAGACTCTAGCCACCGAAACACCATCATACAAACCTTACTTGTTCCCCTTCAAGATCAACTCTGTCGTGAAGAAGAGATAGCGCTCAATAAAGTCAGAGCCACAAAAGTAGAATTTTTTACCGTTGCGCGTGAAAACACCATTTCCTCTTCTTGATCGAACACTTCATGACGATTGACTTGTCCAACTTACATCCTGGCTTTGAGTCCATAGAACGTGACAGCCAGGCCATTTTCAGAGTCGTGATGAATTCAATGGCACGACCAGGCAAGCTCATGAATATCCTACCCATTGTGAATGCGCAAGACAATGGCGAACCTCGGGTGGGTGGCTCAATATTATTAGCACTAATGGAGAGTGCCAGCATTTTGTATCTCCCTCAGTCTAGCCAAGCAAAAGTATGGGAACATTTCCTAAAGTTTCATACCGCTTGTGAAATCACCACTTTGCCCAACTTGGCTCAATACATTTGGGTTCAAAGGGAGAGTGAATTACCGTCACTTATGACTTGCGCAACTGGAAGTGCCGAATTTCCTGAAAACTCAAGCACCTTGCTCATTGAAGTCGACGAGATCACTAGTCAATGCGAAACAGGGAGGGGCCACGTGTGGGAGGGCCCTGGAATCGATGGTTCACTGAGAGTTGAGGTGAAAGGTTTACCCCCTTCGTTTTGGAGCGAGCGCCAAGAACTCCGTGCACATTACCCCTGTGGTGTAGATGTTATTTTTTGTACATCCACACAAATTACGTCATTACCGCGCTCTACACGCATTGGAGATTAAGCATGTATGTTGCTGTCAAAGGGGGTGAAAAAGCAATTGACAATAGTATTGAGCTTCTCAAAGCTCAGCGCCGGGGTGACTTGGGTACACCCGAGCTCGATGTGTCACAAATTACCCAACAACTGGGCTTATCAGTAGCCAAAGTCATGAACGAAGGAGCGCTCTACGACCCTGAGTTGGCTGCATTGGCCATCAAACAAGCATCAGGAGATCTCCTCGAAGCTTGTTTTTTGGTCAGAGCCTACCGCTCAACGCTACCAAGAATGGGGTATACACAGCCCATCGATACCAATGGCATGAAAATTCGCCGACGAATATCTGCCACTTTCAAAGACCTACCAGGCGGTCAACTGCTCGGCGCCACTTACGACTACACACAACGCTTGCTTGACTTCTCCCTACTCGATTCACATGTGCCTCAAGAGTTGGAAATTACCAATGGAGAACCAGAGCCAGTTGAAAGCGTTATCCAAATCTTTAACAAGGAAAACTTACTGGAGATGGATCTCCCCTTGGAAGGAGATCCGGAGCCCAAAGATATTACAAGAGAACCTTTGCATTTCCCTGCAGATCGCCCGACTCGTTTGCAAAATTTGGTCCGTTCAGATGAAGGTTTCTTGCTTGGGATGGCTTATTCAACCCAAAGGGGATACGGACACACCCATCCATTTGCAGCAGAAATCAGGTTTGGTTTAGTAAGTGTATTCATCAAACCCGAAGAGCTTGATTTTTGTATTGATATTGGCGACATTGAAGTCACAGAATGCCAAATGATCAATCAATTTGCAGGAAGCAAAGACATTCCACCGCAGTTCACCCGCGGCTATGGCTTGGTATTTGGTCACCAAGAGAGAAAAGCCATGGCCATGAGTCTAGTAGACCGCTCTTTAAGAGCCAAAGAACTGGGTGAGCCTGTGGAGTCACCAGCGCAAATGGAGGAATTTGTTCTCTCTCACAGCGATAGTTTGGAATCCTCTGGTTTTGTCCAACATTTGAAACTTCCTCATTATGTGGATTTCCAATCAGAGTTGGAACTCGTTCGAAGACTCAGAGTGAGTGCAAAAGTTGAGCACGCTAATGAATAAAACAATTGCAAACTCGCTAAGTCAACGCGAATTTAATTTCGCCTATCTTGACGAGCAAACCAAACGAATGATACGGCGAGCACTCCTCAAAGCCATCGCCATTCCAGGCTACCAAGTACCATTCGCCTCCAAAGAAATGCCTCTGCCTTATGGCTGGGGTACGGGAGGTATTCAAGTAACGGCTTCCATCATCGGCCGAGAAGACACGCTCAAGGTGATTGACCAAGGCAGTGACGATACAGTCAATGCAGTGAACATCAGAAAATTTTTCCAAAAGACCACTGGGGTAAAGACAACGGAGAACACTGACGAAGCTACCCTAATCCAAACCCGACACCGCATTCCAGAACATCCCTTGAATGAAGGTCAAGTGATGGTTTATCAAGTGCCTGTGCCAGAACCCCTTCAACGACTGGAGCCCAGAGGTCAAGAAACCAGACGTATGCATGCCTTAGGAGACTACGGGTTGATGCATGTCAAGCTCTACGAGGACATTACACATTTTGGGAAAATCACCTCCACATACGATTACCCAGTCATGGTGGATCATCGGTATTTAACATCCCCCTCCCCGATCCCAAAATTTGACAATCCAAAACTGCATCAGTCTAAAGCTTTGCATCTATTTGGGGCTGGACGAGA
>DAISKH010000217.1:0-4270 GCA_036821105.1 Limnohabitans sp.
CGAATTACCTTTTGTGGGTTAACAGGATAACCGCCAACTAAAATTTCTAAGTGAAGGTGCTTTCCGGTAGAGACACCTGTGTTTCCAATAATACCGAGAACGGACTGGGTATTTACATTATCGCCAACTTGAACAGAAATACTAGCCAAATGGGCATAAAGTGACTCAATTCCATTGGAATGTCGAACAACAACGGTGTTGCCGTAGGTGGAATGGACTTGCGCCATGACCACCACCCCAGATTTCACTGGGTAAACACGGTCATCTTTTTCTTCATTGATCAAGTCAACCCCAGTGTGGAAATGAGGTTGATTGGTAAAGGGGTGCTTGCGAATACCAAAATCCGAGGAAACGGTGAAATTGGGCAAAGGCATTTTAGAGGGCAAGGCCGCCAATACTTCACGCATTTCACGGTTTGAGGCCATGTCATCGGCCACCTTGCCCCTGAGCAAGGGATTGTTTTTGATATCCGCACTAGAAGTAAAACCGCCGCTGGGGGAGTTTCTTTGGATGATATTGATCACCTTCTCCGTCAAGCCAGAGGCGTCAAGTTGATTTCTCAAGCCCTCGTTTTCTTGGGCCACAGCAACCTTAGAGGTATCAACGAAACGACGAATACTCATGTCCCTGTCTCGAATCGTCTGAGCCAATGTGAGCATTTGGTCCTCACTGATATTGGCCACATCGGAGTCATCGAGCCCGGAGGATGAACTGATCAAGGCTCTAAACACCGCTTGATGTGATTGCTCGAGCCGTGCTCGACCCCAATAGAGGTCAACGCTCAGAGCGGTCAAAATAAGAATAAAGCCCAACATGGAAAGGGAGAATACGATGAACCCCCGAACCAACAGTCTTTGTAGGGCACCTGAGAAGTTGAAATACTTCAACTCCGCGTTTTGCTCCCAAATGATACGAGCATCTTGGTACTCACGAGTCCACCCCATAGCCACCATTTGTGGCATGGATCTCAACCACATCCACAATGTGCTTGTAAAACTCATGAATTCGAAAAACCGACTTTAGGTCACTGCAACCGTTTGCGAGGGTGGCAATGCAGGAGGAGCGCCAGGCCCAGACTGAGTGAGAGTACCTTCAACCTCACCGCCTTTTTCAATTTCGATCTCAACGTATTGAACTTTGCCAGCAATCTTACCGGTGGAACGGATAATCAAGCTCTTTTCGCTGATGATGGTGTTGTGCAACTCTCCTCGAACGTCCAACACCTTAGCAGAGACACGACCAGTGATTTTCCCTGTGGGGCCAACCAACACCTCTTCTGCTGTCAAATCACCCTCAATAACACCGTTGACAACGGCCTTTGCGGGTACCGTGAATGTCCCCTTAACGACGACTCCGTCTCCAATGACGACGCTTTCAAAAGATTCTGGCTGATTGGTCATGTGAACTCCTTGGGGAAAATTTTAACAAACTATTTCTGCCATTTCATTTCGCTAAAAATAATGTGATTGATAAGCAGGCAGAAAAGCGACATAAATGCACAAAATCATCATTTTGAACTTAAAGATATTCATGAATGAACACATAAGAACTACAAAATGAAAAGCAACTCATTGAGTTTTACACTCGCAAAATAGAAATGGTCTCGGGGTTAAACGTAATTGAATGAAGCCCAGGAGGATGAACACAAATCAGTAGATCAGTATTCAGCCAATTGGCCCGAATGAAATCAAAAAGAGAGGGTAGTCAATGAAGAACCTTTAACGGTCTTCAGCATGCCAACGGCACTTGAAGGGGCATCAAGTATTTTTGATGGTTTGTGCGTTATGAATGACGGTTTTTGCGTCATTTTGAGCACTTGAGCTTCCTGAGTTTTGAATGACCAAGCCCAAGAGTTTGGCACCATGTTCTACGGCAATTGAGCCGTAGGAAATATCGCCGTGAACCACAGAATCTTTGTGAAACTCGACACGTTCATCCGCATAAATGTTGCCTTCAATTTTTCCAGCAACCATGACCCGGTGAGCAGTGATATCGCCCTTGACCTCGCCAGAAACGCCGATGGCAACAGAAACTTTATGATCTGGGGCAGTTTCAATATTGCCAATGACCTTGCCATCAATGCGAACACTGTCCAAAAGCACTAACCGCCCATGAATTTGAGCGGATTTCCCAATTAAAGTATCAAATCGTTCGTTAGAGGTATTCAAGGACTTGTCTTTGAGCTTTTCAAACATGATATTTCCCAAGCGGGTTAAGAGTGCCAGACTATCCCGATGTAATGGGAATGATTTGGATGGGATTGATCAATTTGCCGTTCTTGAACATTTCATAGTGCAAATGGGGTCCTGTGGAGCGACCGGTCGTCCCCAACTCGCCCAATTGACCTCCTCGAACCACGTGATCGCCTTCTTCAACCAGGCGCTTGCGTAAATGCGCATAACGGGTCACATAATCTTCCCCATGGCGAACTTCAACCACATTGCCGTAGCTGGCATCCCAGCTCGATCGGATTACGACACCGTCGGCAGAGGAGATCACGGGTGTGCCAGATTCAGCAGAAAAATCAATGCCCTCATGCATGGCCAATTGGCCAGTGAAGGGATCATTTCTAACACCAAAGCCACTGGAGTATCTGAACTCTCCGCCCACAGGAATTCCTAGTGGCAAAGCATGAAGCCAATTAAGTTGGTCTTGCCACTGGGCCTGCATTGAGACGACCACTTGGTGCAAGTGAATCACATCTTGCTCGGCTGCCTTTAGTTCAACATCCAATGGTTGACGGAAAAAGGTGTCACTCGACTTGAGGGGAACCAACGGCCCCCCCAAGCTATCGCCCTTACCGTTGCCTTTGTCTTTGAAGCCAGCAGGTACGGCGATCTCCATGAATTTATTTTTAATCGATTCAAGCTGCTTGATCTCTTTGATCGTGCCCTGCATAGACTCGTTCATACTTTCAAGCTTTTCCCGGTAAACCGACTCCATTTTCAGTTGCTCTGACTCGGTCGTCACCCCACCCAAACTTCTGGCCAATTCGGGACTGTGCTCAACAGCGATCCTTAAACCTAACAAATTCAATAAAAAACCCATGATTACCAAAAAGACAGCCAAAGCGAGTGCAGCACGAACAATCGTGGCACTGGTGATGGAAACTGTTTGAATACGTCCGGTCGGTCCGGACAACCACATGAGTTGCATAGTTATCGGTTAGCTCAATCAATCAAAGTCGAAACTGAAAGCGGGAAGTGCATTTTAGGCAATTTACAAGAAATTAAAACCCTTTTAGGAAGTATTCGTTGATTACAAATTTGGTGCATTTGTTATTTTTGTTCTCTTTAGTATTCTTTTTTGACCTTTCAAGGTGTTAACCCTGAAATTTTTGATCATCACGAGGTGTGACCAGAGTCTGAAAAACATACCCTCTTGCACCCCATCCGATGGTTTTCTTCACCAACCAAACCGTTTTTCTTAGATCGGCATGAATCAGTTAAAACTTGAACGCCAAGGGAATCAGTGATTAAGGTCTTGGGCAAATTGAATCAAAGTGAACTGAGCGTTCTCAGACGGCGGTAGCGTGATTCGCCGGCCTTGAAAAAAAACATCCACCGCATCCAAGTCTTGAAGTCTCAAATGCCAAGGTGGAGAGCCGTAGACACTTTGTGACGCGCCCTCTGTCAATTTGACTTGACTAATGGCATGCAGTCCATCTTGAATACACACCGTGGTATTTTTCTTGGCCACCAAATAAACATATGTAGCCGGCCGATAGGTCGAAGTCGAGACCACCTCTGTCCCACCTTGGGGACTGAAGTGACATTCCGGCAAATCCTCAGATTGGGCTTTAAGTGCGTGGGCCTCCCCGTTCAAGCCTAATTTGGGCTCTGGGTCTAGCGTATGGGCTTGGGTAGGAGGGGGGGGTTGTGCCAAATCCGTCGCCAAGCCAGGCTTTACAAAAGCGGTAACGGTGGTTTTCGAATCTGGTGACAGCGGCTGGGCTTTATTATTTTGTAAAAACAAAGCGCTCCATTGAGCCTGTGCCCAGTCGTTGAATTGAAAGACGGGAACAATCATGGATTTGGTTAAAGCCAAAAGAGGGCTTGGCTGATCGTGAGTGATCTTAGCCTCTTCAGTATCGGGGCTTTCAAACAAAACCACACTCACCATGACCATCACCATGGCCAAAGAAGCCAGTACGTATTTAGACTGGAGCAAACGAACGATCTCTTGGCGAGCTCGCCAATAAAAGTCAGTCACCGGGCTGGCATTCAAATTCCTCCGACTCATCTCCTCGATGGCACGAAGTGCCTGGTGT
>DAISKH010000218.1:0-4265 GCA_036821105.1 Limnohabitans sp.
ACAAATAATTTGTCGATGCCTGATGATGAAAGCTCAAAAGATCACTGCACGAGCTAGCGTACTGTTATTTGATCCAGTCAATAAATATATTTTTTAATTTGATATCAAAATGTTCAAAAGATCATGAAATGAGCTTTTAGTCCCCTAAAGTCAAATTAACACTTTAAGGAGACTGCCATGACTGCACAAGCAACTGAAATTCTGCTCTTTGAGGGAGAGGAGTTAAGTCTTTGCAATGAGCCATTGGGTCCATTCATTGAGAACAATAAGATGGATTTTCAGTTTTCAGCTCCACATACGGCTTTGTGGAGAGGATACATTGGAACTTGGGCAATAGAGCACGATCGTTTATATCTGAAATCACTCGAAGGCACCATCCTGAGTGAAAAGTCTGGTTTAGAGGATGAAGGGCTTGAGAGGATCTTCCCTGGCTTTCCAGATGGGGTATTTGCACATTGGTTTAGTGGGGAGCTCAGGTGCGCGCAAGGTGCACTTTTGAAATACGTCCATGGAGGATTTGGAAGCGTCTATGAAAGGGATTTATTTTTTAAAGTTAAAAAAGGCGTAGTCCTAGACCGAAGAGTCGTTGTTAATGGTAAAGCAGAGGAGGGTGCTCCTGAGGGTTATCACATTTCTGCTTTGACAACCATTCCAAGGAGTTAAGTCATGTTGATTTGTCTTTTGATGACGTTGAGTAAAAGGCTAGGGAAATACCGATTAACTCCAAGGAAAAATCATGCCGAATGATTACTTGAACTGGATCATTGCCTATCTTATCTTTGGTGCAGTATTGATTCTTTCATTGCGCTACTTTAATCAAGTCATCAAAGATAAGAAAAGTAAACGTGATTTTGCTAGTGATTTGATGGACGCTTTTAAAAAAGACCATCCAGAATTGAATAAGAGAACAATTGACCGTGAAGAGCTGATTTTCATGATCATTGGCTATTTGATATGGCCCATATCGATTCTGATCGTAATTATCGGTTCTGTTTTCCCATCATTGCTTCAAGGTAAGCCAAGACCATACGATCCGGAGGATGATTTTCTTTGTAAAAGAAATCACCTGATCAAGCAAGTTAGTCCAGAGGAGGTCGAAGCAGCTTCTTATATTCAGGATCCACTTGGTAGGACGCCAAATAAGCCATTTGGTCATCTTTCGATAGGATGGCAAAATTTTTTAACTTTACATGAGTCTGGCTACCAATTATGGGCGATAAAGATTCCTGGTAACTATGTCTCCTTTAAATCTAAAAAAGACAATGGCCGAGAGTGGTCAGTACCTCAGGATGAAAAAATTGGATATGCATGGGTTCACAAGGGTAAGATCAAAGCAGAATTTTTTACGGAATGGGATTGAGAATGCATTTATATAAATTGGTTCTCACAATCGGATTGGTATTCTTTTGCTTTGGTGCTTATGCAGACTACAAGCCTAAGATGTCTTATGCCAAATATCACACCGAAATCCGTGTTCACCCAGATGGATCGGATGAGCAAACCATTGAATTACTGATGAAAATTGAAACTCAGGCTGGAGTTTCTAGTATGGGTGAGCAGACCATCAGTTTTAACAGCACTTTGTCGAACTTGGAGGTTCTTGAGGCCTACACGATCAAGCCCAACGGTGACAAAGTAATGGTTGATCCAGACAAGATCAGAACTCAAGATGATGCTGATGACGGGGCGTCAAATGTATACAGCGATTCCAAGGTCAAATTGATCATTTATCCCAACGTGGAGGTAGGTAGTCAACTTTATTACAAAGCGCATTTGGTCAGACACACACCAGTTTTTGAAGGGCAGTTCTATTGGACTCGTTTATTCAGCCCATATTATCGCTACGAAGATGTTCAAGTTGATTTAATACTTGATCCTGGCGTTGATCTAAATGTAGACACAAAGGGTTTTATTGGCGGTACCGTTGAATCATTGCCAAGTGACCCAAAGGGTACGCTTCGCTATCACCATCAATTTGTTCAAAATACAGCTTATCCTAGTGAATTGGGAACTGTAAGTCTTTGGGATTTCGCCCCATATTACTCAGCCAGTACATTTAAAAGTTACAAGGATGTGGGGCTGGCTTATCAAAAGAGGGCTAAACCCATGGCCCAAGTCACCCCTGAAATTGAAAAACTATCCCTTGGTTTGACCAAGGGATTAAGCGAAGATAGAGAAAAGGTCAAGGTTTTATACAACTGGGTTAGTCGCAATGTCCGATACATAGGAATCTATGCCGGCGCTGGTGGCTATGTTCCGCATGAAGCTGAGAGTATTCTTAAAAATCAGTATGGTGACTGTAAGGATCACGTCACTCTTTTAGAGTCCATGCTTGCTGCTGTTGGCATTGAAAGCACGCCCGTATTGATCAATTCTGAAAAATCATACATTCTGCCCAAATTAGCTTCACCCGGGACTTTTGATCATGTGATCACTTTTATTCCTTCAATGAAGCTTTTTCTCGACTCGACTGCACAATACGCCCCAATCGGCAGCTTGCCTGATAGTGATATGAACAAGCCAGTCCTGCTTACAGCAACTGGCGATGTGACTAAAACCAGAGCAAATGATGCTCAACAAGACTACACCACGTCGAACATTAAATTGGTTCTGATGGATGATGGAACTTTTGTGGGTAAGACTGTAACCTGGATGTATGGATCAGATGAAATTGAGTCTAGGATCAGAGAGTCCAAAAACGTTAATCAAGATCAAGAGCGCTTAATCAATCGTCAACTTGGCCGTTTTATGGAAACAGGAACCGGTGAAATTAAGTATGAAGATCCTGGCAAACTGGATCAACCATGGAAAATGGTATCGACCTACATTCTGGATCCGCTAGTTAATTTACCTGGACCAGGAGGCTTTACGATTCCTTATGGACTTTCCCCAGCAACGCTTAGAGCAATGTCAACTTACAGACCACCAGCGGTAAGGCGTTTCCCGGCTGTTTGTGAAACAGGTCATTTCATTGAAAAGTATGAGCTCACCGTTCCCAAAAAGCTTGGGATTATTCATATTCCAAGGGACGTTCATTTTAAACAAGGTGACTTGAAGTATGAATCTAGGTATGTATTTAAAAATCAAATGCTAACTGCTATACGCGAAATGACAGCAGACCGCACTGGTCTATCATGTAACTCGAAAGATGATGAAGACTGGAATGCATTTGCCGCTGTTTTAAAAAGAGACTTGAGACAACAAATCTTGTTCAATTAAAAGGAGCAAACGATCATGAGCTTTTGGAATATTTTCGGATCAATGGCCGTTTCCGATAAAGGGGAGACAATTCAACGCTTATCGGACTCTATGTCTGTTTCATCCAGTGGTGTGACTTACACCAAAATGGGGCATTTCACTTACGGATCTGATGGATCCGTGTTCAATCAAATGGGTAGTTTCAGCAGTGATGGTAGTACTCGTATAGGATCGACTGCGACGGGTCTAGGTGCAGTATTTAATTCAGATGAAAATGATTTTTAATCAATTGATTAGGTCATCGGTCTTGGGTTCATTTTTATGACCAGTGTTTCAGGTCGCTATATCGTCGCAACGCCTTGTTGCAGAGCCCTATATACGACTCCAGCCTATAGATCCTTGAATCTCAGTGCCATGGAATATTGGACCGATGGCCGAAGAGTAAATGGCCTTTCACCTAATGACGGCGGGTTAAGAGTTTGCAAGTGTGGGCAGTTTTACTTGTTAAAAGATACAACAAATATTGAGTTCATAGAAAATCAAAAGCCTGTTGCCCCTGAAGGATGGGAAAACATCAAAGAAAACTGGTGGACCAGATTTAGAAGGAAGCAAACAAAAGCTCAAATCATGGCTTTTTATGACACAAGGCCAATTGAAGTGATCAATGCTGAATCAGCTGCAATTCCTCAGCATACTGTTTTTGTTAAAGATGAGGATTTACCAAGCGTTATTGATCAGTGTTATGGAGAACGTGAGATCCTAATTATTGCAAGGAGACGCTATTGGCAATCCCTAAATGATCCGTTTAGGGATGTTTATCGCAAACACAGGGAAAAACATCCAGATGGTTTTCCAGACTTTGTTCCTAACACTGCTCAGGTTGAGAATATGTATTCACTCCTAGATCTTTTGTTAGTCATGGAGCAGAAACCAGATGAGTTTGAGGTCATTGAACTTTTTAGAGAGTTGGGGAATTTTTACGAGGCAGGAATTCGATTAGCTAGAGTAGAGAATAAAAGCGATCGGATTCACGAGGTCCTCAGTGAGCTGATGAATAGAAAATTGTC
>DAISKH010000219.1:0-4210 GCA_036821105.1 Limnohabitans sp.
GTGTCATGGGGTACAAGCGAGTGCCTGAACCACCGGCCAAGATGATGCCTTTTCTAGACATTGAAGTCATGAGTTTGATTGGAGTGGAAACACGGTCATTCTATCTGCTGTCGAATAAGGATTTTCAACTCAAGAACTCAGGTATAAAGCCGTTCTTTTTTAAAGCCACCATGACGCCACGCAATAAATAATTGTTGGCGAATCCTATCGAGTAAACCCTACCGTTTTCCTTCAAAGGAAATAGCATTTTTTTGTCTTTCAATTTTTTGATGATTCGTGATCGATGGACAGAAGATTCACTGCCTATTACTTCTTCTAGATCGGCTGACTTGATGCACATGTTTTGACTTGAGACGACTGCATTGAGTATGGAAAACTCTCTTTTCGTAATGTGTTCTCTTTGGAGTGCGTATTCCAAAACAGGCATCAGAATATTTGATTTCATGTATGACAAGTCCAGTAACCTGTCAATTTTTTCAATCTCATTTCTAAGGCCATCTAAAACATACAAACACCATTCAAGGATTTTTTCCTTTTCACCGGAATCTGCGAGTGCTAACTTTTCGTAATATAAAGCTCGATCAATGCAAAAAATTGCAGTTGGATTGAGGATGCGGCCACTTTTGATTTGGAATCCTTGCTTGATGAGCATGGCGTAAGTGAACATGCGAATGAGGCGACCATTCCCATTGTCAAATGGGTGAATCCAAGCTAGGCGATGATGTGCAATGGCGGTAATCAAAAGATGATTTTGACTGATGGTCTCTTTGTTCACAAAATCCATCAATGCATCAAAATACTCTGGCACTTTGATTTGTTCTGGTGGAATGTGATTCGAGCCTGAAATTGTGACGTTGATTGGCCTTAAAGTGCCTGGGTATCGCGATCCCTCCCCTTTGGGTGGAATACTCAAGCCATCAACCAAAATCATGTGCATTTGGGAGATCAAAGCTCTGTCGAACACGGTATGTTTGCTGACGTTCTTTTCAATGAAGTCAATTGCACGTTCTATATTTTGAATTTCCATCAAACCTTCATCAGCATTGTCTCCGTTCTGGCTGGTGATCACACTTTCTACAAACTCAGAAAGAGTGGTTTGATTGCCCTCTATGCGAGCAGACCCAAGACTTTCAAGAAAATGAAATATCTCTTTCAATTGGAAAAATATGTAGGGCGGTACTGAACCCCCGAGGGTTTTTACCCTAAGTTTTTCAAGTTCAATGATCGTTGTCGCCAGCGAAGAACCCCAGGCGGGCTCAACCATCGAGACCGATGATTCCAGTTCATTCATTGAAACTTAGCCTTCTGTCATCTTGATTTGCAATTGATAAAATCACGAATTAACATTTTAATAAATTTTTCCTTTAAATACAATAAGTTAAATCGATTTATATTAAATATTATTTAACATTGAAACTCATCTTGATTTGTCGTTTTGATTGAAACATCTTCCATTCCATCAGGAGAGGACAACCAAGTAATGTCTTAATTTGAAAAAAAGGACTTCTTCTTTTGAGACTGAGTTAAGAGATTGCCATGGCCTGCTTTTGCGGTGAATATGGAGCACATTTGAGTGCTCACATCAAGTCAGGAGTTATGAATTGAGTTGAACCTCGTAGAGTTAGTGCACAAGGGCCCAAAGATTTTCGAAGGTCTGCGATTGAACTCAAACAGGTTTTTGGTGTGAGGTGCAAAAAACATCAGAGCCAACCCATGGGCTGGTCTGGCTCATTCAAAAAGAGCTTGGACATTCAGGTTGGAGTAACGATTGCTCTTAAAATTTCAACAACGCTTTGTCTCCAGTTGGGTTGTTCGATCTTAAAGACACGCTTTAATTTTTCGCAGTTCAGAACACTATAGACAGGGCGCTTTGCGGGCAAGGGGTAATCAGAGGCGGGGATGGGCATGACTTTTTCCGCATTCAGATTCAAGCTAAATCCCAAAGCTAGAGCCTCTTCAATCACCGCTTTGGCATAAACATGCCAACTGATCTCACCTGCACCACTTGCGTGGTACAGGCCCCACAGGGGAGATGCTGGTTGTTGTTGGGCCTTAAGGGCTTGGCTTTGTTCTATAGCACTATGTGTTACATCTGCTAGCCATGTGGCTGGTGTCGGAGCTCCAAACTGGTCATCAATCACTTTGAGCTCAGACTTGGTGGATGCCAGTTTGAGCATTGTTTTTAAAAAGTTCCCTCCGTGCGCTCCCATGAGCCAACCCGTTCGAAAAATCAAATGTTTCTTGCAATGTTCTTGAATGGCCAACTCGCCAAGCAACTTGCTTTGACCATAGACGGACAAGGGGTGACAAGCGTCTTCTTCCACATAGGGACTCATCTTTTGGCCATCGAAGACAAAATCGGTGGAGTAGTGGATCAGGGCTGCTTTGTGCTGAGTACTTGCTTTGGCCAAGAGTTCGGGCACCTTTGCATTGACCTGGTAGGCCGCTTCTTTTTGAGTTTCAGCCAAATCGACTGCTGTGTATGCGGATGCATTGATGACCCAATGGGGTTGATATTTGAGAAAAAGCGCTTCAATGTGCTCAGCATTGGCCTGGGTCAAATCCAAGTCACTGCGTGACAAAGCAGTGATGTGTCCCAAACCCTTCAGGGACGTTTGAAGCGCATGGCCCAATTGACCCGTGGAGCCCAAAAGAAGGATGTTCATGAAAGGGTAGGGAAGGTTAAGAGAGTAGATCAGTTTTACTTTTGTCGTTCAACGCTCTTGGTATTGTTGGTTGACCCAGTCTTTGTAGGCGCCACTGACCACTCGCTCCACCCACTGAGGATGATCGAGGTACCAGGATATCGTTTTTTCAATGCCAGAGCTGAAATCCTCTTTGGGTGACCAGCCAAGCTCAGTTCTGATTTTGGTGGCATCGATGGCATACCTTCGGTCATGACCCGCACGGTCTTTGACAAAGGTGATGAGCTCAGTATAGGACTTGCCGTTTGGTTGTGGTCGAAGCAAATCGAGATGGGCGCAAATGGTTTTGACAACCTCTAAATTGGGTTTTTCTTGGTTGCCCCCAATGTTGTAAGTTTCTCCTGGCGTGCCTTTTTCGAGCACCGTCATGATCGCCTCACAGTGGTCCTTCACATAAAGCCAATCTCTCACCTGTTGACCATCCCCGTAAATGGGTAGAGCCTTACCAGCCAAGGCATTGTGAATCACCAAAGGGATCAGTTTTTCAGGGAAATGGTAGGGGCCGTAATTGTTGGAGCAATTGGTGGTGAGAACAGGCAACCCATAGGTGTGGTGCCAGGCTCTCACCAAATGGTCTGCACTGGCTTTGCTGGCCGAATAGGGACTATTGGGTTCATAGCGATGACGCTCGCTGAAACCAGCCTCAGTGGGATTCAAGGAGCCATAGACCTCATCGGTGCTGACTTGCAGGAAACGAAAATTTTGTGCTGACTGCGTGTCTAGGTTAGACCAATGGTCTCGAACTGCTTCCAACAGGTGAAAGGTCCCCATCACATTGGTTTGCAAAAATTCAATGGGTGAGTGGATGGAGCGGTCCACATGAGACTCTGCTGCAAAATGCAAAACAGCTCTGGGCTTGTGCTCTAAGAGCAATGCATCCATGACGCTTCTGTCTGCCAAATCCGCGTGCACGAAGGTGTGCCTTGTGTCTTGAATCACCGAATCCAAGTTCGACAAATTGCCCGCATAGGTCAATTTGTCGACGTTCACAATGGGCTCATCCTTTTGTTCCAACCAAGTGTGAACAAAATTGCTTCCAATGAAGCCAGCGCCCCCTGTGATCAGAATGGTCATTTTTCTTCCGTTTCGAGAACCGTATTGCGGATGAGTTCGCGCAGAATTTTCTTCTCTGGGAAACTCAAAGTTCTCTCAAGTGTTTTTCGCACTTGAAGGAGCAAATGACGATCGATTTCTTGTGGAATGCCACGACTGGCTTGAAGTTCTTCCCTCAAATCTTCTCTCAAGTCTTCAGGCTCCTCAGACCACCATGTTTTCACCACTTCTTCAAACTTGGGGCGAATTTCTTCCAAATTCACAGGTGCTGCCTGGGGTGCAGGTGCGTTGTGATTGGCGTTGTTGCCTTGACCCTTTCCTTGTGTGAGGTCTCTTGCAGCTTGTGGGTGCAAGATCACTCGGCGATCGGCCTGAGACAAGAGTCGCACCCAACCTGGATCCTCTTTGGAGAGTTGGTCCATTTGGCGAACCGATTCGTCGGTCAAGAGGTG
>DAISKH010000220.1:0-4201 GCA_036821105.1 Limnohabitans sp.
CAATCTCAGGCCGGGGACTTTGATAGGGCTTCATCATGATGCCACGACCAATGGAGGGCAGATAGGTCTGCTCCGTCGTCACCTTAAAGCGATTGTTCTCCAAGTCAATTTTGTAGGGAGCCTCTCGCTCCCAGATGGCCAAGATCACATCAATGGCTTCGGCAAACAGTTGGTTTCTATCCTGCGACAAAATACCCAAGGCCTCTGCATCAGAAGCCAACGCTCCAGGGCTGATGCCAAAAATGAATCGGCCCTTGGCCAGATGATCAAACATGGCTGCTTGGCTTGCCAGCAAAGTGGGATGAGAGTGGGAAAGATTGGAAGTACCTGAACCCAATTTGATGGTTTTGGTCTGCTCGATCAAGGTCGCCAAAAATAGCAGGCTATTGGTGACGTTCTCAGCCTGATCGGTGAGGTGCTCTCCGACAAAAGCATCATAAAAGCCCAACTGATCGGCAAAGATGATCGTCTCGCGGTCCTCTTGCAAAGTCTGGGTAGGGTTTCGTCCCAGGGGATGCAAGGGCATGGTGAAGTAGCCTAAACGCATATTGCACTTTCTATGGAGGGTGTCAGAGGGCTTATCAAAGAGTTTAATCGTATTTTACGACGGACCAACACTCACTTCCGATCGGGCCTGAAGCCCCCTCATCAGGACAAACCCTTTAACCACTGGGGGCCTCCTTGTGCCACAGTACGGGACGTTTAAAAATTACGCCACCCTTTTTTGAGGGTATAGAGCTGTTATTTTGACCCTTCTTTGTTAGCCAGTCCCGTTCATGACCTCAGACCTCAACTCAAGCGCCCCAACACTTTGCACTGCATCACTGGGCGCCAACAGTCCCCGATGGAGCCAACGCTTAGTGAAAAAAGTGACCATCGCGCTCTCAATGGTGATGGGCATGATGGCTTTGGAGTCCGATTTGTGGGCATTAGACTCTGCTCAAAATTATCCCAACCACCCCGTCAAAATGATCCTGCCCTATGCAGCAGGCGGATATACCGATCAAATCAGCCGAATTTTGGGAGACAGTTTCGCGCGCACTCTGGGCCAACCGTTTGTGCTCGAGTCCAAGGCTGGTGGGGGTGGGCGAATCGGTGCGGAGTACATCACCAAAGTCGCCCCCGATGGCTACGAGCTATTGATGACCACTAACGGGACCCATACCTACATGGCGGTGACTGAGAAAAACCTCACCTATGATCCCATCAAAGACTTTACCCCCATCTCACTGATAGGCACCTATGGCCTCTTGATGGTGATCAACAACAATTTGCCCGCCAAAAATCTGTCAGAGTTCATCAAATACGCAAAGGACAATCCCGGTCAACTCAATTACGCGAGCTCAGGGGTTGGGAGTGGACTTCATTTTGCGGGCGAGCTCTTCAAATCCATGGCCGAGGTCAACATGGTGCACATTCCCTACAAGGGCTCAGGCCCTGGTATGCAAGACGTGATCGCAGGCACTTGCCAGGTGATCTTTGACGGTGGCGCCAAGCCCTTTGTCGACGCGGGCAAGGTTCGTCTCTTGGGGACCACCTCGGCCAAGCGAGATCCAAGGTACCCGCAAATGCCTACCCTGAGCGAGGCAGGCCTCAACGGTTATGATCTCACCTATTGGTTGGGGCTCATGGGCCCCAAGGGCCTACCCAAAGAGATTCAAATGAAACTCAATGCCGCCATCAAAACAGCCATTGCCGACCCCCAAGTGCAAATGAAGCTCAACGGCATGGGGCTTAATTTGGTGGGCAGTTCACCCGAGGCATTGATTGCAGACATTAAACAAGAAACAGAAAAACTGCGCGCTATTGCAGCCACCATTCCTGGTGGCGTTCAATGAGCGCTCACTAGGGCTGGGGCTCAAGATGACCCGGCGTGAGCCTGAGGCTTGTGCCTTTAAGTTTGATTTCCAGTTTGTCTTCAATTCCATCTTAAGTGCTATCTTAAGTTTTGACTTCACCTATCCCTTAACTTATAGAGCCTAAGCGCTCTCCCCCACCCATTTCAATCACAGGAGAATTATTTTGCCAACCGTAAAAATCAGAGACGTCAACATCAACTACAGCGTGAGCGGTGACTCCGGGCCTTGGCTGGTCTTGGTCACTGGGGGACGCCGAGGGTTCACTGAGTTCAATGCCTTTGCACAAAAAATCGCATCCAAAGGCTTTCGCGTGGTCCTTCATGACCGCAGAAACACGGGCGCCTCTGATGTGCTGATTCAAGGCCAAGACGGTGAGGAGGAAATTTGGGCCGATGATTTGGCCCTTCTCTTAAAGGCTTTGGGCGTGGACCAAGCCTATGTGGGAGGTACCTCCTCAGGCGCCAGACTCTCGATGCTGGTCTATTTGCGTCACCCTGAGCTCGTCAAAGCCCTGGTGCTCATGAGGATCACTGGGGGTGAGTTTGCGGCAGGTCGACTGCCCAACAACTACTACGGCCAATTCATCAAGGCCTGCCAAGAAGGGGGCATGAAAGCAGTCTGCGAGACCGAACAATACAAAGAGAGAATTCAAGCCAACCCCGCCAACTTGGAACGCCTAATGGCGATGGACCCCAAAGACTACATTCAAACCATGACCCATTGGTTGAATATTTTCACCTCAGGTCCAGTGGCGCCAGTTTTGGGAATGGAGGTAGAAAAACTAGAGGCCATCAACGTGCCAACCATGGTGATCCCCGGCAACGACAAAACCCATGACTCGCAAGGTGGTATCGCCACGGCCAAACTCATCAAGAACTCCATCCTCTACCAACTCCCCATCAAAGATGAGGATGTGGATGTGCTCCCCTTCTCAGCGTGGGCACCGCATGAAGAGGCGATGGCTCAAGCCATTGCCAACTTCATGAGGCAAGTCTAATTACAAGCCCACACAAAAAACTCGGCACAACACAAAGCTCTTTGTTCACTTGTAGAAAGCCACACCATGAACCTCAACCCCAAGGCACACTCTATGAATTTGATCGATGCTCTCACCCCAATGCACCACCCAGTGCGAGCTCAGTCTGATGAAGGCTCTTCAAAGAGTGTGTGGCAAAGGGCAATGAAGGGTGTTGGTGCACTAAGCCCTTTAAAGATGAAGGCCTTGGCCCCCCGTTGGCTGCAGTCCTTCACACTGCCATTGATGTTGGCCTTGGGACAGAGCTTGGTGGTGAATGTCGCCCTCGCCGACACCTATCCCAGCAAACCCATTCGTGTGATCATCCCCGCTGGCGCAGGCGACAGTTGCGACACCTTGGTTCGAGTGCTGGGTCCCAGAGTATCCGAACGCATTGGCCAACCCTTTGTCATTGACAATCGCCCTGGCTCTTCGGGTCAACTCGGTTTGAGTTTGATCAAGCAAGCCACACCCGACGGCTACACCCTGGGGTGTGGGCAAGGGGGCAATATGGTGATCGTGCCCTTGGTCTATCAAAAGGTGCCCTACGACACGAAAAAAGATTTCGCCCCCATTGCACTCTTGGCCTCCAACTTTTTAGCCCTCATTGTTGGCCCCCACGTGCCCTACAAGACCACCGAGGAGCTCATCGCCTTTGCCAAGAAAAATCCTGGTCGACTCGCCTTTGGAACCAACGGTGAAGGCGCGTTCTTGCATATGGCCACTGAGCAATTCAGCCAACAAGCGGGAATCACTTATTTGCACGTTCCCTATAAAAGCATGCCTGCGGTTTTTACAGAAATGTTGGGTGGTCAAATTGACGCCAGTCTTGCCTCCTACATCGCGGCCGAGCCTTTGATTGCCTCGGGTAAACTTAAAATGCTTGGCATTGCACGCACCTCTCGCTTGCCAGAGTACCCCAATGTGCCCACTTTGTCGGAGACTCTTCCAGGCTTCACCTCAGGCGGATGGTTCGGAATGATCGCACCCTCTGGCGCACCTCCTGAGGCGATTGCACTACTGAACAAAGAGTTCAATTTGGCACTGAAAGACCCCGAGGTCATTGACCGTATGAAAAAACTAGGTCTTGATACCCATACCGAGTCACCTCAGTTCTTCACCGATACCATCAATAGTGACTTAGCGCGTTGGGGCAAATTGCTCAAAGACATCGACTTCAAGAAAATGTGATCAGCCCCCAAACGAGTGCAGAGAAGTCATGATCTGTGACCCGAAGGAGTCAACCTTAAGGTTGTGTTTGAGTGAGCGGGAGAGAGCGTCAGGAAGTTTCAGGAAGTATCAAGCAGTATCAAGCAGTATCAAGAAG
>DAISKH010000221.1:0-4197 GCA_036821105.1 Limnohabitans sp.
GAAGCCCGGCTCATTGTCCATGTACACCTTGGACGGTCGGATGCGGTTTGAGGTCAATTTGAGCGCCGCAGACTTGGAGCGCTTCAAGACCTTGAAACTGAGCGAAGTCATCCTCAATTTGTCTGGGGATGTGTTCACCTTGAATTTCAGTTTTGCCGATGACCTCGACAAACTGGAGTCCGATGTAGAAGTCCTCAAAGAGGGTGCAGAGTCCTTTTTGCCTGAGTATGTCTTGGTCGAAGAGACCGAGGAAACACCAAGCGAGGCTCCCGCATCGCCACCCACCCCTGAGGTTGCTCCGCAAGTGGTTCACTTGGCTTTGAATCCGATGAATGCGGTGCTTCAACCTTTCTCGACCCAGGCGGTCCCCAAGCCCCAGACCTCCACCCATATGAAACTCAACACCATCGTTATGCAACACGTCACAGGACTCGCTGGGGTCAATGTCACGGTCAAACAAGAGGTTCCCATGCCTCAAGTCAAAACTCAAACGGGAGCGTCTTCATGAACCCTATGGCTGTCGGACCCCGAGGTCCACGCGTGGTGGCCAAATTCCTTCGCGATCAAACTGAAACTTATAAAAGAGCCATTCTCTATAGTTTGATCATTGGAACACTCTCTCTGGCACCCACGGTCTATATGCTGGAGGTCTATGACCGAGTGATCAACTCCAGAAGCATGATCACTTTGGTGATGCTCACGGTATTGGTGATCGGCTCCTACGTGATGATGGAGCTCTTGGAGCTTGTGCGCCAAGACTTCTTTCAGCAACTGGCCTTGACCTTTGACCGCACGTTCAGGGGGCGGCTCTTTGACGTGGCTTTCGAGGCCAACGTCAAACGTATCCCTGGAGGCACCATTCAGGGCTTTAACGATCTCAAAACACTGCGAGAATTCTTGCCCTCAGGCGCCATCATGGCCATGCTCGATGCTCCAATGGCCTTGGTGTTTTTGATCATCGTCTTCATCGTTAGTCCTTGGCTTGGGGTGCTGGCCATGATCGGTGCCATGGTGCAGGTCTACATTGCCTATCTCACCGAACAAAAGACCATGCCCGTTTTGACGGAAGCCAACAGAGGTGCAATTGATGCACAAAACTATGCCAATGGAACCCTTAGAAACGCTCAAGTGATTGAGGCCATGGGCATGATGGGCAACATCCATAGTAAGTGGATGGTCAAGCAGCGTCGATTCCTCCAACTCCAAGCGGTGGCATCAGACACGGCGGGTGCTAACAATGCCATCTCCAAACTGATTCAAACCTTGCAAAGCTCTTTACTGTTGGGGGCCGCGTGTTGGCTCACCATCAAGGGCGAGATGCTGGGAGGTGGGGGCATGATGATGGTGGCCTCTATTTTAGGAGGCAAGGTGCTCCAACCTTTGGCGCAATTGGTGGCGCAGTGGAGACTTGTTGTCAACGCTCGCGATGCCTACCAACGCTTAGAGGATTTGCTCAGTTACTTCCCCCCTAAAACCGATTCCATGCCGCTACCCGCTCCCAAAGGCGTGTTGACGGTGGAGGGTGTGATTGCCAGTGCACCCATGAGCCAAAACCCAATTTTGAAAGGCGTGAGTTTTGCGGTGATGCCAGGCGAGACGGTGATGATCATCGGACCCTCTGCTTCGGGTAAAACCACACTTGCGCGTTTGATCATGGGACTTTGGCCCGCGTTACAAGGCAAGGTTCGTTTGGACGGCGCCGATGTGTTCAATTGGAACAAAGACGAACTCGGTCCTCATCTGGGATATTTGCCCCAAACGGTGGAGCTCTTTGATGGGACTTTGGCCGAGAATGTCGCGCGCTTTGGCGAGGTGGACATGAACGAGGTCCAGCGCGTGATTGACCAAGTGGGGTTGAGAGACATGGTGAATGCGCTCCCACAAGGACTACAAACTCGCATTGGCGACGAGGGCTCGATTTTGTCGGGTGGTCAGCGTCAACGCGTGGCCCTGGCCCGAGCCATTTACGGTAAACCCAAGCTCGTGGTGCTCGATGAGCCCAATTCCAATTTGGACGAAGCGGGCGAGGCCGCCTTGATGAACACCTTGGAGAGCTTGAGAGCCCAAGGCGCCAGTGTCTTGGTGATCACGCACCGCACCAGTGTGCTCCCCCAAGCCAACAAACTCTTGATGCTCCGAGAAGGTCAAGTGGTGATGTTTGGGCCAAGGGATGAGGTGCTTGCGGCCTTACAAAAAGCGCAGGCAGAGCAACAAGGGTTGCCCGCACCAGGTGCGGCACCCGCCAATGCACCGGTTGCTGCAGCGGCCAGGCCCGTCGCAGCTCGCACCCCCACCTACACCACCGCTCCCGTGCCCTCGATGGCCGCCATGGCGCAAGCTCGCGCGACACCGAAGACCGGAGGTCAATCATGAGTTTCTTCAACTCCCTCACCTCCAGTGAGCTTGGACGCAGCATCCTGAGCTTTAAACGTGAATTCATCTGGGTGGGCATTTTCAGCTTCTTTGCCAACATGCTCATGTTGGCGCCGACTCTATACATGCTTCAAGTGTTTGACCGCGTGATGCTCAGCCAAAACGAGTTCACCTTGATCAGCCTCACCTTGATCACCGCATTTCTTTTTGCCATCATGTCCTTCTCCGAGTGGGTGAGGTCCAGGCTCTTGGTGAGAGCAGGGGTGAGGTTTGACGAGTTCTTGAACTCTCGCGTCTTCAAGTCAAGTTTTGATGCTCAGCTCAACCAAGCGGTTCACAACCCAGTGCAGTCCTTCACCGATCTCACCAATTTGCGTCAATTCTTGACGGGCAACGGGATTTTTGCGATCTTTGACACCCCATGGACACCCGTCTACATTGTGGTGCTCTTTATGATGCACCCCGTTCTTGGTTGGTCGGCCATTTTCTTTACTGCACTCCTGGGTTTCATGGCTTGGTATAGCCACAAGCTCACAGGTAAAGGCAACGAGCTCGCCAATGAAGCGCAAATGAAAACGAGCACCTACTTGATGGGCAAGTTGCGCCACAGCGAGACCGTGGAGGCTCTGGGGATGATGAACCATTTGCGTGCTCACTGGGGTGCGCTCTACAAGGACCAATTGCAGCAGTCTGGAGATGCGCAGCATCTGCAGCACCAAGTGCAAGCGGTGATCAAATTTGTGCAGTACAGCCAGCAGTCTTTGATTTTGGGGCTGGGGGCTTGGTTGGCGATGAGGGGTGAGATCACTGTGGGTGCCATGGTGGCCTCCAATGCATTGGTCTCCAATGCGCTTCGTCCCATCAGTATCTTGGTGTCGACTTGGAAACAGTTTGCCGATGCCAAGTCTTCTTACGATCGATTGGAGGCCTTGATGGAGCGTCACCCCGAGCGCGAAGCCCACTATGTCTCCAATGACGTCAAGGCACAGATCACATTGGATAATTTGGTGGCGACCGCTCCTGGACGGAAAACACCGATCTTGAAGGGCCTCAATGCTCACTTCAGAGCCGGTGAGGTGGTGGCCATTGTTGGTCCATCTGGGGCTGGTAAATCCACTTTGGCACGTTGCATGATTGGTATCTGGCCCGACGTCACCGGCAAGGTGCTGATGGACGGCAAGCCCATCGAGTCTTGGTCACGCGATGATTTGGGTCCTCACGTAGGTTATTTGCCCCAAGACATTGAACTCTTTGAGGGCACGATTGCGGAGAACATTGGTCGCTTTGGGCAGATCGATTCCTTCAAGGTCATTGAAGCAGCCAAACAAACAGGTATTCATGACATGATTTTGCGCTTTCCCAAAGGCTACGACACGCCCATGGGAGAGGCGGGTGGTCTTCTCTCGGGCGGTCAACGCCAGCGGGTGGGCTTGGCGCGTGCGATCTACGCTGACCCTGAGCTCATCATCTTGGATGAGCCCAATGCAAACTTGGACGATGTGGGTGAGGCAGCCCTCATCAGGACCGTGCAAGAGTTGAGAAACCGCCACTGCACTGTCTTCATGGTTGTACATCAACACAATTTATTGAGCGTTGCCGACCGCGTGTTGGTGATGGAAGACGGCGTGATCAAGCAATTTGGAACATTGGCGGATCCCTCCGCCCAGACAACAGTTGAGCCCCAAGGGCAACAGAGGACGACATCATGAGCAATTGGATTAAACCCGGTCAAGGCAAATTAAGATCTGCTGGAAGCAACGACGTCACCGATGTCCAGCCCTTGAAGGCCATGGACGGCTTCGGCGACACGAACAAACCCATTCG
>DAISKH010000222.1:0-4195 GCA_036821105.1 Limnohabitans sp.
CCTCTGGCTCGGCCCTCACCTCAGAGGAGAGACAGGCCATTAGCCAACACATTTGCTCTCAATTCATTGAGTATTACAGCTCCACCGAAGGTGGTGGCGTGTCGGTCTTATCCTCGATGGATCAGGCCCGCTATCCAGACTCCGTGGGTCGACCGATCTTTGGTGTGGATGTGGAAATTGTCAACGAGGAGCACCAAGTCTTACCCCCTCAAACCGTGGGGCGCATTCGCTACAAAGGCATGGCCGTCGCTGACGGTTTTTACAAAGACCCCGAAGCCAGTCAAGAGTCATTTCGTGAGGGTTGGTTCTATCCAGGCGACTTGGGCATGCTCAATGAAGAGGGCTATCTATTTCTAAAAGGCCGCTTCAAAGACATGATCATTCGTGGCGGCATCAACATCTACCCGCTTGAGATTGAGAATACGCTGATGAGCAACCCCTGCGTTTCTGAGGCTGCGGTGGTGGCAATGGCATCCAAGGAGTTTGGAGAGGAAGTGGTTGCCTTCGTGAGTTTAAAAACACCCATAAGCCCTTCAAGCTTGATTGAATTTTGCAAGACCCATTTGGCGCCTTACAAAGTGCCCAAGCTCATCCGAGTGATGGAACAGTTGCCCAGAAATTCAGGTGGCAAGGTGATCAAATCCGAACTCGTCAAACTCCTGCCCACCTGATGGCTTTGGACGCTAGCGTCTATTAAAGAGGCAAACCCGCTTGATCAAAAAGACCTTCAAATAAGGCTGTGCTCAAATAGCGCTCACCTGAATCGGGCAGAACCACCACAATGGTTTTGCCGGCGTACTGAGGATCTTTGGCCAGTCGCAAGGCGACCGCAGCAGCGGCGCCACACGAGATTCCACACAAAATCCCCTCCTCCTTGGCCAACCTTCTCGCAACCTCAATGGCCTCTTCGTTGCTCACTTGTTCGATCAAATCGATCAACGAGAGATCAAGCACGCCGGGCACAAATCCAGCACCTATGCCTTGAATTTTGTGGGGCGCGGGTTTGAGCTCCTGTCCTGCACGAGTTTGAGTGAGCACTGGGGAGGCGGTAGGTTCAACGGCCACACTCAAAATGGCCTTGCCTTGGGTCTTTTTGAGGTATCGCGTAACCCCTGTGATCGTGCCACCCGTGCCAACGCCAGAGACAAAAATATCAATTTGGCCATCCGTGTCCTGCCAAATCTCTGGACCAGTGGTGCTCTCGTGGATAGCGGGGTTGGCCGGATTTTGAAATTGCTGGAGCAAAACATATTTGGGGTCACTTTGAGCAATTTCCTCAGCTTTGGCAATAGCACCCTTCATGCCTTTGGCGCCCTCCGTGAGCACAATCTTGGCGCCATAAGCCACCAATAATTTCCGTCTCTCAATGCTCATGGTCTCGGGCATGGTGAGGGTGATGGGAATACCCTTGGCCGCCGCCACAAAAGCCAATGCAATGCCCGTATTGCCACTGGTGGGCTCCACAATTTCTTTACCCGGTGACAACAATCCTTTCTTTTGAGCATCCCAAATCATGGCTGCCCCAATCCGGCATTTGACGGAGTACGCTGGATTGCGACCCTCGATCTTGGCCAAGACGGTGGCATGCCCACCTTGGTTGATTCGGTTGAGTCGTACCAAGGGTGTGCGACCGATAGAGAGTGAGTTGTCCTCAAAGATGTGAGCCATGTCAATATTCTCCTGTTTTATTTCATTGATGTATTGAACGCATTCAAAGCATTCTTTGCCTTCATGCCCTCAATACATTCACTTAAAGCAATGTCATTACTATAACAAGTTCATAAACCAAAGCCCATCAAGCTCCATTGATCGCTCTTTGCTTGGGTTTACCCTAGTCACGGGGTGAGTTCAATGATGGAAGATGAACGCCTTAAGCAGGGCACCAATCGCTTTTGACAAAGAGGGTGTAATCGGTCACAGTGGTGCCTACAGATCCTTTTGATTCATTTTTACTCAAACCAAATTCGATGATTACTCAAGAACTCACCGACTGGGGACGCCCCCTTCAACAAGCCATTCGAGATGATCTCGTGCCGAGCGGCACGGAGGTTTTGATTGGCGTCAAGTACTGCGGTATCTGTCACTCCGATGTCCACATCAGAGAGGGGTTTTTCGACCTCGGGGGTGGGCGTAAATTCAATATGGCCGAACGCGGCATGAAGTTGCCCACTGTTTTAGGCCACGAACCCTATGGCGTGGTGCTCTCAGGTGGGCCTCAAGCCCAAGACATCCCCATCGGGGAGGATCGCTTGGTATATCCCTGGACAGGCTGTGGGCAGTGCAGCGTTTGCGTCTTGGGGCAAGACAATTGGTGTCAACAACCCCAGTACATTGGCATTCAACGCTCAGGCAGTTACGCCACCCAGGTTTTGGTCCCCCACCCGCGGTACTTGATCGATACAAGCGGGATCGATCCTAGTTTTGCGCCAATCCTGGCCTGCTCGGGACTCACCACCTACAGCGCCATCCAAAAACTCTTGCCCACATCACCAGAGAATTGGATCGTGGTGATGGGCGCAGGGGGGTTGGGCCTGATGGCCGTGGCTATATTGAAAGCACTGGGTCACGAGAACATTGCAGTGTGTGAGATCGATGAACACAAGTGGAAGAGCGCCCAAGAGATGGGGGCCAAGCTCACCTTCAACCCCCTTGACGCTTCTTGTTTAGCATCCTTGAAGGAGCTTGCGTCAGGAGTTCACGGTGTTCTCGATTTTGTCGGCGCTCCCAACACGGCACAGCTTGGCATAGCCGCCTTAAGAAAAGGGGGACGTTACGTGATTGTGGGACTTTTTGGGGGCGAGATACCCATCTCCCTGGTCACCTTGGCACAACGGGCAGTCTCCATCATTGGGAGCTACGTGGGCTCCTTGCAAGAACTTCACGAGGTAGTGGCACTGGCTAAAAGTGGAAAACTCAAACCCATCCCAACCCAGACTTGCCCCATGGAGGAGATCTCCTTAGTTTTGGACCGTCTTTTGGCAGGCAAGGTTCAGGGCAGAATAGTGGCGAAATTTCCCCAAGCTCTCTAAGTTACCGCGCCTCAGTATGAGCTTACATGCGAAAATTAATTGAAGCTTAAAACCACGATCTCTCAAGGCCATCCGAGTCCTTGATGATGGTCAATGGGGAGGTAGGTTTTACAATGGACCTATTAAAGTTTATCTTCAAACTTGAAGGCCATCACCATGTCTGCTCTCAAGAGTATTTCTCGAACACACCTCAGATTTTGGGTCACAGTACTTGTTGCACTCATGGCTCAGGTGAGTTTCTCCCAAGAAACTAAATCCTCTGCACAAGAAACACGAGCCATTGACCTCTCGCGCTACGATCGTCCCTCGGGACTAGACCTGAGCGGGCGAGACCCATCGGTGCCGGTGACCCAGGATCTCTTCAAGTCCATGAACGGACAATGGATCAACAAGACAGAGATTCCTAGTGACAAATCCTCCTACGGCACGTTCATGGAGCTGAGAGACCTCTCCGATCAACGCTTAAAGACCCTTGTCACTGAGCTACAAGACAAAGGCCGCCACCATACCGTTGCAGAACTCAAAGTGGCGCGCCTCTATGAAAGTTTCTTAGACACCAAAACCATCGACCGCCAGGGGCTTGAGCCCTTGCGCCCCCTACTCCAAGCCATTGAGCGCATACAGACCACCCACGATCTGGTGCGTTTTTTAGGGGCCAACCAGTACCGGCTCAATAGTCCCATTGATTTAGGCGTAGCACCAGACGAAAAAGAGCCCACCATCAACCGCACCATGGTTGCTCAAGGAGGTCTGGGGATGCCCGACCGGGACTATTATTTAAAGCCCGAGGATCCCAGGCTCTCCAATGCCAAAGCACAATATGCAGTCTATCTGAGCACCCTGGCCCAACTCCTTGAGAATCCTACCCTGTCGGGCTCCCCTAACTCAAAAGCACTAGAGAAAGCCCAGCGTGTTCTTGCTCTAGAGACCAAAATCGCCCAAGTTCACTGGAGCCGCATTCAGAACCGTGATACCTTAAAGCTCTACAACCCGATGAGTGTTGAAGAGTTGCAAAAATCCGCCAGTGCTTTGGACTGGAAACTTTTTTTACAAAATGCTCATTTAGGTAAGGTCAGTCGCGTGATTGTGGCGCAGCCCGATGCGGTTGAGCACCTCGCAGCCTTGTTGGCAAACGAGCCCTTAGAGGACTGGAAGGACTATTTGAC
>DAISKH010000223.1:0-4185 GCA_036821105.1 Limnohabitans sp.
GTGGTCTTGAGTGCAGGCTCACTCGCTGTGGTCAAAAGGGACAAAATCACAATCAAGATCATGAATAAAGCAAACACCCAGACGATCAATCTCTTCGGGGGCAGGCCTTTGGGCAACTCCACATGGGGTTCGAGAAGTTCTTCAGCACCTTTCATGGCGAACCTCCAAACCAAGATGACGCCTCTTTGACTTCCCGAGTGATTTTGACCTCAGCACTGCCAAGTTTGAGGACCATGCCAGCGTGCACTCCTTGCACCACGATGTAGTGCTCCTCAACGCTATAGTTGACCAACTGTGTGAGTCCTCCTTGCCAAGCAAAGATGGCTGGAAAATTTTGGTAGTGATCAGGAAGTCGAATGAACGTTTTATTACCATCATCAAAGACACTCAAGGGCTTGAAGTCTGCTCTGCCCTCTATGGAGTAATTGGTTCTGATCAAATCCAAATTGATCCGCATCCTTGTTGTGCCTGATGAACTTGTTGTACTTGTTGTACTTGGATTGCTTGTTGAGTCCTGCATGTCCTCCTCCCCCCCGTCCTCAACCCCTGCGCTCGGAGCTCTCAAGTGAAGGGCACCCACTCCTTTGGATGTGGCTCTTCGGGACAATGCTGACAGCCGATAAGCCGCCTCTTGCTCAAATTCCTCAAGCCTTAACGCCGGCGTATTCCAAGACACGCGTTGGTACCACTTGCCTGAACCCTCCTTGGTTGAGCGCAAGATCAAGGGGTATTCCCGAGCGCTGGTGATGAGCGTGACGCTGGTGCTGAGCCCTTCATATTTGGGCCGAATGAGGACATGATGTCGGTTCGCGCTGAGTACAACGCTGAAGTTGGCCGTATCTCCCACCACCAGGGTGCTCACTGTTTCGTCATCGGGGAGTTGCAAATGGGTTACCACTTTGGGCCGAGTGAGCACGAGGTAGGTTCGCTCAGCGTCATAATCAAAGGTCACAAGCCTTGCATCTGCGCTTACCCAAGTAGTCTCCTCCTCGCTCCTTGCCAACGCTTGACACAGCGTTAGGCTCAGCCCCCAGATCAACCCCACGCAGACGACACCTAGGCGAGTGCCGCCCCTTGGAGGTCTGGGCGCATGATCAGAATGCCAAGTTGAGCGCATTAAGCGCATTAAGCGCACTAAGCGCTCTAAGGGGAGAGGGGCAAAGAACTCGGCAGCCCTCATTGCAAGCTGTCTTGAAGACGCTCAAAGTGTGTGATGACGAAACCCAAGGGATTGTCTTGCAGGCCTTTTTCATCCACCGAGGGCTCAATCACATAATGAATCGTGAAGCGCCATTTGGTGAGCAGTGCCGGCCCTGTAGAGATACGCTCACTGGTCTGGGCGAAGATGAAAATGATGTTGTCTTGGGAGACATCGGCCGAGTTGATCTCGGTCGTACGGATGAGGCCCGGGGTTTTGGCCATACGCTCAAAAGGCCTCTCAATGGCCAAGTACTCTTTGAACTCAGCCCGGGCTTTGCCCGCCACCCGAGTCGAGGCCCGAGCCAAATCGTGCCGACTCAAAAAGGGGTCTATCGACATGAGGTTGCGAACAAAGTTCTTACCCTCGGCCGCAATCAATTTGGGCGAGACCACAAACTCTTGAACCTGAACGGGCTTGGCCAAAATTTGTCCCGAATCATTGTCAACTTTGACCATGTAGGGGATGGTTTTAACCAAAGGGGTCATGTAGAAAATGGCCCCCACCATGACCATCAACAAGATGAGCTCAACAAACGCAAAGATGCACCACCTCGCCCCCTGAACCTGTGCGCTCATCAGGAGTTGGCTAAACACTCGCTTTTCCTGTGGATTGAGCGATGGAGGTATGTTTCTCAACTCGTTGAGCTTTGGAGTTGTGGAGGAGGATCGAAAGAACATGTGACCATCATGCTTGGAATATCTTCAAATCCCCCCATCAAAAAACAGATCTTTTAGGCGGTTTTATGGTCTGTAAGAGTTAATCTTAAAGAACCTTCAATCTTTAAAAGGCAGAACCAAAAATCAAGCGAGAAGGTGGACTGATTTGAAAGCCAAGCTTCAAGCGGTGAGTTAACGCCTTAAGTATTGAATGCAATGTGCATTCAAAAAGCACAAGGGCCCTGATGGAGGGCCCTTGGATCGAAAGCCATCAAAGATGGCAATTGGTAAATAGGATTTAAGCTGGTAAACGTACTAGCTTCAAAAGGGTTAGTAAAGCCCTCGGCCAACGCTAGCGTTAGGCTTTTGCTCATTGGGCAAATAGGTAGAAGCATAGATACCCAACTGTGAGGCGTACTTGACTTGACTCTCGTAGTTGAACTCATGGTAACGCGCAAGCATCGACTCCACAAGTTGCTGGACTCGTGTTTTTAAGTGAATGTGAAATGTAATTTTCATTTTCAATTCTCCCAAAAGCGGTTGTAGAAAAGTTGAATATATCGCAATTCGTTAAACGGTGTATATAGTTTATACCCTTATACGCCAATTAACAACACTTCAACCTCATTCCAAGGTCATTTCTCTATTTCTCTTTCTGAAGGCCTTTTTTTAAGTTCGGCACGATCATCAAAAACTCAAATGGTCAACTCAACGGATTCCTCTGACTGAGAGTGGGCCACATGCGTTGCATCACTCGGTCCTTGAGTCGGTAATGGTGCCAAAGGGCAACCATTGCATGAACGCTTGCCAAGGCCATCAAGGCATAGGCGATGATTTCATGGATATTGACCAAGAGACGTCGCATGGGTTTATTGCTGGCATCAAAGGGCTCAATGGTGAAAAGATCGAACATATTCACCCCCCGAAACCAAACGGCCACAATTCCGCTGGTTACCATAGCCAACATTAAGAGATAAAGCAATCCGTGAAAAAACTGAATGGCATGCGCTTGCAATCCCTCGTATGGAGAATCCAGTTTCTGGCCATGGAGTCTTCGCCACACGACGCGGTACACCAAGGCCAAGGTCAACAAGGTGCCGAGCGCAATGTGGACACTTCTCACCATTATTTTGGGCTCACCGCGTGGAACCCAATCGATCCCCAAACCCAACACAAAAAGTATGACCAAAAGCACCGCACTTCCCCAATGCAACCATCGGGTCACGGTGTCGTAGGTATTGAATGTCTGAACCTCTTGCATCCAGTGATGTCCGTTTCTTCTATTAATTTTTTTGCACTTTTAATTTGGCGATACTTTTACTACTAAAGCCAAAGACTCAGCCAAAGACTTAGCCACAGCTTTTTGATGCAAAAGAACCCATGCATGAAGAGTTAAATCCTAATTTGGTATTAACTTTAGACCAGTAATAAGTCAGTTTGATTACATTAAAGATCAAAATCAGAAGTTTTTGAAACACAAATACTCTAAATCTAAGCTTCGCTACAACTTATCAAACTGCATTCCTTTAAAGTCTAGTAAACCTATGGTTAACCTTCAAAAGCAGTCTCGAGACTGCGCTAAAATTAGTTGTACGACATGGGCTTAAAAACCTATGATATGAGTGAGGCCGAGTTAACACTGTTGACAGTCAAGCCTTCAAGTATTATCGTATTGGTTTCAATACTTCTTGGTTATTCGGACCCATGATCACACAAGTTAACCTACTACAAAAGAATTCATTTCAACGACACTTTTTACTTGTTTGATCCAAGCCACTTGTCTGACACAAAGCCTGTGGAACGTCTTCACAATGTCCGACCTCACCCCACCCCCCCATTTCATTATCATGCAGCGCAACATTTTGTGTGCGCCATGTTTTTTCGCGCCTCGTGCAACTTAGGAGAATCGTTTGGAAGAGACAAATACTAAAAATCCGGATTACTTTCACAAGGTGGTGGACTGCCAGTGGGCTTGCCCTGCGCACACACCTGTCCCCGAGTACATCCGTTTGATTGGTCAAGGCAAGTACAGCGACGCTTACATGGTCAATTGGACCTCCAATGTCTTTCCCGGCATATTGGGCAGAACTTGTGACCGCCCTTGTGAGCCAGCATGCCGACGCTCCAGAGTTGAGGAGAACAATGGAGAAACGCCCGAACCCGTTGCCATTTGCCGCCTCAAGCGCGTGGCCGCTGATTTCAAAGATGATGTGACAGCCCGCATGCCCTCCATTGCCAAATCCAATGGCAAGAAAGTGGCCTTGATCGGCGCAGGACCCTCCTCATTGACTGTGGCTCGTGATTTGGCACCTTTGGGCTATCAAGTGA
>DAISKH010000224.1:0-4160 GCA_036821105.1 Limnohabitans sp.
GTACAAGAATTGGTGGACACCTTTGTAAGGGTCACGGGCCAAGCTGTACCCAATGTTGATGCCCCAAGACGCCTGGGTGATGTGCCTGAGCTTTATGCTGATCCAAGCTTGGCGCTGAGCACTCTGGGCTGGAGCGCGCAAGAGACGCTTGAATCGATGTGCCAGGATGCTTGGGCTTGGCAATCTTCATTGAACCCTAAGCGTTAAATCTTCAAGTTCAAAAAACGCTCATTCAAGTTGATGTCTGGTTAGTAAGCGCCGTGTCGATTCAAGACCACATTCACGGTTTTGAACAAAATGACCAAGTCGTACCACAGTGACCAGTTCTTGACGTACCACGTGTCCAAGTAGACCCGTTTGTCGTAATCCATGTCGTTTCGCCCACTCACTTGCCAAAGTCCCGTCATGCCGGGTCTCACCATGAGGAAGTACTGCACATCGTCTCCGTAACGCTCGAGCTCAGCTTTGACGATGGGTCTGGGTCCAACCAGGCTCATTTCGCCTTTAAGCACATTAAAGAGTTGCGGCAACTCATCCATGCTGGTGCGCCGGATAAACTGTCCCACGGGTGTGATGCGGGGGTCGGCTTTGATTTTGTGATCCTTTTGCCACTGCGCTTTGAGTGCGGGATCTTGCTCGATCAATTTCTCTAACTGACTCTCAGCACTCACCACCATTGAGCGAAATTTGTAGCAGGCAAAGGGGCGGCCTCGCCTACCAATGCGTTGTTGGGAGTAGAGCACAGGACCGCCGTCTCGTGAGATCAGCCAAGCCAAGTAAAGCATCAAAGGCGACAATAAAACCAAGAGCATTGCGGCCGTTGCAGTGTCAAAGAGCCGCTTGGTGAGCCGTGTGGGCCAGCGTTTTAAGTTGTTCTTGATCCTCAAGAGAGCCACTTCATGTGAGAAAAAATAGGACATGTTGGTGCCGTACAAAGGCACACCGCGCATGTCTGGAATCACACAAATCTCTTGAGCTCCCCATTGCGAGAGGAGCCTTAACCAATGCTCGCGGGCATCGGCATGGGCATGGTCCAAGGCCAGCATCCACTGAACCCCAGGCTCTAAAGCGAGAGCTTTGAGGGCGGCGTGGTCGATCTGGGGAAGGCCCTCTAAGAAGGGCGATTGGAGCGGTGTGATGTCATGGGAGACTTTGGGCGCAGGTGAAGTGGATGGTGAATCCACATCCACAAAGCCCTTTAAGTCATAGCCCAAATGGGGTTCGCTCTTCAAAGCTTGGATGGCTTCGTGGGCGTTTTGACCGCAACCAATCAAAACTGTGGGTCTGAGCCACAATCCAGCGGCTTGCAATATTTGCCTCACCGCTCCTCGCATGAGCATGATGAGAATCGCCAATCCGCTCCACGAGAGCAGCCACCAAAGCCTGGACGCATTCCAGCGGGTGACGGCCACAAGTGTCATATCAAGGAGCGCCAAACACCCCACCGTCCAGAGCACATCGCTCAATTCATCCCAAAACGGGCGGCGATTGACGTAGTGTTGGTAGCGAAATAAAAAGATTCCCAAGCCCAGTGCACAGAGAGAAAACCATGAGGCATAGCGGTGTGGGTCTTGTGTGGAGAACCACAATTGGGTTTGCACCAAGGCTTGGCCACTGAGCCCCACATTGATCAAGGTGGCCAAGCCAAAGGCGAGAGCAATGGCCACGATGTCGCCTGCGAGCACAGCGCGTTTAGACAATGAGACTTGCCACAAACTTAGAGGCTTGAAGGGCAGGGTCGGGGGGGTGTCCAAGTCTTGTCCGAGCGTATCCACATGAATATTTTCTTGAATATTCACGTGGATATTCAAGTGTTCAGGCACTGCAGCACTGGAGAGGTGCGGGTTTGCCGGTGTGGAATTGGACAATGAGTCGGACATGGATATAAAAAAATGAATTTGGATTTGAATTTGAATTTAATTGGGATCCAAACCTAAAGCAACCAGGAAACTTGGTCATTTACTTTAGTTCTCGTTGATTCTAGTGAGAAAAGATCCACCAATTCATTCCTCTCCTTGGGTCTGGTTTGTGCTACTGACTTATATCTAGTGCTGTTCATCACAGGGGCTATCCAATAGGAATGGAGAGTCACTTTGATGAACTAGAGGGTGTTGTTTGTGCTTTGGATTTCAGTCTGGTGCAAAAATATCGGCAAAATTGGTGAGAATTTCGCGCTCTTTGGGTCTTAAAATCCTCAAATTCCTATAGAAGAACTCATTACTCCCCCACCCACACCATGAACGACACGACCCACACGCTCTCCAGCGAAAAAGCCACCATCTTGGCGCAGGCTTTGCCCTACATCCGCAGATTTCACGGCAAAACCCTGGTGATCAAATACGGCGGCAACGCCATGACGGATCCGTCCTTGCAAGCGGATTTTGCCTCGGACGTGGTGCTCTTGAAATTGGTCGGCATGAACCCCGTGGTGGTGCACGGGGGAGGACCTCAGATTGAGACGGCTTTGAACCGTTTGGGTAAAAAAGGTGAGTTCATTCAAGGCATGCGGGTGACCGATGCCGAGACCATGGAGGTGGTGGAGTGGGTTCTTGCTGGCGAGGTGCAGCAAGACATCGTTGGACTCATCAACCAGGCCGGTGGGAAGGCTGTGGGCCTCACAGGGCGTGACGGCGCCATGATCCACGCTAGAAAACTCAAAATGACCGACAACCACGATCCCCACAAAGAGTACGACGTGGGCCAAGTGGGCGACATTATTGGTATCGACCCCAGTGTTGTGATCGCACTCCAAGATGATGCCTTCATCCCAGTCATCAGCCCCATCGGTTATGGAGAGGACAACGAGGCTTACAACATCAATGCTGATGTGGTGGCGGCCAAACTGGCCACGGTGCTGAACGCTGAAAAATTGGTGCTGCTGACCAATACGCCTGGCGTTTTAGATAAAGAGGGCAAACTTCTCACCGACTTGTCGGCACGTCAAATTGACGAACTCTTTGCCGATGGCACCATCAGTGGCGGTATGCTACCCAAGATCAGTGGAGCCCTTGATGCCGCCAAGAGCGGCGTGAACTCGGTGCACATTATTGATGGACGGGTGCCGCATGCACTACTGTTAGAGATTTTGACTGACCAAGCCTTTGGAACCATGATCCGGTCTTTTTGAGAACTCTTGGGGAATCTGCGACAGGAATTGGAACTGTAATTGGGACTGTAATTGGATAGGTATTGGACTAGTACTAGAGGGCATGAAGAGATTGAGAATCTAAAGCGTCAAGTTCAACATTCCTGACAATGCTGACATTTTTTCAAGAAGCCTCTCTTTTATAGGGTAAGTGTCTCATTCAACTGTCGCATTTCTGTGGTGAAATCGGTCTTAAAACTGAGGTGGAATGATCGGGCCTTGAATGGAGCAAGACAAGGGCATTCGGTATGCTTGGAAGTGAGCCCTTTCTTGTGGGTATCACGAAAAAATGGGACTCTTTGTTGGTTGAGCCGAATTCTTTTCGCCAGTGTTTCATCTCAGAGCTTCCTAGTGGAGTACTTTCCTAGCGTTTATCTCAGCATTTCATTGGTTTGAAAGTGGCATTGATGATCATGACAGCTCAAAACCCCGATCCCAGCGTTGGAGCCGATTCCGGTCTCTCGCATCTTGACGAGGCCAACCCCGAGAGCAGCTCTACTGAGGCTGGACAAGCGCTTGCCAGTTCCACTGAGGCACACTCCAGCAGCACCAAGCGGCTAAAGCCAGGTGAGCGTCGCATTCAGATTTTGCAAACCTTGGCCGGTATGCTCGAACAACCCGCTCAGGAGCGCGTGACAACGGCCACCTTGGCAGCCAAGTTGGGTTTGAGCGAAGCGGCCCTTTACCGTCACTTTGCCAGCAAGGCGCAGATGTTTGAGGGCTTGATTGACTTTATCGAGGAGAGCATCTTTCACTTGATGAATCAAATCTCAGAGCGCGAGGGCTCGGCTGAGGGTAAACAGCAAAAAATGGTGACCGTGGTGCTCCAGTTCGCACAAAAAAACCCTGGCATGGCCCGCGTAATGGTGGGTGATGCGTTGCTAGGAGAGCATGAGCGGTTGATGTCCCGTATGAATCACTTTTTTGACCGCATCGAATCGAGCTTGCGTCAAGTCCTGCGCGAATCTGCTCTGGTGAAAGCCTCGCCCACTCCAACGGTGGAGGCCAACCAAAG
>DAISKH010000225.1:0-2848 GCA_036821105.1 Limnohabitans sp.
TGCTCGTTCGAGCCAGTCACTCACCGAGTATCTACATCGCCAAGCCTTGAGTATGCGCTTGGATGAGGTGGATCGTGCAGCGTTGCGGTTTTTAATTGAGTCCTTGAACGATGACGGCTATTTGGAGGACTCATTGGAGAGCTTGGCCGAGGGCTTGGCCGGAGATGATGAGGAGCAAGTGGAGTCTTTGGTGGAGCGTTTTCAGATGGCGCTTCATTTGCTGCAGAGTTTGGAGCCCACCGGTGTGGGCGCGCGCGACCTGGGGGAATGTCTTCGCTTACAGCTAAAGGCCATGACCACACCCAATGCACAAGCCGAGGAGCTTAGACTTGTGGCCTTGGCCATTTGTGGGCTCTCTATGGAAATGCTGGCCAGGAGGGATGTCAAACGACTTTGCACCGCTTTGTCTGAAAACGAGACGCGCATCAAACTGGCCATTGCACTCATTGCCCGTTTGGAGCCCAAGCCTGGTCGACGTTTTGTGGATGTTGAGCGACAAATCGTGGTGCCCGACGTCATCGTCACCCGCGCCGGTGTGGACCGCGATGGCTTACCGAAATTTCGCGTTCAACTCAACAGCGATGTGATGCCAAGGCTTCGGGTGCACGACATCTACGCCGGTGCTTTAAAGGGCTCAGGCAAGTCCGATGCCCACCAAGGTCTACAGCAACGACTCCAAGAGGCCAAGTGGTTCATTAAAAATATCCAACAACGCTTTGAGACGATTTTGCGGGTGAGCCACGCGATCTCCCAGCGCCAACGCAATTTTTTCATTCACGGCGAGTTGGCCATGAAGCCCATGGTGCTCAGAGAAATTGCCGATGAGCTCGGTCTTCATGAGTCCACCATCAGCCGTGTCACCACCTCCAAGTACATGTCCACCCCGTTTGGTACGTTTGAGCTGAAGTACTTCTTTGGCTCAGGTCTGGGCACCGAGAGCGGCACCAACGCTTCGAGTACTGCTGTTCGAGCACTGCTCAAACAGTTTGTGGCCAACGAAAACCCCAAAAAGCCACTCTCGGACAACCAGCTCTCAGAGATGCTCAAAGAGCAAGGCATCGATTGCGCGCGTCGCACCGTGGCCAAATACAGAGAAGCGCTCAAAATCGCCCCTACCAACTTGAGGAAAGTGTTGTGAGTCCTGCAGAGGATACCGAGCACCCCCCGTGTTAGTGTCCTCTTGCCAGCATGCTGTACGCGTGCCCTCTCACCCCTTGGGGCCAAGCTCACCACCGACCGATTAAATTTCCATGAATTCTTTGACTTTGTTTCTCCCCTGTGCTGCTGGTGTCGAGGGCTACTTGGCCCAGGAGTGCCAGCGCATCTTGGGAGGAGAGCCACTCGCCCTGGCCTCTCAGCGTGCTGGAGTGAGTTTGCAGGCGTCTTGGAGCGAGATGATGCAACTCAATTTGCACACCCGTTTGGCCCAGCGCGTGTTAATCCAAGTCAAATCGGGGTTTTACCGCACCGAGGAAGATCTCTACACCCTTGCCAAAAGTGTGCCCTGGGAGATGTGGTTCAAAGTGGAGCAAACCTTCAAAGTCGAGATCACTGCGCAGTACAGTCCTTTAAAGAGCCTGAACTTCGCAGCCCTGAAGGTCAAGGACGCGGTGGCCGATCGGTTCAGAGAGGTGAAGGGCTCACGCCCGAGTGTGGAGGTGAAGTGGCCTCATGTTCGCATTTATGTTCACCTGACGCAAGACCAAATACTGTTGTCGATCGACACCTCGGGTGAGCCCCTTTTTAAGCGCGGTTGGCGTTTAGAAAAAGGGGAGGCTCCGCTCAAAGAAACCTTGGCTGCGGCCATGCTTGCCGCCAGTGGTTGGGAGGCCCAAGAAGGGTTGTCGCTTTATGACCCGTGTTGTGGTTCGGGCACGATCGCCATTGAAGCCGCGCAAATTGACTGCCACATCGCACCAGGGATCTTTCGTCAATTCGGGTTTGAGAATCTCTTACCTTTTCAGGCCTCGTCTTGGCAGACGATTAAAAACCGTGCCCGCCAAGCAGAACGCCCCCCGACACGAGCGATCTATGGCTCAGATGTGTCACACCGAATGGTTGACTTTGCCCAGCAAAATGCCCAACGCGCAGGTGTGGCCCATGCAGTTGAGTTTCGAGGTGGTGACGCGCTGGTTCGCATGCCGCCTTGTGAAACGCCGGGCCTCTTGATGGTGAACCCTCCGTATGACGAGCGCATGAGTGCGCTGGGAATGGCCGGTGCAGGTAAGGGGCTCGGGCGAGAGCGCGCGCAGATGAATTCTTCTGAAGGGTGGGCCCAGCGACGACCCGTCTCAGGGGCGGCGAGAGCTTTTTCCGACTCTCAAGTTTCAGAGACCGCGCCAGCGAGCTCGGACTTTTTCTCGCTCTTGGCCAGCCACTGGAAGAAGAACTTCTCGGGCTGGCAGGCCTGGGTATTGACGCCCAATTTGAAGTTGCCCGGTCAGATGCGACTCAAAGAAAGTCGCCGTGTGCCTTTGTGGAATGGACCCATTGAGTGTCGTATGTTCAAGTTTGACATGATCAAGGGTAGTAACGCGAGTGCGAAAAAAACAGGACCAACGGATTGAGCATTACCGAGCAGCCAAATCGTCCTCTCGGTGTTGCCCAGAATGACTCCGAGGTGGTGCTCAATACCAAGGAGCCCAACGCCAGCATTGTTTCAAATACCAATGTTGTACTCGACACCAATATCGTTCTCGATATGTGGCTCTTTGACAACCCGGATGTGGCACTGCTCAGAGACGCTGTGCAGCTTCGTCGACTGACCTGGATCGCGAGCGAGCGGATGTTTGCCGAGCTTCCTCGAGTCTTGGCTTACCCGCACTTGGAGCCCAAATTGGCGGTTCAC
>DAISKH010000225.1:2948-4140 GCA_036821105.1 Limnohabitans sp.
CATTCCCAAAGCGCTTTATCTCTACATCCCCCCTATTCTTTGCCACCAAAGACCTTACAAGAGGTGGCCAATAGCATTGCGACTTGTATGCACCATTGGGCAAAAAGGGTGGAGACCGCTCCCGCTTGCCACTACAAGTGCAAAGACACGGATGACCAGGTGTTTGTGGATTTGGCCGCCCAACACCAGGCCACCTTGATCAGCAAAGACAAAGCTGTCTTGAAGCTCAAAAACCGACTCGCCCGTCTGGGCTCAAAAGTCCTGGCTGCCAAGGATACGGGTGAGTGGTTGAAGTCCCAACTTGGGACTTATTAGAAGATGCTTTTGTGTAAGGAAGCGATAGCGGTCGTCCTGATGCTTAGGCTTAGACTAAGACTTAGACTTTGCCCAAAGCTTTGCGAAACTCTTGAAGGACCGTGTTGTAGCTGGGTTGCCCAAAAATCGCACTTCCTGCCACAAAGGTGTCGGCACCTGCATCGAGAACTTGCGCGATATTGCTGGGCTTGATGCCACCGTCCACTTCTAAGCGGATGGGTTTGCCGCATCGGTCAATGAGGTCCCGCACGGCCCTGATTTTTTTGAGGCTACTTGGAATGAAGCTTTGACCTCCAAAGCCTGGGTTGACACTCATGATGAGCACCAAATCCAAGTCCTCAAGCATCCACTCCAAGGCGCCCAAGGGCTCAGCTGGATTGAAGGCCAATCCCACTTGGCAGCCTTGTGAGCGGATGAGCTCCACCGTGCGGTGCACATGGGTGCTGGCATCAGGGTGAAAGCTGATCAAGTTGGCCCCCGCCTTGGCAAACGACAAAGCCAACTCATCCACGGGTTCGACCATGAGGTGGACATCGATGGGGATAGGGGTGCCGTCAGATTTCTTAGAAAGAGGCTTCAAGGCTTGGCAAATCATGGGCCCAAAACTCAAATTGGGCACATAGTGGTTGTCCATCACGTCAAAGTGAATCCAATCCACTCCAGCCTCAATGGCGGAGCTGACCTCAGCGCCCAAACGGGTGAAGTCGGCCGCCAAAATCGAGGCGGAAATAAAGGGCGGGAGTTGATGGGAGGTGCTGGGTGAGGTCATGGTTTTATGATGAGTTCAGTGAGTGGCGTCGTGCAATGCTTACTTACACTCAGTATAGCGAAACTGGCTGAAAAGCATTGGTCCCAGGGGCCTTTAGTGGGAGGTGAA
>DAISKH010000226.1:0-4106 GCA_036821105.1 Limnohabitans sp.
CTCATGGACCGATCCTTCCTCACTCATCAATTACTACAACCCGTCTTTCATTGGCTCCCAGTACTTGAGTGGCTCAACGCTTAAAACCATCGCTGCTCCCGGTTTTGTTGCTGCCTCCAATGTGAGTGTGGCCAATGGGCAAGCGGGCCCACAGGTGAACTCTCTGAACGGAGATCACCACTTTGAGCGCTTCAATCCAGCCTTAGGTCTCAATTACAACCCCTCTAAACAGCTTGGGTTTTTTGCCTCCTACAGCGAGTCCATGCGCGCGCCCACTCCCATTGAATTGTCCTGCGCCAACCCCAATTCGCCTTGTGCTTTGCCCACAGGCTTTAATGGTGACCCCGATTTGAAAGCTGTGGTTGCCAAAACACTGGAGCTTGGGGCTCGAGGGAAAATGAATCCTTCTTTGAGTTGGAACGTGGCCATTTATGACACCCGAACCAGTAACGACATTGAGTTCTTGTATGACACGTCCACCACAGGTTTTTTCAGCAACGTGGGCAACACACAGAGAAAAGGTTTTGAGCTGGGCATCAATAGCAATGCCGATCCGTTCAAATGGGCGCTCAACTATGGCTTTGTGAATGCCAGTTTTAGGTCTGCGTTTACCACGGCCCAAGGCGTGAGTGTGAAATCTGGGGACCAAATTCCTGGCATTGCCAATCAAACCCTCAAACTGAGGGCTTCTTATCGCTTCACCCCTGAGTTGAGTCTGGGCGCGCGCGGGCTGTTGGTGGGGAGTCAATACGCGCATGGGGATGAAAACAACCAAGACCCCAGTGGTAAAGTACCCGGCTATGTGTTGGTGAATTTAGATCTCAAATATCAACTCAATGAGCAATTGAGTTTAGTGGTCATACTCAATAATGCCTTTAACCGGACTTATTCAACCTACGGTATTCTCAGCACCAACGTCTACACAGGCACAAACGAGCAGTTCAGAACGCCTGCACCTCCCAGAGCCCTATGGGTTGCAGCCCAATATAAGTTTTAAAGCTTTATTCGTCGTTGATTACCATCGCTTTGCACTGATGGGTCTATACCCGTCCATCGGGTTAACCCGTTGTTCAGTCGATGTTCTTTGGCGATAAGCTCGTGTTTATATTCACTCTCTACGAGTCTTTATGGAAACAAAAGATAATTCCACCGAGCTAGAAAACTCTATCGACCAGTGGTCCATCAAACTGGGGAACTTGTTGGTGACTGTATTTCACCGAACCATGCTCTTTGGAATTGCCTTGGCAACCGTGTGGTCAGCGTTTTTTACTTTTTTGGAGATCATGCAAAAAAAGACCGCTTCGATTGAGGATTTGCTGCTGCTTTTTATCTACTTGGAGCTGGGGGCGATGGTGGGTATCTATTTCAAGACCAACCACATGCCCGTTCGGTTTTTGATCTACGTGGCCATCACTGCAGTGACCCGTTTGATCATTGACTTGGTCAACGCCAAACGTGAGGCCGATGTGACCATTCTTTTGATGGGCCTCACCATTTTTATATTGGCGATGTCCAACGCCCTGGTTCGATACGCTTCATTCAAATTTCCAAGCCGTGGGGATCACTCAAACCATCAGCCCTGAAGGTCATGATCGGGATGAATTTATTGAAAGAAAAGCTTTACTGTTGAGATTTAAGATCTGCTTTCAAGTCAGTCTTAAACCCTCTCGATCTTTGATTGAGTTTTTCGATTCTCCAAACTCAACATCCTCTCCCATTGGGTTAACATCCTCGATAATTTCCCTGTGATTTTTGGGGTGGGGTGGGAGGAAACTTTGATCTAAGACCGTGGATTTTCGACCTCTACCTTTTACCTAATTACTTATTTCCCTGGTTATGAATTCAATGAGCCACCAAGCGATGCAAACACAAAGCAACACCAACAATCTGTGCTCCCTCAGTGTCAAAACATTGTTAACTCTCTTTTTTTGTGCAATTTGCTCAAGCTTTGCAGCCGATCCTGGAAAAATAGAGTGTAAAAGTACCCTGGAGTGTGATCAGCAATTGGAGAAAATGGGTGCTACGCGGCAGACCAAAGTGTCTGAGGAGAACTCCACCAGTCCCCAAGATGCGAGAGAGGATCAGTTTTATTTGATCAACGAGGTCAATAAAGCTTCCCTGGTCATGCTCACAGAAGAGGGGGTGGTCACCAAGTCGATTGCCAAGAACATTGCAAAGGGTGTCGCCTCTATGGCAGAGGAGGCCACCCAAACTACGGGCAAACGACCCGCTGACTATCTTCAAATCGAGCGCATGCTCACTGACCGAGTCGGTCAAGAAGGCTCCTTGATTCACAGTGGACGTAGTCGCCAAGACATCTACGCCACTATTCGGGCCTTGAAGCTCAGGAATCAATTGCTGGACTTTCACGAGGCGCTTAACACGCTGCGTTTAGGCTTGGTGGCGTTGGCTGAGAAACATGTGCAAACGATCATTCCCGCCTATACCAATGGCGTTCAAGCCATGCCCGACAGTTATGCGCACTACCTACTTGGGTTTATCAACGCACTCGCGCGTGACTCAGAGAAGATTCATGACGCTTACCCCCGACTCAATCAAAGTCCCATGGGATCTGCCGTGCTGGCCAACTCCAGTTGGCCCATTAACCGAGAGCGTTTGGGTTATTTATTGGGTTTTGATCAAGTGGTGGTGAACTCCTTTGATTCCTCCCAAATCATTCCCTTGGACAACACCTTGGAGGCGGTGGGTATTGTGAACACCACGGCCTTGCAGTTGGGGATGATGCTGCAAGACATCCACACGCAATACCACCAAACCAGGCCATGGTTGCTGCTGGATGAGGCCTCAACCTACACCAGCAGTTCTATGCCCCAAAAAAGGAACCCAGGCCTGATCATGCGGGCCAGGGAAGCGGCCTCGGCCGAGTTGGGTTTGGGGGTGGCCATCATGTTTAGAGACCACAATGTCACCAGTGGCATGACCGACTACAAGCAACCCACGGTGGAGCTAAATTATTTTCCCCAGGCCATGGCCATGCTCAAAAGTACCCATGCAGTTTTTCAAGTGCTCAAAGTCAACCCAGTGCGGTCCTTGGAGGAAGTGGAGGATGATTGGACCACATCCATGGAATTGGCCGAAGGGTTACAAAGTGACTTCAAAATTCCATTTCGCATCGGTCACTCGTTTGCCAGTGGCATTGTGGACTATGCGCGTGACAAAAACATCAAACCCAAAGATTTCCCTTATTCGCAGGCCCAATTGATTTACCAATCGGTGAGTCGAAAAATGAATTTCGAGCAGACCACTCTGCCCATCTCAGAGCAACGATTCAAAGAATTGATCTCTCCGACTTTCATGGTCAAGACCCGCTTGGGCACCGGTGGGCCGCAAGAGAGTGAGGTCAAGAAAATGCTCGAATCTGCAAAGACAACTCTCGTGCAAGACCAAGCTTGGTTGAGCGGTAAACGCCGCACCATTGAGGAGCGCCAGCAAGAGTTGAATCAGTTGTTTGGAAGGTTGTGATGGAAAGAGGCTTGGCCCAACGACCTTCGGTTGTGAGGCGTCTATTCGTGGTCTTTGGCCTTTTAGCCTTGGTGCTCTACAAAGCCTCTGCCCAAGAGTTGGTGCAAATTCCTTCTAGCCAGATGTTCAAGGGTGAGCCCATCACGCTCAATGGCTGGATGTTCAGTCTCACTCATCAGCCCTCCAACAAAGAGTTGATCGCCAACTTGCACACTTGGCAAGCTCATCCCTCTCCTCAAAACCCGCCCGAGGCTGCCCCTTTGCTCGAGGCAGCCCCTTTGCTTGAGGCTGCACCTTTTAGGACCTCTCACCCTGTAGTTCTCATGATGCACAGTTGCGGAGGAGCTTTGGACGGCAGGGGCAGACTGAGTCCGCGAATGGTTGAATATGCCCAACTTTTCAATGACCAAGGATGGAGTGCTTTGATACTTGACTCCTTTACCACTCGAAATACTAAGCAAATCTGCACCCAGCCCATCGCCCAAAGGACCATCACTCCCGAGCTCAGGGCCCAAGACGTCTTGGATGCGCATCTGTGGCTCACCCAGCAAGGTGGGGTTGAACACGCGCGCATCGCTTACGTGGGGTGGTCCCATGGGGGGAGTACAGTCTTGGCGGCCACC
>DAISKH010000227.1:0-4100 GCA_036821105.1 Limnohabitans sp.
CGAGGTCAATCCGCGTGCATCTCGCACAGTCCCCTTTGTCTCTAAAGCCACGGGCATTCAACTCGCCAAGGTGGCGGCCCGTTGCATGGTGGGTCAAAGCTTGGCCTCGCAAGGCATCGTGGGTGAGGTCACCCCTCCTTATTTCAGCGTCAAAGAGGCGGTCTTTCCTTTTGTGAAGTTCCCTGGTGTGGACACGATTTTGGGTCCCGAGATGAAGTCCACGGGCGAGGTGATGGGCGTGGGTCAGACTTTTGGCGAAGCCTTTGTGAAGAGTCAAATTGCGGCAGGCACCAAGCTACCCAGTCCAAAAGAAGAGGTCAGAAAAGTTTTTCTCACGGTTAAAAATGGTGACAAACCTCGTGCTGTCGCGATTGCCAAGGAGCTCGTGGGACTGGGCTTTAGTCTGGTGGCCACCAAGGGCACGGCCCAAGCCATTGCAGCCGCTGGGATTGCAGTTGAAGTGGTCAATAAAGTGACGGAAGGCCGCCCACACGTGGTGGATATGATCAAGAATCAAGAGGTGGCGCTCGTGATCAATACGGTTGAGGAGCGCAGGAACGCCATTGCCGACTCTAGGCAAATTCGCACCTCGGCCTTGCTTGCACGTGTGACCACGTTCACGACCATTGCCGGCGCGCAAGCGGCCGTGCAAGGTATGCGGCACATGGATGATTTGAAGGTGTACTCTTTGCAAGAGTTGCACGCTCAACTCAAACACTAAAGTCTGGGGACTTTGCCTGAGCGTGTTCCTCTAAGCGTTGTGCAGACCACAACACTTTAAAGGGGTGACTCACGTTTTAAGCGGGTATGGGCCCTTTGGCATTGAGATTTTTTTTGCCGTGGGCCTTTGGCCTCTGGCCTTGGTTTGATGCTTGGTTTTGAATAAAAAAAGGGATCCACTCCCTTATCATGAACACCTGCTCCTGGGTTGAATCAGGGGTGTATTTACAACGAGGATTTTTAGCATGGCAACGATACCGATTACTAAACGAGGAGCTGAAAAGCTTAAAGAAGAGTTGCACCGTCTGAAAACGGTGGATCGTCCCGCCGTGATCAATGCCATCGCAGAGGCCCGTGCGCAAGGCGACTTGAGTGAGAATGCCGAGTACGATGCAGCCAAAGACCGCCAAGGCTTCATTGAAGGACGAATTCAAGAAATTGAAAGCAAGCTCTCCATGTCCCAAGTCATTGACCCCAGCGCCCTGGATGCAGACGGCAAGGTGGTGTTTGGCTCAACGGTGGTGCTTCAAGACCAGGCCAGCTCAGAGGAGGTGACCTATCAAATCGTTGGTGAAGATGAGGCCGATTTGAAACTGGGACTCATCAACGTGAGCTCCCCCATTGCACGCGCTTTGATCGGTAAGGAAGATGGTGACCTGGCCGTGGTGCAAGCCCCTGGTGGGGAAAAGCGCTACGAGATTGTGTCCGTTTCTTATCGATGAAAGAGTCTTTTTACATAACCCCTTGGACCTGTCTGGCTCCAATGGGTTCAGCGCCTCAGTTCACGCTATGACCGAGTCCTTGGCCAAGGAGAGCGGGAGCTTTCTAGGTGCTCAAGAGAAGACTCACTCCTTCATGCGCTCACTGGGATTTTTTGTCTCTTCATTGTGGTGGGGCAGTCTCACCGTCATCGGTTTTGTGGTGGTCCCACTCCTCTTTGTTTGGGTGAGCCCCAAGGCCTTGGCTGGGGTGGTGGCGGGGCAGATGTTTGTAGGGGTGAGTTGGCTCAATGCCTTGGCTCCCTTGGTGCTTTGGCTTTTGGCAAGATCAATGAGTCCTTTGCGGGTCGTGAGTCCTAAGGATCTCGCTAGTGAAGTTAGCGAAGAAAGCGAAGCAAGCGAAGTAAGCGAAGTAAGCGAAGTAAGCACCCATCCTGCCCGTCAACTCTGGCGCCTCACACTTTGGGGTTTGTGCTCGAGTGTGGTTTTGGCGACCTGGATGCTGGCAGTTGTGATTCCTCACATCACTCAAGGCATTGACCGTCCCTTATGGCACGGCTTGGGGAGCTTGACCTACGCATTGATGTGGATTGTGGCCAGTGCCGTGATGCTCAAATCTCGACAGTTTTGGAGCTAATCGCTCTACCTGAGAGTCTCAGGATTTTTGTGAGGATTTTTTAATCGATTTTTGTTTGGGCTTTGCCCGCTTGACCTGCCCCCCAGCGCTCAAGCGTTGGTTGCCTAGGACTGTGAGAGTTTTTACCTCAGGGCGTTGTCCTCCGCGTTTGGAGTATTTGAGGACCTTAAAGTCACGTGGACCGGCTTTTCGATCGGGGTCGATCTCTCGCAGAGTGTCTTTTTCGGTTTTTTCACGCCAGAGAACAAATAGCTTGCCAATGTGCTGAATGGGGGCGGCGTTCAATTGATCGGCCAAGCTTTGCAGCATGGCTTCTCGAGCCACCCGGTCATCCCCGTGGACCCTCACCTTGATCAAGCCATGCGCACTCAAGGCTTGGTCAACTTCTTTAATGACGGATTCGCTCAAGCCCTCGGATCCAATCATGACGACGGGGTTGAGGTGGTGGGCAAGAGAGCGATGTTCTTTTCGAACGGCGGGGGTAAGGATAACTGCAGGCATAGAGGGTATTATCCCTCTTTAACACGAGAGAATGCATTGAAGATCAAGACAAAGAGTAAAAAAGTCAATAAAGCATGGCTAAACGACCACGCCAACGATACCTATGTGAAGTTGGCGAAAAAGGAAGGTTACCGTGCTAGAGCTGCGTATAAGCTCAAAGAGATCGATGAGCAGTTAAGACTCATCAAGCCCGGTGACTTGGTGGTGGACTTGGGGTCTGCCCCTGGAGCTTGGAGTCAGTACGTGCGCCGAAAGCTCTCCCCCGATGGTGCGGCCGTGGGGGAGCTGAACGGGGTCATTTTGGCGTTGGATATCTTGCCGATGGAGCCCATCGAGGGGGTGCATTTTATTCAGGGAGATTTTCGCGAGCCTGAGGTTGCCTCTCTCTTGAGTGTGGCAATGGATGGTCGACTGGCCGATGTGGTGGTGTCCGATATGGCCCCCAATTTGTCAGGCATCGAGTCTGCGGACGCAGCCCGGATTGCCCACTTGATTGAGCTCGCCCTTGAGTTCAGCCAAGCGCACATGAAGCCACAAGGCGCCTTGGTGGTCAAGGTCTTTCACGGTAGCGGCTACAGCCAACTCGTCAAGCTCTTTAAGGATCATTTTGTGCGGGTCAAGCCACTCAAACCCAAGGCAAGTCGCGACAAGTCTTCGGAGACTTTTTTGATTGGCTTGGGCCTAAAGCCTGACAAGCTCACAGGGTCGAATTCGACCGAAAACAACGATTTGGCCTCAAAACCACAGTCTTGATGGCTCCAGATGGGGGTAAATCAACAATACCTATTCGCGTTTTGGTCTCAATTGAGAGAAAATAAGCCCCTGCGCCTTGAAAAGCATAAAATGGACGCAATATCACACAAGTGATGACAGTTTTCTTAATCGATTGGAGCCTGCATTGAACAATCAATGGTTCTCAAAAGTGGCCGTATGGCTAGTGATTGCGTTGGTCCTGTTTACAGTGTTCAAGCAATTTGACAAAAATTCCACAGGCTCTGCAAGCTACATGGGTTACTCTGATTTCTTGGAAGAGGTCAGGGCCAAGCGCATCAAAACGGCCACGATCCAAGAAGGTCAGTCTGGCACAGAGATTGTTGCCATTACTTATGATGAACGAAAAGTTCGCACCAATGCCACTTATTTGGACCGTGGTTTGGTGGGTGATTTGATCGCCAATGGGGTTAAGTTTGATGTGAAACCTCGCGAAGAAGGCTCGCTCTTAATGACCCTTTTGGTCAGTTGGGGTCCCATGCTTCTCCTCATCGGGGTTTGGGTCTATTTCATGCGCCAAATGCAAGGCGGTGGTAAGGGCGGAGCCTTTAGTTTTGGTAAGAGCAAGGCCCGCATGCTCGATGAAAACAACAACACCGTGACCTTCGCCGATGTTGCCGGTTGCGATGAGGCCAAGGAGGAAGTGAAGGAAGTGGTGGACTTCCTCAAGGATCCCCAGCGCTTTCAAAAACTGGGGGGACGTATTCCTCGCGGTCTACTCCTGGTCGGTCCTCCCGGTACAGGTAAAACAT
>DAISKH010000228.1:0-3971 GCA_036821105.1 Limnohabitans sp.
CCTCTGGCTGCAACATCGGTTGCAACCAAGACGCAGCAACTGCGGTTGGCAAACTGAATCATCACTTGGTCACGTTCACGTTGTTCAAGCTCTCCAAACAAGGCCATCGCACTGTAGCCTTGGGCTTGCAAGTAAGCCACCAATTCTCGACAACGCTGTTTGGTGTTGCAAAAGGCCAAAGCGCTCGTGGGTCGGTAGTGATTGAGAAGTTGTGCGGTTACTTGAAGTCTTTCTTTGGGGGAAACTTCAAAATAGAACTGCTCCAAGGCACTCAAATCGTGCTGGGTTTGAACTTTCACCGTCTGTGGGTTCGTTAAGAATTGAGCTGCAATTTTGTCGATCCCATCCGGGTAGGTTGCAGAAAAGAGCAAGGTTTGCCGCTTTGCACCGCACTGCTTGATGACTCTTGCCATGTCCTCAAAGAAGCCCATGTCAAGCATTCGATCGGCCTCATCGAGCACGAGCGTTTGCACAGCTCCCAAGTGAAGCGCACCACGGTCGATGTGATCCAAAATTCGTCCAGGCGTGCCCACCACCACATGAGCGCCATGGAGCAAACTCTGAGTTTGAGCCCTGAGCGCCACGCCACCACACAAGGTGATGACTTTGATGTTGTCCAACGCACGCGCAAGTCTTCGGATTTCAGCGGTCACTTGATCTGCCAATTCCCGAGTTGGACAAAGCACGAGCGCTTGAACATTCATGCGAGGCGCTTCCAGTCGATTGACCAAAGGCAATCCAAAAGCCACGGTCTTGCCGCTTCCCGTGCTAGCTTGTGCGATCAAGTCACGACCAGACAAAGCGAGTGGCAAGGCGAGCGCTTGAATGGGTGTCATCTGAGTGAGCCCCATTTGCTGCAAGTTGTCCAAAGCAGCTTTGGGCAAAGGCAAGGTGTCAAAGCCCAAAGACTTGTCCTGCTTTGGACTTTTTGTGTCCAAGCTCACATTGGCTGATGCCTTGTCGCTTGGATGGGTGTTGTTTTTAATGGGTTCCATCCAAGCATTATCGACGCAAACGCCGCTTAGGCGATTGACTTGAATCCAGGGTCCTCATGGCCTCATCTCTATACACCTGCCACATCCAAATTGAAAAACCCCGCGAGCCAAAACGTAAACGCTCTGGCACGCGGGGTTTGATGGAAACGAAGTCAGCCTTTGGCTCAAGGCCAAAGAACCGAGCTCATCATTTTGCTTTTTTGTAGGCCACCACTTTTTGGTGTTGTTCGCCCAAGCCTTCAACGCCAACGGTCATCACGTCACCAGCCTTCAAATAGATGGGGGCTTTTTCGCCATTCTTTTTGACACCCATGCCAACACCTGGAGGGGTGCCAGTGGTGATCACGTCACCGGGGTAAAGTGTCATGAACTGGGACACGTAGCTGATGAGCTTGGCTACTCCAAACACCATGGTGCGTGTGTTGCCAGACTGCATGCGAACACCATTCAAGTCCATCCACACATTGAGTTTTTGTGGATTGGGGACTTCATCTCGCGTCACAAGCCATGGGCCAATGGGGCCGAAGGTGTCGCAACCCTTGCCCTTGTCCCAAGTGCCCGCTCTCTCGATTTGGTACTCACGCTCGCTCACATCGTTCACGGTGCAATAACCGGCAACGTAATTCAAAGCGTCCTTTTGGCTCACGTAGCTCGCCTTGGTTCCGATCACCACTCCAAGCTCAGCTTCCCAGTCCGATTTGACCGATCCTTTGGGGAGCATCACATCATCGTTGGCGCCTTGAATACAGGAATTGGCTTTCAAGAAAATGATGGGTTCTTTGGGCAAAGGCATGCCAGCTTCTGCCGCGTGGTCTGCGTAGTTCAAGCCGATCGCCACGAATTTGCTCACGTGGCTCACGGGACAACCCAAACGGGGCTTGCCACGCACCAGGGGCAATTTTGAAGTTTTGAGTTTGGCCAGTTTGGCCAAAGATTTGTCGCTCAACTCTTCAGGACCCAAGTCCTTGATCACGTGACTCAAGTCTCTCAAGTGACCTTCTTCATCGATGAGACCTGGTTTTTCTTTTCCAGGGTTGCCATAGCGAACCAATTTCATGGGGATCCTTTCAGGGTTTTATAAAAAATGATGCGTTGGGTGAACTGTTACTGGTCTTGCCCATGTGCCTGAACCTCTCGGTTTGGCATGCCCCCATACTGTATTGGATTTACAGACATTTCGACATGGGGTCTTACCCATGAATATGAAGAAATTACTGTGTGCTGGACTTCAATGAACGCTTGAGCGTTCATCCATGGTCGGCAAGCAACTGAGCCAAACTGGCCTCAAGGTGCTCTGTGGGCAGTCTCTTGAATCCCGATCTGACAAAACGGTGCATGCGACCGATTAAAAAACTCACCCACAAACTTGCCCTTTGTTGAGTGGCAACCGTGGGCGTGGAGGAAGCTTGTGCCCAACTCGACTCGCGAATCACTTGTCTGAGACTGGACTCGATTCGATCAAAGAAGTGGTTCATCCTTTGGTGCAAGCGGTCGTTCTCCAAGAGGAGCGCGTCCCCCACCATCACGCGAACCATGCCAGGATTCTTTTCTGCGAATTGAAGCAACATGGCCACCATGCGTTGCGCTTTTTGCATGCCCTCGCCTTCTCGGGCGACGATTTGACTCACCAAGTGGTAAACGCTTTCCTCAATGAAATCGATCAAGCCCTCAAACATTTGTGCTTTGGACGCGAAATGCCTGTAAAGCGCCGCTTCACTCACTCCCAACTTGGCCGCCAAAGAGGCTGTCGTCACGCGCTCAGAACCCGGTTGCTCGAGCATCAGGGCCAAGGTTTCCAGGATTTGTATGCGGCGCTCTCCGGGCTTGAGACGCTTCTTGGAACCTGGGATGCTCTCTGTTTCGCCATGAACTAAAGACGAATTGCTACTCGCTTCATCGCCATCCAAGTCGCTTGATTCATTCAAGTGGGCTTGCGTTTTGGGAGCTTGGGTCATGAATTCAGTCTCACAAGGCGGTTAAGAGCAAATCGGCACAAAAAAGAGGGTTGAACTTGAAAGGGGCAAAGAGCTCAATCCCGATTCTTCATCCATGCGCACTCTACAGGAGAAGGTCCAGGGACCAGACAAGGGTGAACCCCAACCCAGACCCTCGATCACTTCAGAACGATCTGATCATGGTCCCAAAGGCTTGATCCGTCAAGATCTCAAGCAGTAACGCATGGGGGACTCTTCCGTCGATGATGTGCACTGAATTGACACCGCTTTTGGCGGCATCCAAGGCGCCACTGATTTTGGGGAGCATGCCACCACTGATGGTGCCATCGGCAAAGAGCTCATCAATCTCGCGGGCCGTCAAATCGGTGAGAAGCTGACCCTCTTTGTCGAGCACGCCAGGCGTGTTGGTGAGGAGCACCAATTTTTCGGCACTCAAAACGGTTGCCAACTTGGCCGCCACCACATCCGCATTGATGTTGTAGGTCTCGTTGTTCTCACCAAAACCAATGGGGCTAATGACTGGAATGAAAGCGTCGTCTTGAAGGGCTTTCACGACACTGGGATCTATTCCTATGATGTCTCCCACTTGGCCCACATCGTATTCTTTGTGTGGGTCGTTGTTGTCGGTCATTTTGAGCTTACGCGCGTGGATCATCCCGCCGTCTCTCCCAGTCAAACCAACAGCCTTGCCACCCGCTTGGTTGATGAGACCCACGATGTCTTGCTGCACCTCACCAGCCAGCACCCACTCAACGACCTCCATGGTCTCGGCGTCCGTCACCCGCATACCCTGGATGAATTCACCCTTTTTACCCAAACGGTTCAACGCGGTCTCGATCTGAGGCCCGCCTCCATGGACCACCACGGGGTTCATGCCGACCAGTTTCAAGAGCACCACATCGGAGGCGAAGTCCGCTTGTAGGGAAGGATCGGTCATTGCATTGCCACCATACTTGATGACCAAGGTCTTGCCGTGAAATTTACGGATGTAGGGCAAAGCCTGGGCCAAGATTTCGGCTTT
>DAISKH010000229.1:0-3801 GCA_036821105.1 Limnohabitans sp.
GATGAAATCGGTGATGAACATGCGAGTTAATGGGAGTTAATGGGAGTTAAGTGAGGAAAGGCTCAGGCTTCGTTCCTCGAGCATGCAACACCAACCCCAGAAGGCTCAAGAGCGCTAAGCCCACAAAAGCCACGAACGACCAATTGGCAACAGATCCACCTAAAAACGTCCAATCAACCACGGAACAGTCACCCCCGCCTTTAAAGATCATCGGGATGGCTCTCTTCAAAGGAAAAGTTTCAATCATCCCGTAAAAATCTCGGCCACACATCACCACCTCAGGCGGATACCATTGAAGCCAGCTTTGCATGGCGGCCACATAGGCTCCACCCACTGCCTCGATTGCCAAGAGTGAGTAAGCGAGAATTTGAATTTTCACAGCACGAAAGATTGCCAACAAAAAAGCTGTGAAGCTAAAGATGATCAAAACGTAGCGCTGCACGATACACATGGGACATGGCACCAGACCCACGACGTGCTGTAAATATAGACCGACGCTCAACAGTGCAACAGGAATGAGGCCCAAGAATACCAAAACCCGGGATGGATGCTCATGGAGTTGATGGCTCAGGAATTTGATGAAACCAGGAGATTCCTTCAACTGCAGGCTTGGCTTGGCAGAGGCAATGTTTGAATCATGGTGATGATCAGCCTCAATTTGAGCAATGGACTCATGGGGAGCATTGTGCTCACGAGGCTCAATGGTTTTTTCAGTCATGGGATTGCGATCTGGGGAGAGTCTATGACATCAATGTTTTCAATGCATGAAACGTCTATGTCATGGGTCCAGAAAAAGCGATTGGATACTCTCAAATGATCGGCAAGGTAGATCTCGATGATGAATTTCAACCTTCGCTTACGAGGCAGTTACTGGAACCTACTTAAAGATCTTTTAATTGTGAAACTCCAGTATAGCGCTTCATAGGAAACTTGTCTTTGATGTCTGCGTTTCCACCCCTTGGCTATATCAGTCAAATTTGCCAATCATTAGAAATCGCCAAACTTATGAGGCAACAAGAGGCATAACCCGTCAGCGTCAGTGAAACACACCTCGCGCTACAATAGTGTTAATAAAAGGAGTGAACGTCCTCCTTTGCGCTTTTTACCAGTCAACTTCTAAGGATTTTTACCCATGGCCAGAACCGTTCAATGCATCAAATTGGGCAAAGCCGCTGATGGACTTGATTTCCCACCCTACCCTGGTGAGTTGGGCAAGCGAATTTGGGAAAGTGTCAGCAAGGAAGCCTGGGCTGATTGGCTCAAGCACCAAACCATGCTGGTCAATGAAAATCGGTTGAATTTGGCGGACTTGAGAGCACGTCAATATTTGGCTCGCCAAATGGAGAAACACTTTTTTGGTGAAGGTGCCGACGAAGCCCAGGGCTATGTGCCTCCCTCTGCGACTTAACGCCGTCATCTCGCTAGTCGGCTCATTGTTTTCGAAGTCATACCTTAAGTCTCTGTTGAAGTGCCCAAGCATCTGTTCCCAAGGTGCCCTGCTCGTTCATCCTTTCTCTTTCTTGGATTGATCCGTGTCCAATACCGGCGAGAGTGTCATTTGGCGAAACATTGAACTGGATCCTAAAAAAGTCACAGGACTAGAAAACCTGGGCACTCCTGATACCGCTCAAGGTCAAAGGCTGGTCCCCTTCAATCCACGCTTTGAAGACATCTACCGCTCCAGCGGCACCCATGGCTTGGGAGGACTAGAGCAAGCTCGCCATGTGTTTTTATCGGGTTGCGGCTTGACGGGCGAGCACCGCCTTTGGCAAGGGCACCAACAATGGCGAATTTTAGAAACTGGCTTTGGCCTTGGGCTTAATTTTTTAGCCACTTGGCTGCACTGGCAAAAGGACCCGCACGCCCCCAAGATGCTTCACTACGTGAGCATTGAGGCGCATCCAGTGAACCCCTCGGACATTTTAAAAAGCGTTGAACCTTGGCCCGAACTTCATGCCTTGGCGCAGGAATTGGTGGAGTCCTATTGGGGCGTGCTACCAGGTTTTCATAAATTAATCCTCGACAATGCACAGGTGCACTTGACACTCATAGTGGGCGATGTCCAAGATGCCTTGAAACAGTTGGAAGGCACATTTGATTCAGTCTATTTGGACGGCTTCTCACCCAGCAAGAATCCACAAATGTGGAGTGCCCTGACGATGAAAGGCATTGCCTCCCACAGCACGCTTGGCACCAAGGTGGCGACTTGGAGTGTGGCCAAAACGGTCAAAGAGGGGTTAAAGGAAGCCGGCTTTGAGGTGGAAATCACACCCGGCCTGCCCCCCAAGCGCGAGCAGTTGAGAGCGGTCTATCGACCCCATTGGTTGATGCAGGCTGAGAGCAATGAGTTAGGGCCTCATATAAAGCAAGATTCAAGACCAGATTCAAAACTAGAGCCTGAACCCAAGTCCATTCCAAGGCATGAATTCAACTCCCAATCAAGGGGAGACGCTCAAGAGTCGAGTCCAAGCGAGAGGTCTTGTGTTGTGATTGGCGCTGGGCTGGCAGGTGCGAGTGTCGCCCGCAGCTTGGCCATGCGGGGCTTTAAAGTTCGCGTGATTGACACCCATGCCCACAAAAACCCTGAACCCCATTCCACACATCACCCGACTTCACTGGGTTGGGGCGATGAATCTAGGCCTTTGTCCGATGGCGCCCATGGACTACCGTTGGCACTTTTTCACCCCATGTTCACTGGGGATGAAAACTTGCAGTCCAGATTAATTCGGGCGGGTATTCGAGTGTTGCTTGGCTACTTGCGGCACCTTGATCCCAGCTCAAGTAGAGACATCTATCAGGTCACGGGTGTTTTAGAACACAAAAAAAACAGTAAATCCAAGCTCGAACCCGCCGTCTTGGCGCAGTTGGAGCGTCAACGACTGGCTGCCCCTTTTTATGCCGATTGGACACAAGAAGCGACTCCTCAGGAGACTGAAAACACATTGAAAGGCAACGCTTTTTGGCACAGTAAAGCTGGCTGGGTGAAACCGACCACTTTCATCAATGCCTTACTGGATCACCCCAATATCGAGTGTTTGCCCGCCCTCTCGGCCCTTAAGCTCATCGTCCATCCCGAAAACGCTGAGGCTCATCACTGGACCGTTCAGTTGGGCAATTGTGACGCACCCCACACATTGCAAGAAATATCATGCTCCACATTGATCATTGCGGCAGGCCCCCAGAGCCAGACATTACTCAATGCGGTATCCCAGACTTCAGTGCCACAAGCAGACAGCTCTGCCCCAAGGGAACTTCATGACATCGCCAAGTCTTGGCCGCTACAAGCCATCAAAGGACAAGTCACGCTGGGGTGGATGGCGGACTTAGAAGTCAAACCACCCCAATCGACTCCTGATCCCAATGAAGCCGATGCGTTTAATCGAAGTAAAGGCCTGCATCTACCCAGCCAACCTTACATTACAAACGGTTCTTACGATACGAACAAAACTTACATTACTAACTTAACCAACTTACGAGAATTACCCCCAAGTTGGCCTAAATTACCTGCACACCCCATCCACGGCAGTATCAGTTGGACCCCCAACATTGAATTTAACTCCCCCAAAGGCCTTGCTTATGTGATGGGCTCAACTTTTGAGAGAGATCAGCCTTCAATACAAAACTCACCCAAAAGCCGCATGCGAAACTGGAGTCACCTGCAGGCCCTGATGCCGGAACTCGTGACGTTGGAGCCCAAAACAATGGAGTTCTTGGATTGGAGTGGAGTGAGGAGCACGTGTCCCGACCGAGTTCCGCTTTGCGGCCCCATCAAGCCCAGAGGATCCCAATCAGCCCTCAAGA
>DAISKH010000230.1:0-3736 GCA_036821105.1 Limnohabitans sp.
GAGAAGGGGAGAAGGATTACGCGGTCGTGATCAAGGCGATTGAGCGCATGAGTGGGCTGGATTCAAGGGATTGACTGATGGCTTGGATGTGGGTAGTTTCAAAATTCTCACAACACTCTCTTCGTCTTAACTTTACTGTGCAGTTACACTTTTGAGTTGGCCTCATTTAATCCACATGTGCACCTGAGGTTTTGACCACTTTGCCCCACTTGAGCGTTTCCGTTTGAATGAAGCGTGCGAATTCCTCTGGGCTTGATCCCGTGGGATCAAAATCATTATTGATCATTTGCTCTCGAATAGAGGGGTCACGCAAGCTCCTGATCAACTCCGAATTGAGTCGATCCACAATGGTTTTGGGAGTATTTGCTGGTGCTACCATGCCGTACCAAACCGAGGCTTCGTAGTCTGCAATGCCTGCCTCTTGTAAGGTCGGTACTTTGGGCAAAGCTCGGATGCGGTGAGCGCTGGTCACGGCCAAAGCACTCAATTTACCGTTTTCGATGAACTGAATCACACCCGGTGTGGAGGCAAATGAGAGATCAATTTGTCCTGCAATGAGGTCATTGTTGGCTGGGGCCGCTCCTTTGTAAGGAATGAAAGTGAGTTCTACATTGGCGCTGCTTTTAAAGAGTTCAGTGGCAAGGTGGGCTGCATTGCCACTCACGGCACCATAGTTCAGTTGGGCGGGATGCTCCCTTGCGTAAGTGATCAGTTGCGCAATTGTTTTGATGGGCAACTTGGGATTCAATGCCACAACAAAGGGTGCCGATGCAAGCAAAGCTATGGGTGCAAAATCTTTGAGTGGGTCAAATCCCATTTTGGGATACAAGCTTGAGTTGATGGACAACGGGCCCGATGTTCCCATGAGCAAGGTGTAGCCATCGGGAACCGATTTGGCGACCCACTCTGCGCCAATATTGCCTCCACCTCCGGGACGGTTATCAATAACCACCGGTTGTCCAAGTCGTGCACTGAGGGCTTGGGAGAGAATGCGAGCCAAGGTATCGGTGGGGCCACCTGCAGACAACGCCACAACTAGCTTGATGGCTTTGGTGGGGTAGGGCGCAGAAAGGCTGTGATCCTTGGTCTGAGAGCAAACAGTCAAGGACCAACTGAGCAAGAAAGCGAGGACACAGTGTAGGCAAGTTTTAAAGGCTATATCAAAAGAGATCTTCATGGCGTGAGACCGTGGTTGTCTTATTTTTAGGTATTTACAAATTCAAAAATTACAATTTCATGATCCTTTAAGTGGGGGACCACCACCTCGTACCAACCATTGTGGTGCTCGAAGGGGATTGTCAACTCATGACTGGCCAGGCGAACTTCTCTCAAGGTTTGGTGATCCTCTAATTTGATGCTCACCGAGAGATTGTTTTGAGTTATCAAGTTGCCACCAGGGTGTCTCCACCCAGTGCTCAAGGATTTTCCAACTGGCAAGTTGATCAAATGAATCAGTCGTCTTTGGTATTGAGCCATGGATGTCACATCGACAAAATTACTGGCTTTGACGCGGATATTAGCACTCTCCCCAAGGCCCATCAAAATCGCATTGGCGAGCATCTTCCCCAAATCTGGAAAGCCATAGTGATAAAAAAGTGCGTCCATTTGATTGGTAAACCAAATTCCTTGCCCCTGGCCGAATTGCTCTTTGATAAAGAGGGGTTTGGTGGTTGGTGTGAAGTTACCGCTGTACTCTGGAATACTGATTGTCGCGCCTGAGTGTGCGGTGACGGGGGGGATCAAAGTTAGTGGGGACAGGCTTTGTGATTCGCATTCAAATTCGACCATACTTCCATCGTTGGGAATCAAGTCAGTGTTGTCGATGCCCCCAAAAATGTCATGATGTGCGTCTCGTATCTGTCCATACGAAGATTTCAACTGATTGAGGGTTTTGACGATCTTTCCCTTAAAAATTTCTGAAAACCCAGGACTCGTGCGCCTATCTCCCATTTCGTCATAGAACCCACTCTCAAAGGTGGAGACCAAGGTACCACCGTTTTTGGTGAACTCTATCAAGGAGTCAATAGCAGAATGTGACAAACAAGCTGCATTGGGCAATACGACAACGCGGTACTTTTTGAGTATTTCAGGAGAAAGAAATTTATCCGATAAAACATCAAATGGAATATGAGCTTCTTGGAGTGCCATGTAGTAGCCACGCACTGCGTCCACGTATCGAGCATAAGGCTTGTCTTGGCCATGATTGTCTTGGCTAAAACGCGAGTAAACGACGGCCACTTGGGCGCAAGAGGAGGCCTGATCGAAGTAACGTTGCCACCGACCTAGACGCTGAAAGACCTCTTGCATAGGGGCGTATCCCCGACGGTCAAAAATCTCAGAACTCGCACCATTGATATGTAACCAACTGCTCACGCCGTTAGCGAATTGCTGCGCAATCCAAGGGCGGTTTTCTTCTTCAGGAGCTGCATAAAGTCGCCACCATGGATAGAAGTAACTCACCGTCATCCATTTGGGCTTTCCTTGTGCGATTGAGGAGAGGTACTTTGCTTGGATTCCTGGCCACCAAGGCGCCGTGTTTCTTCTTTGGCACTCAAAGGTGAGAACATCTTGATGCTCAATCCAGTAATCAATATCCCAGCCACCGGGCTGGATAGTTTCAAGCGACTCACTCAATTGTGTAGCCGCTATGAAGACAGCGTCTGACTTGGCTTGATGAATGGCGGTATGCATAGTTTTGACCCAAACCGCAATTTTTTCGTAGCGCCATTGGTTATAAATGCGCCAGGGTTTGCTTTGCCAGTCTTCTTTTTGTGGGAGATCAAAGCCCGTGTCGAACTTAAAGAGATCTTTGCAAGTCTTGCAGTAGCAAGTGTCTGTGTCCCACGCGGCAAACTTTCCTTGGTTATTCCATATGCCGTCGGCGTCATAGCGCACGATCATCTCTACTGCGATATCAACAATGCGTTGATGGTAATACTGAGCATTGGGGCAAGTAACATAGTGCTCACTCACCTCTCTAAATTCACCATTTTGATCACGAGAGAACCACTCGGGGTGTTTTTCCGCGAGTGCCATGGGTGCACAACTGGGATCAATACGGGCAAGCACTTTAAGCCCATGGGCGTGGGCCACAGGGATAATTTCTGCTAAAAGGTCTCGACCCATTAATCCACTGCTCAAACGGTGGTCGGGGATTTGAGTTTGGTAAAAAGCAACGATACCGCCACCACTGATACAAAAAGCACTCGCGTCGTAGTTTTTCATGTCCTCTACTAAAGCTTGGGCATTGATTTTGGGTTCATCGCCCTCACGGAGGTTGACTAATAAAACGCGGTTGGGTTTTTCCCACCAGGCTTGCGAAGTGGATACAGTGTTTGATTTCATGGCTGCGTTTGAGGAAGTGGTGCGTTGATCGTTCTAGAGAGAAACTCTGGGCAGGATGCTTGATGCTTGAGACATTTTTAATGAGTCATCTTTGAAGCTCAATAAGTCCTAAATAGATTCCCATGCTATTGTCTGTGAGTTGTCATTGGGTGAGCTTGGGGTCAACCCATAGTATTGAGGTGCCCCGTATGGATGATGGGACAGGGAGAATGAATTACTTTATGCAGTCTATTGGTCAAACAAGTTAGCTCACTTGTTTGCTGAACTCCTAACCCATTTAAAGTGTTGGATTAGGGTGCGTTTATTCATTATTGCTCTGCAAATGCACGTTCGATAACGTAGTCACCCGGTTGACTGGTGTTGCCTTCTTTGAAGTGTTTTGACTCCAAAA
>DAISKH010000231.1:0-3713 GCA_036821105.1 Limnohabitans sp.
AGGCTCAAGACAACGGCGAGTTTCATAAGGATCTCCTTCTAATGATGGGTTCTCGATTCAACGTTGGGCTCTGAGTTGCTGGGTCTTGAGGGGGTCAATCTCCAGCGAGTTATTGATCACCACGTGGTAAGTGCTTTGGGCCTGATCGATTGAGATGTAGCCATTTTTAAGGTCATACTCAATTTTGCCAAACTCGCGCATAAAGGGGTCACCAAAACCACCCCCACCACCTGACTTGATGACCACGCGGTCATTGACCTGTAAGTGATGGTTGCCCTTGAAGACTCGCTCTACGCGCCCATTTGTGCGAATAATCTCCACATCCGAGGTCTCCCCATCCAAGCCCCCATTCAGCCCCCAAGGAGGGCACTTGGTGCGGTCAATTTTGAGGTTGAGTTGACAAGGCCCGGTGATGAGGTATTTTTTGACTGCACCGACCCCACCTCTTAAGTGACCTGCCCCAGCCGAGTTGGCACGGATTTCGTAGGCCTCCAAGCGGTAGGGATGAAACGCTTCTTGCATCTCCACAGGAACATCAGAGGTGTCTCCATGCACATTGGAGCGCGATGGGCCGTAGCCATCCATGTTTTGTGTTGCCCCCCAGCCGCCCACACAAGTGTCGAGGTGAAAAAATGCCGACTGGGTGAGTGGGCTGATGCCGTGAAAGGCATGCACCCCGTAAGTGCCGTGGTGGGCTGCGGCGACTCGTTCAGGGTAGGCTTGCCCCAAAGCCTTCAAGATCGTATCGACGACAGTGGGGATCATATTGCCCGAGCCCCCGATGGCTGCAGTGGGTTTGGCCGATAGAAACTTACCTTCGGGGATGATTACCTTTAAGGCCCTGAAGTCACCATCGTTGACCGGATCGTTGGGCGAGAACATGAACTTCATGGCAATGCGCGCGGCCGCCACGGCCCCCCCGTTGCGACCGGCATTCAATGGGCCCGGTAACTGATCGGACACATTGGAGAAATCCATGGTGATCGAGTCACCCTCGATGATGACTTGGATGTTGATGGGAACTGTTTTGTCCAAATAGATGCCATCGTTGTCCAAGAATGAAGAGGCGCTGTAGACACCGCTCTTGGCGGAGCGGATCGCCATACGGGTTTTTTGATCGGCTTGTTGCCACATCAAGTGGATAGCGGCATCAAAGGAGGGGTAGCCGTACTTGGAGATGATCTCACTCACAATATCTCGGCCCAAAAAACATCCGGCAATCTGAGATTCCACATCACCCAGTAAGGCCTCTGGAAACCGGGTGTTGTACTCAATCATGCGAAACATATCGTTATTTCGCACCCCTTGGTGGAATAACTTTACGCTTCTGAATTGAATCCCTTCTTGAAAGATTTCAGTGGTTGTGGTGGAAGTACAAGACCCCACCATGATGCCCCCAATGTCCATCCAGTGCATGAGGACGCAGAAAAATGCAACCGTTTGTACACCATTCTCAGTGTCTCTACAAATCGGGGTGTACATGACGACATTGTTCAAGTGCTGGCCCAAGGTGCCGGCGTGGTTGGAGATGATCACATCGCCGGGCAAGATGTTATTGAGGCCGTGAATTTCTACACCGTCTTTGACCGCAGTTCCCAACGCATTGGCTACAAAAATAGCCAGTGATCCCCTGGACTGAGAGATCAGTTTGCCCTCCACATCAACAATACCCACTGCATAATCTTTGTACTCATTGATGAGGGGAGAGAAGGCCGTGCGGGTGATGTTTTTGTCGATTTGGTTTGGAATGGAGATCAATTCGTGTTTGATGATCTCTAGAGTGATCGGGTCGATCGAGGAGCTTGGGCTGGATTGCATAGGGGGTTTGCAGGTTGGGGGAGCAAATGAGGTGCTTCTTGGCTGGGGCTCACTGTGTAAACGTGATGATGATCTCCCCCAACGCACCAATGCGAGCTTGGTCTCCGGGGTAGAGCACTGTCGTGGAGCTGTACTCTTCGATTAGTGCTGGGCCCTGGGTTGTGAAACCCAGGGGCAACTCATCTCGCTGCCAAATAGGGGTCTTCACGCGTCCAATGGGTTTGGGGAAATAGATGGAGCGGTAGGTGCACTCGGGTGGGTGTCCTTTGACACTGGCTTTGAATAAATCAGTGAGCTCGGGCTTAGGAATGTCTGCTCCGGCCACCAAACGAATCCCCAAAATTTCGATGGGGTTATTTTGGTTGGCGTGGCCGTAGCGTTTTTTATAAATACTTTCAAAGTCTGCGTTGAGCGTGTGCATTTGTGCAGACTTGGGGTAGGGCACTTTCACTGTGTGTTTTTGTCCGCGGTAGCGCATCTCCAAAAACCGATCGAACAAGATTTTGGCGTCTTTGAGTTCGTCGTTGAGGGTTTTCTCCGCTTGAGTCTCAAGCTCTCTAAAGGACGCCTCAATGAGTGGGAGTGCATCACTTTGAGACTGGACGACCAAGGTTCTGGCCAGGTCGACTCTTGCACCGGCAATGAGCATTCCAAGTGTTGAGAAGTTTCCCGGTTGTGGGGGGACGATTACCTTGGGTATTTTTAATTGTCGAGCCAAGACAGAGCCAAAGAGAGGGCCACCACCACCAAACACAAAGAGTGTGAATTCGCGCACATCATGTCCGCGCTCGATGGTGATCTCCTTGACGGCAGATGACATGGTGGAGGTGGCCAAGTCTAGGATACCTTGAGCCACCAAGTCCACTGCATCTTCCCCAGGACTGTCCGCCATGTGCAAAGGCTTGGCAATTTGCTCATGCAAAGCTTGATAGGATGCCTCTTCTTGGAGTTGGAGCTTGCCGCGCATGAATTGATTGGAAGAAATTCGTCCAAGTACCAAATTGGCATCGGTCACCGTGGGCTCAGTCCCCCCTTTTCCAAAGGCAACAGGTCCGGGATCAGAGCCTGCGCTTTTGGGGCCCACGCTCAAGCTGCCGAGTGCATCGACACTGGCAATAGAGCCCCCCCCTGCGCCCACTTCGACAATATCGAGAACGGGTGTTTTAAGAGGAAAGCCCCGGTCATAGCCACCGACATAATAGATGGATTGAATCTCAAAACTTCCATCTTCAATGAGTGCGCATTTGGCGGTGGTGCCCCCCATATCAAAGGCAATCATCTTAGGTTCACCCAGTGCTTTGGCGTACTCGGCCGCACCAATGCATCCTCCAATGGGACCGGACTCCACCAAAGAGACGGGTTGCTCCAGAGTTCTGTCCACTGACAAAATGCCGCCATTGGAGCCCATCATGTAAAACACACCCTTGAAGCCTTGCTCTTTGATTTTTTCATCAAAAGTGGTGATGTAGTCTTTCATCTTGGCGCCGACGTAGGCGTTGGCAGCAGCTGTTGAGGTTCTCTCAAACTCAAACCACTCGCGACTCACGATGGTGCCCGAACTGACATAGACATTGGGAAGTTTGGTTTTGAGGTGCTGCACGGCCTGTATCTCGTGCGCAGGGTTGGCGTAGGCATTCAAAAAGGAGACAGCAATTGCCTTGATATCTTCAGTGATCAAGTGCTCAATCAATACGTCAAGCTCGGCCAAGTTCAAGGGCGTGATGACCTCCCCATTGGCGCCCATTCTCTCTTGGAGCTCAAAACGCAGGTGACGCGGAATGAGCGGCTCATCACGGCGGTACTCCAGTGCAAAGGGAATGGGGCGGTTACCTCGTCCAATTTCTAACGTATCCCTAAATCCTTGGGTTGTGATGAGTGCGGTTTTAGCGCCTTTT
>DAISKH010000232.1:0-3693 GCA_036821105.1 Limnohabitans sp.
GGCCAACTCTGAGCACTGTCGCCACAAGATCTTCAACGCCTCCTTCACCATCGATGGGGAGCTTAAAGACAAGAGTCTTTTTGGCATGATTCGCCACACCCATGCAGTGAACCCACAACACACAGTCGTTGCGTATTCAGACAATGCCTCCGTCATGACCGGTCACCAAAGTTTGGTGTTTCGCCCTGAGTGGGATAAAGGCCTTAACGCCATGGCTAGCAGTCCCCGCTACCAACGAAGTGTGCGAGAGACCCACGTCTTGATGAAGGTCGAGACGCACAATCACCCCACTGCCATTTCTCCTTTTGCCGGTGCCGCCACCGGCTCGGGGGGAGAAATCCGTGATGAAGGTGCCACAGGACGGGGTTCTCGCCCCAAAGCGGGACTCACAGGCTTCATGGTCTCCAAACTCTTTGATGGCCCCGTCACTCACCCCACGCACCTGGCCAGCCCATTACAAATCATGACGGATGGTCCCTTGGGGGCCGCGGCGTTTAACAATGAGTTTGGGCGTCCAGGGATCGTTGGGTTCTTTCGAGAATACGAGCAAGTGATCGACGGTGTGCACCGTGGCTACCACAAGCCCATCATGATCGCTGGGGGCTTGGGTACGATCGATGCGGAACTGGTGAATAAAGTGGTGTTTGAACCTGACACTTTGCTCGTTCAAATAGGAGGCCCAGGTATGCGCATTGGCCTTGGGGGCGGGGCAGCGAGTTCACTCAATTCTGGGGCCAACTCTCAGAGTCTGGACTTTGACTCGGTCCAGCGGGGTAACCCCGAGATTCAGCGCAGAGCCCAAGAGGTGATCAATCATTGCTCGAGCTTGGGGACAGAGACGCCCATATTGGCCATTCATGATGTCGGGGCGGGGGGATTGTCTAACGCCTTTCCAGAACTGGTCAATGATGCCAAGCGAGGTGCTGTCTTTGATTTGTCAGCAATTGCCCTTCAAGCCCAGGGCCTGTCGGCCAAGGAGATCTGGAGTAATGAGTCGCAAGAGCGTTATGTACTGGCCATCGATCCCAAGCGGTTTGCGCAATTTGAAGCGTTGTGCGCTCGTGAACGTTGTCCTGTCCAGGTGATCGGCCGCGCTACCCAAGAGCGTCAATTGATCTTGCGTGACCCCAAGCAGCCCGAATGCGTGGACATGCCCATGGAGGTGTTGCTGGGTAAGCCCCCCAAAATGCATCGCGACGCACAACGTGTCAAACGTCATGGGGCTCAATTTGATGGCGCGGGGTTAAGCCTGGAGGAGGTGGCCCAGCGTGTGCTAGCCCACCCCACGGTTGCTTCTAAGCGATTTTTAATCACCATCGGTGACCGCACAGTGGGTGCCATGACACACCGAGACCCCATGGTGGGTCCATGGCAAGTGCCGGTGGCGGACTGTGCGATCACTTTGGCGGATTTTGAGGGGTATGAGGGGGAGGCGATGAGTTTGGGTGAACGCACTCCCATTGCCAGCATCAACGCACCGGCCTCGGGTCGTATGGCGGTGGCTGAGGCCATCACCAACTTGTTGGCGGCCCCCATTGAGCTCGCCAAAGTCAAATTGAGTGCCAATTGGATGGCCGCTTGTGGTCAAGAGGGGGAAGATGCAGATTTGTATGACACCGTTCATACCGTTGGCATGGAATTGTGCCCAGCACTTGGTGTTTCGATTCCTGTGGGTAAAGATTCTTTGTCAATGAAGACCCAGTGGAAGAGCTCAGACTCCACCGACTCCCCCCGTATTGAAGTGCGCTCACCGGTCAGTTTGATTGTCACGGCTTTTTGTACTCTTGATGATGTCCGTGATGCGTTCACGCCAGAGCTCAAAGGCCCAGCGGGTGAGACCACTTTGATTTTGATTGACTTGGGCCGGGGACAACACCGCATGGGTGGAAGTATCCTCACTCAAGTGCTTTCCCAAAACGTGGAATCGGTACCTGACCTGGCCATTGAGCATGCCCAAGACTTGGTCAATTTGGTCAGCGTCATCAATCAACTTCGCAGTCAAGGGCTCATCAAGAGCTATCACGATGTGAGCGACGGTGGACTTTTTGCTTGTGTGAGCGAGATGTGCTTTGCCTCAAACATGGGGGTGGATTTGAACGTTGACCTCTTGGTCACCCAGGGAGACGGGATCAATAATTCTTTTGCAGATCACGGGGATGCTAAAAATTGGTCGAGCCAAGTGAGTGTAAGACGCCAAGAGCAGACGCTCAAGGCCCTCTTTTCTGAGGAACTTGGGGTGGTGATAGAGGTCTCCACCCAGGAGAGAGACCATGTGATGGCCCAACTCCGCGCCTTTAACCTCTCCAAATACAGCCACGCCATCGGTAAAACCAGAAAACCGGTTCGCTCTGACTCGCAAACTCCCAAAGATTCGGCCCTTTTGGATGCGCAGGATTTTGATTGGAAAAGCTATGAGCCCGCATGTCTAAGCATTTGGCGAGATACTCAACAAATATTCAAAGCTCGACTCGTCGATTTGATCTCTACTTGGGATCACTTGAGTTACCAGATGGCTCTCTTGAGGGATCACCCACAAGCGGCTCAATCCGAGCATGACGGGCTCCAAACACCCTACAACAATACACTGCATGCCCACATTCCTCAGGCCCTGAGTGAGGCACTTGAGAGCTTGGAGAGCGACTTGATCCCTCCCTTAAAGCAATCGACTCATGAACTTGAAGTGACCCGAAAGGCCAACAGTTTGGTGGCTTCAGTGAGCCATCAAGCTCGACCCAAAGTGGCCATTTTAAGAGAGCAGGGCGTCAACTCTCATGTGGAGATGGCCTACGCTTTTGAGCTGGCTGGGTTTGAGAGCTTTGATGTGCACATGAGCGACTTGCAAAAAGGCATCACTCATCTGAGAGATTTTCAAGGTTTGGTCGCTTGTGGTGGATTCAGCTACGGTGACACCTTGGGAGCGGGTGTGGGATGGGCGAGAAGCATCACCTTCAATGACCGACTCAACGATGAATTCGCCTCGTTCTTTAATCGCCCAGATACCTTTGGTTTGGGGGTTTGCAATGGTTGCCAGATGTTTGCGCAGCTCTCAAGTCTGATCCCCGGAGCGCAAGACTGGCCCCTATTCACGCAAAACAAGTCCGAGCGATTTGAAGCCAGGTTGAGTCAAGTGCAAGTCCTCGAGTCACCCAGCATCTTCCTTCAAGGCATGCAAGGTCTTCGCTTCCCCATCGTGGTCTCCCACGGTGAGGGGTATGCAAATTTTGAGCGGCAAGGGCACTTCAAGAGTGTGCACAAAGCCATGCGTTTTGTGGACAGTAAAGGCTCTCCAACTGAAACCTATCCCAATAACCCCAATGGCTCCCAAGAAGGACTCACGGCGGTCACCACTCCCGATGGTCGTTTCACCGCCATGATGCCGCACCCAGAGCGTGTCTTTCGTTCAGTGCAGTTGAGTTTTAATCCTCTAAGAGGGCATAGTGAGGGCTCAAACGCTCACGCTCCCTATACGCCTTGGATGCAAATGTGGCGTAATGCTAGAAAATGGGTTCGTTAAGGATCTTTTATTCAAAGCACTTCAGAGCTCGTTTCCTGAGTTCTAAAGCGCTTAAGCCAGAATGGCTAACATCGGCCAACATTAGCCATCATTAGCCATCATTAGCCAACATAAGCGAGCACCGAGAAATTTGACGATCAGTCAATGTGTTATGAGTGACGGTTTAAATGAACCCACGA
>DAISKH010000233.1:0-3583 GCA_036821105.1 Limnohabitans sp.
GCGCCAACGGTGCCAACCCCGCAGCGCTTTATCCCACCCACCCCGTGACTTTGGTGGTGCCCTTTCCACCTGGAGGGCCCACCGATTCAAGTGCACGGTTGATGGCCAAATATTTAAGCACCTATTTCAAGCAGTCCTTTGTGGTGGAGAACCGAGCAGGTGCGGGGGGGACCACGGGATCCACTTATGTGGCCAAGTCCAACCCCGATGGCTACACCTTGCTTTGGGGTAGTACGAGCAGTCTGGGTGTTGCACCAACGCTTTACCCCAAATTGTCTTACTCCCCATTGAGTTCCTTTGCACCTCTGGCCATGATTGCAAGAAGCCCAGTGATTTTTGTCTCCAGGAGTGGCCTCAAAGCGACCAGCTTAAAGGAGTTCATTGCGTTGTCTTCGCAGCAAAAACTCTCCTATGGTTCTGCCGGTAACGGCTCACTCAACCATTTGGTGGGCGAGTGGCTCAAAAGCGAGGGTCACTTTGATATGCTGCACGTGCCCTACAAAGGCGGTACCCCCGCGCTCAACGATCTCTTGGGTGGGCAAGTGGACATGACCATTGAGACCATTCCCTCGGCCATGCCGTTTGTGAAATCAGATCGCTTGAATATCATTGCCACTGGGGGCCGAGCTCGAGCACCTCAGCTCCCTCAAGTGCCCACCGTTCGTGAAGTCATTGGGGGCGACTTTGAGGCCTACTCTTGGGTGGGCTTGGTGGCCCCGATCGCAACACCTGCCGAGGTGCTCAAACTTATCTCGGGAGCCATCACCGCCAGTGAAAACGATGCAGCCTTCCAAAAGGAGTTGGCCTTGACGGGCCTCGATCCCGTCAAGAGCTCACCCGAGGCGTTTCGCGCGGATATCGAGTCTGAGAATAAAAAATGGGGTCGATTGATCAAAGCTTTCAAGCCTGAGGTGGATTGATGTTGGGGGGGGGAATTATCTGATCCCAATAGAGTAGGAGCCCCTCAGCACTCTTCACCCCTGACCACTCACCACTCACCACTCATCCCACCCCGCGCTCAGTCGCCATCTTTAAGTTCCTTTAAAAAATTCTGCCCATGCAAAACCTAGAACTCAACACCACCCACGACCCACACCGAAAATCTTGGCTTCACTCAGCCAATGCACCCGAGACGGATTTTCCTCTTCAAAACCTGCCCCTGGGCGTATTTGAGCGTGGCGAGCGCGTGAGTTGGGGTGTGGCCATTGGGTCGCACATCTTGGATGTTCAGGCTTTGGTGGAGCTTTCCTTGCTGCAAGGAGATGCACTAAAGGCCGCCCAAAGCGTGAAGGGCGGTGTACTCAATCCATTGATGGAGTTAGAGGACTCTACTCTTCATGCATTGAGACTTCAATTGAGTCATCTTTTGTGCTCCGAAGCTCCCCACGATGCCTTTGAACGCTCCTCTCAAGAAGCCATCAAAGAGCGAGCCCAAACACTCTTGATTGATCAATCTCAGGTGCAAATGCGAGTGCCCTGTGAGATCGGAGACTACACCGATTTCTTGACCTCTCAGTACCATACCGAGCGCCATGGGCGCTTCAAAGGTTTGGCTGAGCCACTACCACCCGCGTTTAAACATTTACCGGTGGCCTACCACTCGCGGGCATCCTCCATTCGGGTGAGTGGCACTCCAGTGGTGAGGCCCAACGGTCAGTTCAAAGATGCAACAGGGCAGGTGGTCTTTGGCGCAGCGCCCATGCTTGACTTTGAGTTGGAGTTGGCGGGTTTTATTGGTCGCGGCAACCCCTTGGCTCAACCGATCGCTTTGGACCACGCGCAAGAGCATTTCTTTGGTTGGGTGCTCCTTAACGACTGGTCGGCCAAAAGCATCCAGTGGTGGGAGTCGGTCCTGGGACCCTTCTTGGGGAAAAGCTTCATGTCCTCCATCTCCCCATGGATTGTGACTCGCGAGGCGTTGGCACCCTTTCGCATACCGCAGCAAGCCAAAGCACCCTCGGACCCCCAAGCCTTGCCGTACCTTCAAAGTGCAATCGATCAAGGCCAGGGTGGATTTGATATTGAGTTGCAAGCTTGGCTCCAAACCGCCACACAACGCTCCTTGGGAGAGCCTGGCCAGCAAATCACCCAGACCCATTTAAAGCACCTTTATTGGAGCTTTGCTCAGATGCTGACTCACCACACCAGTAACGGTTGCAATATGAGAAGTGGTGACCTGATCGGTAGCGGCACCATCTCGGGTCCAAGCGATGAGTCTCGTGCTTGCATCACCGAGATCACTCAGGCCTCCAAGGTCCCCCTAGATGTGGGGCATGGTGAGACACGCATTGCGTTGCAAGACGGAGATGCCATCACTTTGAAGGCCAAAGCCAAAAATGCAACGGCTGTCCCGATTGGCTTTGGGGAGTGCACCGGCGTGGTGTTGCCCTCACCGGTGTATCCATCATGAAAATGACTCTTGCCACCATTCTTTACAAGCACTCGAGCTTGGCCTTCTCGTTGTTGATGGCCCTAGGGGTCGGGTGTGCCCATGCCGATAGCCTCGTTTCCTCTTATCCTACGCACCCCGTCAAAATCGTGGTGCCCTCCCAGCCCGGGGGTGGCACGGATATCGTCGCACGCGTTTTAGCGCAAGAGTTGAGTGGTTTGGGGGGGCAATCGTTTTTTATTGAAAATAAGGCGGGTGCGGGCAATATGATTGGTATCACAGCTGTGGCCAAGTCCAGTGCTGACGGCTACACGCTCTTGATGGTGCCCAGCACGTTGGTGCTCAATACGGTGCTTTATAAGACCATCAGCTTTGATCCTGTGAAGGATTTCTCGCCCATCACCATAGCGGCCACGGTACCCAATGTGCTTTTGGTGAATTTGAAGTTGCCCACACAAACCCTGGGGCAATTCATTGAGTTGGCCAAAAAGTCCCCACTCAACTACGCCAGCGCTGGGATAGGGACCTCGCCACACATGTCCATGGAGTTACTCAAAAGTATGGCCGGTATCGAGATGCAGCACATCCCTTATAAAGGCACCTCAGGGGCGATGTCGGATTTACTGTCTGCTCAAGTCTCGAGCCTTTTTGCCAATGCTCTTGAAGCGATGCCCCTGATTGCCGCGGGCAAGGTGAGGGCGCTGGCGGTGAGTGGGGATAAAAGAATTGATCAGCTCCCCAACATCCCCACCGTTGCACAAGCGGGCTTGCCCGGCTACCTCTCGACTCAGTGGTACGGATTGCTGGCCCCTTCTGGTACCCCCAAAGAAGTGGTTGAATGGCTCCATGCCAATGCTGTCAAAGCATTGAGGCGCCAAGAGATTCGGGACAAGTTGGCCATGGACGGTGCGCTGGCCGTGGGGAGCACTCCGCAGGAATTCGCTCAGTTGATTCGCCAAGAGTTGGAGAAGTGGGCGAGGGTGGCCAAATCGGCGGGCATTGAGCCCGAGTGAGTTGATGCGTTTTCAGGAGCTGAAGAAAAGTTCAGAAAAGTTTAAGATCATTCAGAAAAGTTTAGATGCTTTCTAATTCTTCTTGATACTGCTTGATACTTGCTGACACTTCCTGACACTTCCTGACACTTCCTGACGCTCTCTACCGACCACTCAAACACAACCTCAAGGTTGACACCTT
>DAISKH010000234.1:0-3551 GCA_036821105.1 Limnohabitans sp.
CACCCAAACTGTCTCAGCACCGAGAGGGAACCGGATGGGACATGCTCACCCAAGCGTTGAAGTCGAAGGCGCAGTTGGTGACAGCTGTGTAATTGATGCGATGGGGTTTGGGGGGCAACTCACGAGTTTGAGCCCACAAGTTTTGCAATCTCTAGAAGAATTCCTGCCCCAAGATTACGCATCTCGCTCGGCTGAAATCATGTTTACCGAGCACAATTATTTTGCGAGCCACTTGAACACAAGTGATACCCATGTTGAACTCCACCGTGCGGCAAAAGTGCGCTGCGGATTGGATGTATTAAAGATCACAAAACAGAAAAGCAACCCCTTGGTCAATATTGCCATGTTGGCCAGCGATGGCATCAATGGCCTATTGGGTAGAGGTTTGTACGAACTCGACCCACTGATTTGCGAGAAAGCGGTGAGGCATTTACTCCCCCAAGCCTAAAATCCATTGAATTCTTCAAAAAGGCGAACCATGATCATCAATCAAAAAGAAACTCTGGAGGAATTGAGCCAGGTTTTTGCTGAGTACGAAACAGCTTTGGTCAACAATGATATTGCGACCTTGGATCGCTTGTTTTGGAATAACCCTCTCACGGTTCGGTACGGGGCAGGAGAAAACTTATACGGCTACCAAGATATTCAAGCGTTTCGCAATGCCCGTTCCCCCAAGGGACTCAATAGAGCCATTACCCAACAAGTCATCACAACCTACGGGGATTCAATGGGTTGCACACACATTGAATATACCAATTTAAGTTCTGGTCGCTTGGGCCGGCAAACCCAGACCTGGATGAAGCAACAAGATCAGTGGGTAGTGGTAAGTGCTCATGTGTCTTGGCTTGAGTTGCCCAAGTAAACACTAAGTTGAAATCCAATTACAAAAACCGATCCAATAGCTTGCGGCTCAATCGGTCCATGGCTGATAAGTTTTTGATCAGAAACTGGACACCAAAGGCATCTGAGACGATGAGCGTATTGACATTCAAACGCTTGATGTCCTCCTCACCATTCAAGAGCAGTTGCGTATAGCCTCGATTGGTTTGGATGCGCCAACGACAGGGTGTGATAAATCCACTCACAGACTCCAACTTTAAAATCTCGGGCATGAACTCGCGGGCTTGTAAGCACTGTAGTAAAGCGTTCTTGAGCTCTTCGTTGAGTTCATGGAGCGAATCAAACCAGCACAACTCCTTACCCTCCCGGCTCAACACCGACACACCTTCATCCGGGCTCATGATGGGAAACGCCCTCACCGCGGTCACATGTTCGTGAGTTTCGTGCTGCAAACTCAAGTGCCAAACGCCAAAAGCATCCGCCCATAGCTTTGGCGTGCTTGGATCCAAAGAGTTCATCTTGACTGGGGAAGTTTCAATGGGTGTCATGAAAATATTTGAAAATTCAATCAAACAATTGACGTGCTCAAGGCCACATGGCTCGATAAATCAACATCGGCTGAGACCAAGGCGTCATGGGCTTGCTGAGCTTGTGCTTCGTAGAGTCGCCAATAGGCGCCTTTGGCGGCCAGCAACTCGTCATGACCACCCTCTTCAACTTTCACGCCTTGCTCCAAAACAACCAACCGATCTGCTCGCTTTAGAGTTGAGAGTCGGTGGGCAATGGCAATGGTGGTTCTGCCTTTAACGAGATTGTCCAATGCTTTTTGAATTTCTTGCTCGGTCTCTGTATCCACTGAGGACGTGGCCTCATCCATGATCAAAATTTTGGGATTAATGAGCAATGCGCGTGCAATGGAGATGCGTTGGCGCTCACCTCCCGAGAGCCCTTGCCCACGCTCACCGACCAAGGAGTCATAGCCTTGGGGTAAGCGCAAAATGAATTCATGGGCATGCGCCGCTCTTGCCGCAGCAATGATCTCTTGTCTGGAGGCGGTGCTTTTACCATAGGCAATATTGTCTGCAATGGTGCCAAAGAACAAATAGGGCTCTTGCAGAACCAACCCAATGTGGCTGCGGTACTGGGCCAAAGGAAAGCGTCTGATGTCAATACCATCAACACTGATCTGTCCTTCACTTAAATCGTAAAAGCGACAAATCAGATTCACCAGTGTACTTTTCCCCGATCCGCTTTGACCTACCAAGCCAATCATCTCACCGGGCTGGATATTCAAGTCCAAATTTTTGATCACCAAGCGGTTGCCATACCGAAATGAGGCATTGGTGAGAGAAATTTCGCCACGAACTTGGGTCAGTTCAATGGGATCTTTGGGCTCAGGAACGCTGGAGACATGGTCCAATATTTCGAAAATTCGTTTGGTACCCGCAGCAGCTTTTTGAGTATGGGAGACGATTCGGCTCATCGAGTCCAGGCGAGTATAAAAGCGTCCAATGTAGGCCAAAAATGCCGTCAAAACACCCACAGTAACTTTGTGCTGAGAGACTTGCCAAATACCAAATGCCCAAACCACCAGTAAACCCACCTCAGTCATCAAAGTGACCGTGGGAGAGAACAAGGACCACAAAAAATTAATCCGGTCGTTGACCGCTAAATTGTGTTTGTTGGCCTCTCGAAAACGGGCACTCTCACGCCCCTCTTGCGCAAACGCCTTCACCACACGAATGCCAGGAATGGTATCGGCCAACACATTGGTGAGCTCAGACCAGACGCGGTCGATTTTCTCAAACCCAAGCCTGAGCCTATCCCTCACGACATGGATCAACCAGCCAATGAAAGGCAAGGGCAATAGAGTAGCCAAGGCCAAGTAGGGATCAATGCTGAACAAAATGACCGCGGTCATCACGATCATCAAAAAATCAGTTGCGAAATCCAACAAATGCAAGGACAAAAAGACGCAAATTCGGTCCGTCTCCCCTCCTATTCGAGTCATCAAGTCACCTGTTCTGCGGCCCCCAAAGTACTCCAGCGACAACCGCATCAAGTGCTCATAGGCCGCAGTTCGCAAATCCGCTCCAATGCGCTCAGACACCAAGGCAAGAATGTACGTTTTGATCCACCCAAGCCCCCAAGCCAACAGAGCCGCTCCCAATAAACCCATCAAATATTTGGAGACGGTCGATGCTTCAATTTGTTGTCCATTTTGAAAAGGAATCAACACCTCATCCATGAGTGGCATGGTTAAATAAGGGGGCACCAATGTAGCGGCGGTAGAGCAAAGCGTCAATGCAAAGCCCAATGCCAAGCGGGCACGGTACGGTTTGGCAAATCGCCAAAGCCTCAACAGCCCCCAAGTCGATGGCGTGTTGTCCTCCACCGGAGTTTGTGCCTCAAGAGGCGTGACTTGGCAAACCTCACAATGACTCGTTCCGGGCTTAAAAACCTCGCCACAACTTGGGCAGTGGCCAACGGCCCCGTCTTGAGCTACCGAGCTCGCATTGGGACTAGAGAGGCTTTGCGTGGTCTTCTTCGCTTGGGCCACCGCCCTATTCCAGGCCTCTTGCAATGACACGGCCTGGTCGTTGTGGGCCAAAGTAAAGCGCCAGCGGGCTAAGCGCTTTTGGGTATCCATCAACTCCAAGGATCCCACACCCGCATAATCGTGGTGTACAAGAGTGGCAAAAGCCTCAATG
>DAISKH010000235.1:0-3479 GCA_036821105.1 Limnohabitans sp.
TCGATCAGCAGCTCGTTTTTGCATGCTTTGCATGGTGCGCTCAGTCAGTACGGGCCCTGGGTTCACACCCACGACACGGACACCATCTTCAATGCTGGTGGAACCCAATGTTTTGGTGAGTGCAATGAGTGCTGCATTGCCCACACTTCCAGCAAAGTAATTGGGGTCGTTCATCTCGCCAGCGGCTCCAACCACGTTGAGGATGACACCTTCTCGCTTTTTGCGCATGATGGGCAAGTAGTGACGACACATGTCGATATACCCGTAGACTTTCACATCCCAGGCCTCACGCACCACCTCATCGCTCAACTGATCCAGAGAGCCGCGCGGAATGGCGCCAGCGTTATTGACCAAGATGTCTACCCAGGGATGAGCCTGAACGATCTGTTTTGCTGCATGTCGATCAGCCAAATCAATAGCCAAGATTTCCACATCTCGACCGCTTGCTTGACGAATTTTTTCAGCAGCGTCTTCAAGCTCTAAACTTGAGCGAGCAATAAGCACTAAATTGCACCCCTCCATGGCCAAGCGGTGAGCAATGGCATAGCCGATCCCCTTGCTGCTACCCGTGAGAAGTGCTTTCTTGCCTTTGATCTCGAGGTCCATTTTTTCTACTCTTTACTAGTTGGGTTTGATGCGGTTGATGTCAATATGTTTTTGCAACTGTTACTGATCTGCTTTGAAGCCAGAGGCTTTGACCACCCCAGCCCACTTGCGACCTTCGGTATCGATCAGCGTTCTAAATGCTTGGGGGCTATTCCAAGATGCGTCCATGTCCAAGGCGGCCAATTTGGTTTGCATGGTGGGATCAGACAAAATTTGACGCACAAGTTCACTATTTTTTTGTACAACGTCAAGAGGAGTTTTTGCAGGAGCAAAGAGTCCAAACCACCCACTGGAGATGAGTTCGGAATATCCGAGTTCTTTCATGGATGCAATGTTGGGTGTTTTGGCGCCCCTCTCTTGGCCCGTGGTGGCCAAAATTCTTAATTTGCCAGCATTGGCCTGAGCTAAAACGGTGCCAACAGGTGCCACCATGGCCAAAACCTCTCCACCGATCGTGTCAGTGATCGCTGGGGCAACGCCTCGATAGGGGACATGGGTCACATTGTCCATTCCTAGGGTTTTGGCCAAAGCAATGGCGTAAAAATGCAATAAGTTACCAGCAGCAGGGTTGGCAATGCTGGCCGCTTTGGGGTTGGAGCGTGTTGCTTCCCTGAGGTTATCAAGGCTACGGATATCAGACTCCCCTCGCACCGCTAGCGCAAAGTCATAGGAAGTCACCCGCGAGATGGGGATCAGATCGGTGCTGGGGTTAAAACCTGCAGAAGTAACGGTGTAGGGGTACACGATCACCGTGGTATCGGGTGCCAGCACCAATGTAGTGCCGTCAATTGGGGCTGTCAGCAAGGCGCGCATGGGCAAACTCCCATTGGCTCCAGTTTTATTGTCCACGATGTGGACGCGTCCAGTTAACTTTTCAAGTCGTTCTGCCAATAGTCTGGCCACTGCATCGGCGCCCCCTCCCGATGGAAAGCCCACAAGGATGTGTACTGGCGTCATCGGTTGAGCACAAGCATCCAACTGTAGGAACAAGGTCACACTTGAGAGTGCGGCGGCAATCAGTACTTTGATACCATTGAGTGGATTGGTCTTCAATGTATGGTCTCCATTGTTGGATTATTAAATCAGTTCAAAGGCTATAGATGGTAAGCCTAGGCCGAGCACACCATTGATTTCAGTAGTAAGACTTCCTCTTATTCTCATACTCCCAACATGCCGATGATTTCAACGCTTCGGGTATGGTTCTCATTAGTTGTTGATATCGATGTTGGCAGCACGTGCAAGGTCGATCCATTTGCGGGTTTCTTGTTCGATCAGTGCTTGGAAATAATCGGGTGTGTTGGGAGAGGCTCTTGCACCGATTTGACGCAGACTGGCCTGAAACGCTGGCACTTTGAAGCCTTCATTGATGGCCGCATTCAGGCGAGAAATGGTGCTCGCGGGTGTTCCAAAAGGAGCCACCACACCAAAAAAACTGGTGACAACATAATCTGAGATGCCCGATTCGGCCATGGTGGGCAGTTCGGGAAACTCGCTCTCACGTGTTGCACTGGTGATGGCCAGTGCACGCAGTTTGCCATCTCTGGCGAGAGCGCGAACTGCACCAATGTTGTCTATTGCAAAATCGACTTGTCCGCTCAAGACTGCTTGAAGAGACTCTGCACCGCTTTTGTACTGTGCTGTTTCAAATTGAATGCCTGTGCGGACCTTTAATAGCTCACCCGAGAGATGTGTCAAATTTCCAAGACCCGCTGCGCCAAAATTCATTTTGCCAGGATTGGCTTTGGCGTGACCAATCAGCTCGGTAATGGATTTGATGGGCAAACTCGGGTTGACCACCACAATTTGGTAGGAATCGATCACTTTGGCAACCGCTGCAAAGCTTGTGCGAGGATCGTAGCCAGCGGATTTTGAGGTGGCGGGCAGGGTGGCCAGTGTTGCAGTATTACCAAAGAGCAGCGTGTAACCATTGGGCTCTGAGGAGGCAACGGCGCGAGCACCGATTATTCCTCCCGCACCCGCACGGTTTTCAATGAAGGACGGCTGACCCAGTGACTTCGTGAGTGCATCGGCCACAAAGCGAGCCAAAACATCGGTGGGTCCACCCGCGGACGCCGGGACGATCAACTTGATCGGACGATCTGGGTAGGTGGTTTGCGCTTTGGCGGCAAAGTTCAAACAAATCATGCAGGCCAAGGGCGCAAAAATCCGCAAAGCATTGAGTTGGTGTGCAGTGATTTTCATGGTGAGTCTCGGGTTTGATGAGTATCAAAGAGGGACTGTATTCACATCATAGGTATAGACCCACTCATATCGCTCAGCGATTTTTTCGGGTGACAATTCTCGGCTGACGTAGGCCCGAGCTTCATTGGGATCGGCCAAAACAGGATTGTGAAAACGCTTGGCGTTGGCCGCAGATCCAGTGACTACTCGGTTGCAACGCTCTTTGCGAGCATTCTCATAGCGCTTAAGCGCGTCTGGGATATCACTGATTTCATGAATGGCTCGTGCCAAAATAAAACCATCTTCAATGGCCATTGCTGCGCCTTGCGCTAAAAATGGCAATGTCGCGTGGCTCGCATCTCCCAAAAGGGTCACTCGGCCCTGGGTCCAAACATCAAGTGGCGGTCGGATCATCAAGGCCCATTTGTAGGGAGTCTCTATGGATTTGATCATGAAATGTAGGTCCTCATTCCATCCAGGGTAGCAGTCAAGACACTCCTCAATACTGCCTTGTACATTCCAAGATTCTGTCAACCATTGGCTCTCACTTTCGGAGATTCCAGCAAAATTCATTAATTCACCTTGGCGAACAGGGTAATGAACAATGTGTCCACCAGGACCTATCCAATTAGTGCCTACCAATCGACGCATTCTCTCGGGTAAGCGCTCCATGGGGATCAATCCACGCCAAG
>DAISKH010000236.1:0-3471 GCA_036821105.1 Limnohabitans sp.
CATGTAACGCGTTGGTGGAAACACCGCGTTATCGCCTGCAGCGTTGAGCATGACAAAGGGTACTTTTTCACGCTGGATGTACTCCTGTGCTGCGGCAATGGCGGCCGTGCAAGACCCACCGTGCAAGATGAAAACATTGTCAACTGTGATTAATTTTTTAGCCACACCCAAGAGATCATTACCTGTGCACTTGTCGTCTTCGATGACCAAGCGAATTTTGCGCCCATTGATACCGCCCTTGTTGTTGACGTCTTCATAAATCATTTTTGCTGCGTTCAAGGGGTCGATGCCATATGACACCAAAGGACCTGAGAGGGGCGCAAATAAGCCAATCACAATTTCTTTGTCAGTAACGCCAGGAGTTTGGGCTGAACTGAGCAGTGAAGACAACCCAGCAAAAGTCACCAGCAAGCATTGTAATATTTTCATTTTCATGTTCATAGTCTGTTCTCCATAGTCATTTTTTTATACTCACCCAACCAACCATAGGTAAATGCGTCGGTCAATGAGCCATTGGCCGACTGCGTTCGCCTCACCAGAGTTGGATCTGCGTCCACCTCAAAGTTCGCATTGCTCAAAATAATATCTGCCGCATCGGCCAAGTCGTTCCTGATCGCATTGGCCGCTGATTGTGAGTCCCCCCTTCGCAGAGCCTTAATCACCTCGGCATGGTTATCTTGCGCGGTTTGAACACCGAATTGGGTCAATACCCCATTCAAAAAAGGTCCGACTTGTAACCACAAGGACTCCACAATCGGGAGGATCTCCATGCTTCTTGCAGCTCTATAAATCAAAAAATGAAAACGATGATTGGCATCCAAATATTTGCTCACATCACTGCACTCAAAGGCCACTTGCATTTGTTCGTTGATCAATTCAATGGACTTGAGCTCATCTTGAATCAATAATGGAGTCGCCGTGCGTGTCAGCATCATCTCCAGCTCAATACGAACTTGCAAAAGCTCTTGAAAGCGTTGCCGGCTCATCTTGGGCACACAAAACGTACGGTTGGGTAATAGCTCTAAGGCTCTCTCAGCTACCAACCGTTTGATCGCATCACGCGCTGGGATCAAGCTGGTTCCGAATTGATCTGCCACTGTGCGGGTTGAAAAAGTCCGACCCGGCACAATATCACCCACGATAATGGATCGTCGCAAGGACTCGTAGATGACATCGTGAAGACTGGTCATGTGAAAAACGGGCTTACTTAAACTCAGCTCTGTTATATCAGTGACGCTAGACTATCACGCGAGAATCCCATCGGCCAAGGGAATTACCCTAATGGCTGTGAAAGAACGAAGGGCCCAACTCCCAATTCGTCCTCATCCTCATCCTCATACTCTAATTCTGTATATATCTTCTCTAGCGAGATAGGCAATTAATTCAAGCGCTGCACACTCTGTCAATCAGGTGATTCTTCACTTCCCTGGCTCACTCCTCAGTGCACCCTAGAGGTGTTATATCGCCCTGTCATTGAGTGAAGATCAATCATCAGAGGATTGCCCTCATTGCCTCCAAAATGAATCCATTCAATATCCAGGTGGATCGCGAAGGATGAGGAATTTCAATCGATTTTGGCGCCGGAGACTTCAATGACTTTTCTCCATTTTTCAGTCTCTTTCTTTATTCTCAGGCCCAACACTTCAGGAGTTTCTACGAGCGGTTGAATGCCCATGGAGATGAAACGCTCTTGAACCTCGGGTGAACGAAGTACGACTCCCATCTCTTTATTGAGGCGATCAATCACGGATCTTGGTGTCCCTGTTCTAGCGGTCAAATAGTTGATGGTTGAAGACTCAAAGCCTACCAACGACTCGGACACAGATGGAACATCGGGTAGGAGTGGACTTCGATCAGTACTTGAAACACCCAGTGCGACCAATTTGCCCGATTTAATCAAGGGCAACAAGGTCACCAAACTATCAATGGTCATTTGAACATTACCCGCCATCAAATCTCCGAGTGCTGGCCCAGTCCCTTTGTAAGCTATATGAGTCATCTCGGTGCCCGACATGCTCTTGAAAAGCTCACCCCCAAGATGAGAACTTGTACCAACCCCAGAACTTGAAAAATTCACCTTGCCGGGATTGCCCTTAGCAAACTGAATCAATTCTTTGGTGGATTTAACTGGCAATGATGGCGGAACGGCCAAGACATTGATCAACTGGCCAACACTGGCCACGGGAATCAAATCCCCCACGGGATCATAGGGCAGTTGCTTCATTAAAAATGGATTGGTGATTTGTGGACCAATGGTGGTGTACAAAATCGTGTACCCATCGGGCTTGGATTTGGCAACAATATCTGCACCGATCACTGCTCCGGCACCTGGCTTGTTGTCCACCACAACGGCCACTCCCAAGCCTCTTGCCAATGGTTCAGAGATTGTTCGAGCCATGATGTCTGACCCCCCACCTGGCGCAAACGGAACGACCAAGCGCACGGCTTGGGACGGATAGCTTTGCGCGTGCACCGACACCGAAGCGACCATCAATAGCACTGAGATCGCACCGGACTGGAGAGAGTTGATGAATAAATTACAGGTTCGGTTCAGGTTGAGCTTCATGTTGGATCTCATGTTGGACTTCATTTTGCTTTGAATTTTTTGATGATTTGAATGCCGTCTTTTTAAATATGACCGTAATACCGAAGCACCTCTTCGAGGCGACGAGCGTTGGGCTTTGAATGGTTCCACCCCTTTTCATTGGGTGCCAAGTTGGATGACTGCTTCAATTGAACTCGCATTTGGGTTGTACAAAGCGTGAGTCCCAAACTGTCAATGATGGGAACTCCTTCAATACGGTCAATCCCTTCGCTGGCCAGTAGTAAATTAAGAGGCATCTCACCCGGGATGATCACCTGAGCGCCTCGGTCAATCAATTTTTGGGCGGCAGTCGTAAAACTTGCGATTGCATTCTTTGGATTCCGATAGCCCTCCAAAACTTTCGAAAAGTCCAATCCCGATGCCTCAACCCCGACAAAATGTTCTAACAATTTATAGCTTCTGATTTGCTCGACGTAAGCAGGCGCTAATAGCTCATTGAACAGGACCAAGCCAAATCGCTCACCCAGTGTAGGTATCGTTAAATATGTAGCCTCAGCACACCCCACCACAGGGATGTCTACCAACGTTTTGAGCTCATTTAGGAACGGGTCAATGGTGGTGCACACTGCGAAACCATCAAAACCTTCTTGCTGGGCTTGCCAAACAAATCCGAACCATTGCATGGAATGGAGCGTAAAAAGTGCTCGGTGTGCAATGTCAACTCCTGGATAGTCACTGCTATACGTGTCCTTGCGCAGTCCATGCATGACAACTTCAGTATCGGGGAGTAAGACTTTTTTGGAATGACTTTGAAGTCTCTCCTCATAACCCGGCAGGTTATCAAGCACAGTCATGCTTTGGTGCCAAATTCGCATGGATCTCTCCGTCATTCAAAGTAAGCCAAACTTTAATGGACCAGCGAATCC
>DAISKH010000237.1:0-3470 GCA_036821105.1 Limnohabitans sp.
CTATTCTTGAGGTTTTTACCTTGGGAGAAATAGATGGCGAGAAAGAAGATTCAAATGCATCAATATCGTCAAGCACTGTTTCGAATGCGCCAAGGCGACTCCGACCGGGCTATTGCCGACTCCAAACTGATGGGCAGAAAGGCAGCCAGTCACTTAAGGGACTTGGCCCTGAAAGAAGGCTGGCTAGACAAGGATCAGCCTTTGCCCGAGGACGCTGACATTGCACAATTATTGGGCAAACCCAAGCGGGCTCAATCCACCATATCGACTCTTGAAAAGCACCGTGAGTTGATTGTGAAATGGCATGAGTCAAAGGTCAACGGGGTTGTGATACAAGCGGCCTTGAAAAGAGACTTTGGGTGGACGGGGAGCTATTCCTCAGTCCGCCGGATGCTACAAGAGATAAAGAAATCGGAGCCTGTCAAGACCACCTGGAGATTGCACTTTGACCCGGGAGAAGCCGCTCAGGTGGACTTTGGTCAGGGGCCTTTGGTGGTTCATCCAGATGGGAAACTCAAGCGGACATGGGCCTTGGTGATGACGCTTTGTTATTCAAGGCACCAATATGTTGAGTTTGTTTGGGACCAAACGGTACCGACTTGGCTTGGCTGTCATAAGCGAGCCTTTGAGTGGTTTGGTGCAGTGCCGCAACGCATCATTATTGACAACGCCAAATGCGCGATCACAAAAGCGTGTCGGTTTGATCCGATTGTTCAGCGCTCCTATGCTGAGTGTGCTGAGGGTTATGGATTCAAAATTGATCCATGCCCGCCCCATGATCCACAAAAGAAGGGCATTGTTGAGGCTGGGGTGAAATATCTCAAGATGAATTTTTTACCTTTGCGTGTATTTCGTTCATTAGAGGATTTGAACGAACAAGCCAAGGCTTGGGTGATGAAAGAGGCTGGAATACGCGAACACGGTACAACTAGGCAGGAACCGCTGAAGTTGTTCGAGCTGGAGCGCTCAGTGCTGTTACCGTTACCAAGTGTTGCGCCAATGATTGGTGTTTGGAGCCAAGCGAGTGTGCACCCTGACTGCCATGTGAAATTTGACAACTCATTGTATTCAGCCCCTTATGAGTTGGCCCGTCAGCAAGTTTGGCTCAAGAGCACGGACACCACCGTGAGTCTTTACCATGACCACCGGTTAATAGCAATGCACGCCAGGGCCAAGAGGAAGGGTATGCGGGTGACGGTAGCCGATCATATGCCGCCCAACGTACAGGCTTTCTTCAGAAAAGACCGAATCTGGTTAATTGACAGCGCCAGGTCCATTGGCCCCTCGTGTGAGCAGTTGGTGAGCGCCTTATTGATCGACAAGGTTGTTGAGCGGCTAAGGGCCGCTCAAGGGGTGATTGGTCTGGCAAAGCAATTCAATGCAATGAGGGTTGAGGCGGCATGTGCTTTAGCGTTGTTGCATCACAGTGGTCAATACAAAACGGTTAAGGGCATTCTGAATACTGGAGCTGATTTGAAGAAGGAGACTCCAGTTCAAGAGAGCGTGTATAGCAGTGCCCGCTTCGTCAGGCCTGCATCGAGCTTGTTCCAATAAGTCGAATTTTAAAAACCACTAGAAAGGAAGAAATTACCATGAACCCAATGCCAGAACTAACGCCTCACCTCAAGCAACTGAGGCTATCAGGCATGCTTGAGTCACTAGAAGCTCGCAACAGGCAGGCCATTGAATCAAAACTGAGCCACTTGGAGTTTCTCTCCATGTTGGTTGGTGATGAGGTGGCCAGGCGAGAGCAAAAGAAGTTTGGGATACGTCTTAAAAGAGCCCAGTTCCGTTCAAGCAAGACGTTGGACCACTTTGACTTTGAAAGGTTGCCCAACTTAAACAGGTCCTTGATTCACGACTTGGCCACTGGCCAATATATTCAAGAGAAGTCCCCCGTGCTGATAGCGGGCCCGAGTGGGACGGGAAAAAGCCATCTTGCCCAAGCGCTTGGGCACGCTGCAGTGCGTCAAGGCTACAGCGTGATCTTCATCGCCTGCTCAACGCTTACTCAAAGCATGCAACTGGCAAGAGCGACAGGGGCTTATAAAAGAAGATTCTCAATGATAAGCAAAACAGACGTCTTGATCATTGATGACTTTGGTCTAAAGCCCATCAGAACGCCCCATGATGAAGATTTGCATGACATCATTGCTGAGCGATACGAGAGGCAAACCACAATCGTGACCAGCAATTTAGACTTCACGGAATGGGATCAAGCGCTGCCGTCGAACCATTTACTGGCGAGCGCCACCTTGGACCGCCTGAGGCACAACGCGTATTGTTTGCTCTTGGATGGCCAGTCCTACCGGACACCCAAAATCAGCTCCAAAATAGCAGTTTAAAAAAGATTAAAAAAGAGGCAAAATACAACTTTTAAAACCCCGCTCGAAAGGCCCCAATCCGCAACTAAAAGTGGATCCTATGTGCCGATCATTGCTGGCTCCATTATGCCGATCCGTGACATCTACCAACCCATCTCGCCAGTGTCGAGCGTGGGATCGCATATCCAGCGCGCTTAAAGATGCTTTCTTGGCGATACAAAGGAATATGGTCTGCGTATTTGGAGATCAAGACATAGGCCAACAATGCCGCCGTGGGCAAACCCTTGTCGATGATTTGTGCGGGAACCGGCGCTTGCGTCACAGTTGAGCAAGCTCGGCAGGCCCATTTGCCCCTGACATGCTCCTCAACGGTAAACGTACCAGGAACATAATCCAACTTCTCTGTCACATCCTCACCAAAGCGAAACAAATTGCACCCACAACCCGCATTCGTGCAAACTGTTGAGTCTGGCTCGTGCAGGACCTTTACTCTGGGCAGGTTGGCTGGTAATGCAACGCGTTTGGGAACTTGTTGCTCCTCTTGATTGACTTTGGGGCGATTGGGCGCAATGACATCAAGCTTGGCTTGAATGGCTGCGAAGTCAATCTCCAAGCTTTCGTCAAATAACCGGCGCTGGCCGTCAGTGTACTTTTCAGACTTGGCCGCAAACTTCAAGCGTTTGAGCGTTGCCAATTCAAAGGTGAGCTTATCGATCTTGACTTGGCGATAAAACAACTCGCGCTCGTTGTCAGTCAAGGTGCTCATCAATTCAGAATGCTCGGCCTTGAGTGCCTCATACTCTGATTGCTTAGCAGACAGCTCTTCTTGCTGAGCAGCAAGCATCAAATCAAACTTTGATTCTTCGCTCTCTTTTTGCTGGATTTGGCTGATCAGTGAGAGCGTCAACTCACGCAACTGCGTTGCGTTTAAGTTGTTGATGGACTCTGCTGTATGCACCATGAGACATAGTATCTCAGAGATAAATCACACTCTCAATTGTGATTTTCCCTCTTGATTTTTCACTCAAATTGACCAACAATTAGACATGCTTTATCACTGCATTTGAACCCAACTTTTGCCACGGTAAACCGAGCACCAAGGCGTTTAGTTGCTCATGCGTTAAAGAGACTGCGTCTCCATTGTGA
>DAISKH010000238.1:0-3466 GCA_036821105.1 Limnohabitans sp.
GTTTTCGACAATCACCGCTTGATTCCATTTTTCACTCAAATTGTTCGCCATCAAGCGAGCCATCACATCTGTCCCGCCCGTTGGGGCAAAGCCTACTTCGAGCCGAACGGGTTTTGTGGGAAAGTTTATGGGAAAGTCTGTGGCTAGCCCAAGAGAGGCGTGCAACGTGCACAGCATCGTTGTTATCGTGACGATTGCCTTTACTGAGAACTTCATCTGCCTCATGTGGGGGATGTTTTCCGATGCGCTGCAGAATTGAGTTGCCCCTCGCCCCTAAATAAGGGCACCAAGATGTGGCTTTTAAAGCGCCACTTTAAATCCTCACCCAAGAGGCATTCATTGACCAAGTCTGCGATCATGGTGGGGGGCTTGGACTCTAGGATGGGTTTACCATCGGCAGCAAAGAGCGTGATGACTCCCGTCACCTGTGCTCTTTTGCCCGTATCGTCCACGGTGAAGTTCAAATTGCTCACCAGGTGTCTGGCCAAGCGCGCTCCGCGGGTGCGCCTCCATGCATAGAACTGCTGAATGGCGGTGCGACCTTCGTGGCGGGTCTCTCCCACCGAAAAAACACCATCTTCGGTGTAAAGCTCATGGGCCAATTGACCTTGGTTGTGATTCACATCGTGCCAGTGGCGCACCTCTAAGTTATAGAGCTCATACCAAAGTGCCGCTGATTGAAGGGGAGTGAATGGTGGCTTAGAGGTGCTCATGGTTCAATCCTTGGGGAGGGTCAAAAAAAGCGCGAAGGATACGTGATCTCATCCACACCTTGGGTGTTCATCCAGCGTGCAATCTCTCCATGGGTGGTGAACCAGACCTCGGGGAATTGTGAGAAATATTGATAGAGCTTTCTCAATATGGCCACCATCGTGGGGCGACCTCCGGAGTGGCAATGCACGGTCAGATTCATCAATGATCCAGGCTCGTGGTGATAAAGGTAATCAAACGTCTCTTTGTAGACATCGTAGAAGTCAAGTGGGTTACCCTTTAAGGTTCGGTTGTCTGAGAACTCGGTGGGTGGAATGGACACGATCGAGCCATGCTCAGTATGAATGCGAGTGGGCAAATCGGTGTCCTTTCGGTCTGCAAACCAAAGCACCCCTTGTTTGATCAAGATATCCACCGCATCTGGGGTGATGGCACTGGCGGTGCTCTTCCAACCCTGGGGCCGCTTTCCGCTGGAGTGTTCGAGCATGTCAAAACAGGTGCGGATATTTTGCGCTTGCTCCTCATAGCTCATCTCCACCAAGGACTCATTTTGCCAAATCCCATGGGCTGCGATATCGTGCCCGGAGCTGATGATTTGTTTGACCACGGCGGGATAGAGTTCACCACACTTGGCATTGGTGACAAAGGTGGCGGGTACTTTGAGCTCATCGAGTGTGCGAATAAGCCGCCAAGCACCGACCTTGCAGCCGTATTGAGACCAGCTGATGCCTGAGGTGTCGACAAAGCCTTTTTTAACCCCTGTGGTTTGCACAGAATAGGTGGGGGCGCACCCCTCAGACCAAAGCTCCAATTGGACGTTGATATAGATGGCAATGCGCTTACCGTGGGGCCACTGGAATGCTCTTGGTGTACTCAACTCGTCTCTCCCGTTTTCAATCATATTTGCTGGCGTGGCCGTTGGCCTTGTGATGATGAGAACGGTTGTGTGCCGCTCAATCATGGGCACTCAACGTTGAAGTCAACCTTACACATCACGATCAACACCCACGCTTTGAATATATCGTGATTGAACGAATCATTCTCTAGGGATAACGATAGCGAAGGTCTTGACTTAAAAAGTTGCAGTGTGAAGTCTCTAGCGCTTAAACGCCAAGGGAATACAAGGATGCATGCGTTGCCATTCAATTGCATAATGGAGGAGTAGCAATCGAAGAAAGGACAACACATGATTTTTTGCAGATACGAGCACGCGGGCCACATTGGTTTTGGAATCGTTGAGGGAACAGACGTACTGTGCCTCAAGGGCTCGCCATTTGACTCTTACAGCAAAACGGGTGAGGTGTTGCCTCTGAGCCAAGTCCATCTTTTGCACCCCGTGGTGCCGCCGACTTTTTATGCCATAGGCTCAAACTACAAGTCCCACATCATTGAGCGCTCTAAGGTCAAGGGCACTGCGCCCAAATTTTACGATCGCCCACGGGTCGGCTACCGGGCCAATAGTGCTTTGATTGGTTCTGGGGAAACCATTGTCAAGCCCCATGACGCGGGAACTGAGTTTCAGTATGAGGGTGAATTGGTGGCGGTGATTGGTAAAAAAGGTCGCCACCTTACCCCAGAGCAGGCCATGGAGTGTGTGCTGGGTTGGACCATTGGCAACGATATCTCTGAACGGACGTGGCAAAAAAACGATCCCACCAATTTGAGAGGTAAAAATGCAGACACCTTAAAGCCCATGGGGCCATGGATTGTGACCGATCTTGACTACAAAAAAATGCGCACCCAAGTTCATGTCAATGGCAAAAAATTGCATGACTTTGACACAGGCAATATGCTCTTCACGCCTGGCGAAGTGATTGCTGAGATTTCACGCTACAACACCTTATCTCCTGGGGATGTGATTTGGCTGGGGACCGATGAGTTACCGGTCAATTTGGTGCCAGGCGATCTGATTGAGATCGAGATCAGTGGCATTGGCAAGTTGAGTAACCCCGTGGCGTTGGAGGTGAGATAAGCCGTGATGATCATCGACTCACAAATTCACACCTGGTTACCTCAAAGTGCCTCGCGCCCTTGGAGCCCAGGTGCCCAAGACAGACCCCCCTACAGTCATGAGGAAGCGCTAGCGTTGATGGACCAAAGTGGTGTTCAAGGCGCCATATTGGTTCCCCCTTCCTTTGAAGGTCATCGAAATGATTACGCGCTCTTGGCCGCCCAGCAGCATCCCGATCGCTTTGCGGTGATGGGACGCTTTGAGATTCAAAACCAGTCCTTGGCCTCTGAACTAGCGAGCTGGAAATCTCAGCCTGGCATGCTCGGTATTCGGCTGACATTTCACCGTGACAAAGACCGGCCTTGGTTGACCGATGGATCCACCGATTGGTTTTGGCCCTTGGCCCAGGAGCACCAAATCCCGTTGATGGTGCACGCACCGGAGAGACTCCCGGAGATGGCCGCCATCGCCAAACGCTACCCAAAGCTCACCATCATCATTGATCACATGGGATTTGCCCGTTCAACCATGGATGAGCACGCACAAGACGGTGCTAAACGCATGATCGCTTTGGCTGATTTGCCCAATCTATTTGTCAAAATTTCAGCCCTGCCTTGCTACTCTAGCCAGGCTTACCCTTACCGAAATTTGCATGCACCCGTTAAAACGGTGATCCAAGCCTTTGGTGCTGAGAGAAGTTTTTGGGGCACAGACATCACCCGCATGCCCAAGACCTCGAGCTACCCAGAGGCGGTCTCCATGATGACAGAGGAATTGGATTTCTTATCCTCCAAAGATCTTGAA
>DAISKH010000239.1:0-3423 GCA_036821105.1 Limnohabitans sp.
GAATTACACGACTTTGGCTCTGTCCAAGGCCATTCAATCTTGGTCTTTGGAGTTTGCTGACATTGCCTTTGTGATCGGTGGCCCGGATGGTTTGGACCCTCTTTTCAAGTCCGAGGCCAGACACTTGATGCGTCTGTCGGATATGACACTCCCCCACGCCATGGTCCGAGTCCTTCTGATTGAGCAACTCTACCGGGCTTGGTCAATTCAAAACGCTCATCCCTATCACCGCGAGTGAGATAAAGAGTGAGTCCCTCCATGAAGCACGTTCGTCCCACAGTCTATCTCGCATCTCAAAGTCCTAGGCGGCAAGAGTTGCTCGCCCAATTGGAGTGGTGCTTTGAGTTGCTGCTCCCGCGGACTTTGTCGGACTTGTCTGGCCTTGGTATTACCCAGAGCGAAGTGGGTTTCGCTCAGGCCAATGCTCACGAGCGTTCAAGTAAGCGAGTCAAGGGGGACGACCCCCAGTCTACTTCGCTTGCCTCAAACGTTTCACTCAATTCAGCAACTTTTGCAGCTCAGGCCAACGAGCAGGCTCAACAAAACCAAGACCACAAAGCCACCTTGTCCAAGGCTTTAGAAGACTTGGAGCGCGCGCATTCCGGTGAAGGGGCGTTGGCCTATGTCAAGCGGGTGACCCATTTGAAGTTTGAGCTTGCCAAGAATTTGGCCCGTGCCATGGGGCGAGGCTATGACCCAAGTCGTCCCTTGATGTGTGCTGACACCACCGTTGTGCTGGACCGCACGATCTTAGGCAAACCGCAAAACCCAAGCGAGGCTAGAGAGATGTTGCTCGCTTTGTCTGCCCGTACCCACCGCGTCTACACCTGTGTGGTGGTGGGCAACTTGTCGCACCAAGCTCATCGCGTCTCGCGCTCTTGGGTGCGGTTTGCGCCTTTAAGTGAGAGCCAAGTGGATGAGTACCTCCACACACAAGAGTGGATGGGCAAGGCCGGTGGGTACGCAGTGCAGGGCAGGGCTGCTGCATTCATTGAGCAAATCCGGGGCAGCTATTCAGGGATCATGGGCTTACCGCTTTTTGAGACGGCTCAATTGTTGGAGGACTTTGTGCAAAGGGGGTTGAACGTAACCTAAAAGAGTCACTCATCACCCGCTTTTCAGCCACTTTACAGTCACTTTTAAGCCTCTAGATACAGTTAGCTTGGCTGCACTACCCTAGCCGTGTGACCCACCCTCCAGATGGATACCCTTTGCGGTTATTATTCCCTTTATGCAACAAGACATCTTGATCAACTGGTCGCCTCATGAAACCCGCGTGGCCGTGGTGGAAGGGGGCGCGCTGCAAGAGATTCATCTCGAGCGCACCTTGGCGCGTGGCATTGTCAGTAACGTTTACTTGGGACGAGTCGCAAGAGTCCTCCCCGGCATGCAATCGGCCTTCATTGACATTGGGCTAGAGAAGGCGGCTTTTCTGCACGTGGCCGATTTGCTCTCGAGCGTGAACGCACGCCACGCAGACTCCGACTCCAAGGAAGCCGTGGCGCTCGTGCCCATTGAAAAACAAGTCTTTGAGGGTCAGACCCTCTTAGTCCAAGTGATCAAAGATCCCATTGGCACCAAAGGCGCTAGGCTATCGACCCAAATCAGCATTGCGGGCCGGTTTTTGGTGTATTTGCCCCAAGACCAGCACATCGGGGTCTCGCAAAAAATCCCGCTAGCCCAAAGGGAGGCTCTCAAAGCGAGGTTACAACACTTGGTGCAAGAAAGTTTTGCCAAAGGGCAGGCGGGTGGCTTCATTTTGAGAACCAATGGGGAGGATGCGACCGATGCTGAGCTCTCCGAGGACTTGGCCTATTTGCGAAAAACCTGGGAGGGGATTCGCGAAAAAAGCACCCGACTCCCGCCCATGAGCGAGTTGCACCAAGATTTGAACCTCTTAAAACGTGTCCTCAGAGACTTGACCAGTGAGTCGACCCAGAGCATACGAATCGATTCGCGAGAACAATATGAGGCTTTGCTTGAATTTGGCAAAGTGTTCATGCCTGCTGCTGTGAATCAACTAGTGCACTACAAAGGTGAGCGTCCCATTTTTGATCTCTTTGGCATTGAGGAAGATATGGCCCGAGCGCTTGGGCGTCGGGTAGATTTGAAGTCAGGCGGGTATTTGATCATCGACCAAACCGAGGCGATGACCACCATCGATGTGAACACGGGTGGATTTGTAGGGCATCGCAATTTTGAAGAAACTATTTTTAAAACCAATTTGGAGGCGGCCGGCGCCATTGCCCGCCAGTTAAGGCTCAGGAACTTGGGTGGCATCATCATTGCTGACTTTATTGATATGGAGAGCGAAGAGCACCAACAAGGGGTACTTGCTGAGTTCAATAAACACCTCATGCGAGACCGAGTCAAGACCATGGTCAGTGGTTTCTCCGCCCTGGGGCTGGTGGAGATGACCAGAAAGCGAACTCGCGAATCCTTGGCACATTTGCTCTGTGAGCCCTGCACCGTGTGCGCAGGCAAAGGCTATGTGAAGACCGCGCGCTCAGTGTCTTACGATATCCTACGAGAGATTTTGCGAGAGGCCCGTCAATTCAATCCCAAAGAGTTTCGCATTCTGGCGTGTCCCGCCGTGATTGAGCTTCTCTTGGACGAGGAGCGTGAGCATTTGGCCGGGCTCTCGGACTTCATTGGTAAGCCCATTTCTTTGCAAGTCGATGCACAAATGGCTCAAGAACAATTTGACATTGTGCTTCTTTGAGGGCTTGAGCGGTGATCCCCATTTTGACTTACCACCAAATCGCAACACCGCCTGCGAGTCCATCCCCTTTTCGCAGCTTATCCGTGCCCTTGACACACTTTGAATCCCAAATGGGCTGGCTCAAGCGCTTGGGCTACCAGGGGCTTTCGATGAGCGAGTTGATGCCTTACTTGAGGGGAGAGCGTTTGGGCAGAGTGGTGGGTATTACTTTTGACGATGGATACCTGAACAATCTGCAAGCCGCCTTGCCCGTCTTGGAGCGTTTCGGCTTTACCTCTACCGTGTACGCGGTCTCAAAGCGTTTGGGACAAAGCAATGTTTGGGATCAAGAGATGGGTGTGCCCGAGAGTGCCTTGATGAGCGAGTCCGAGTTGAAGGCCTGGTCCCGCGCTGGCCAAGAGGTGGGCTCACACACAAGACACCATGTAAGGCTTCTCCAGTGCAATGAGGATCAAGCGCGCGAGGAGATCGTAATCTCCAAGGCTGAGCTTGAGGAGCTATTGGGGTGTGCTGTGACTCAATTTTGTTACCCCTACGGCGAGTTCAATTCCACCCATCTGAGACTGGTTCAGCAAGCGGGTTATACGGCTGCCACCACCACGGTTCGCTCAAGGGAGAGCGTCGGGCCTCGAGCAAGCGCAGACTGGTTCTCACTCTCGCGGGTCCCGGTGGTGCGCTCGACCCATTGGCCACAATTCTTA
>DAISKH010000240.1:0-3359 GCA_036821105.1 Limnohabitans sp.
GACCGTCAAGGGTCTCCTCCAACCTAAGTCAGATCCCAATTCATATTCTTACCTAGAGCAATCTTAGCCCAGCCTAGAGTCCTTTCGGCTCGGTGCTTTCCCTCGAAGGAGGCATGGTGTTGAAGATGCCCTGTGGCATTCGTTTTTAAGTAATTGAGTTATTGCGTGGTTGGGCTAAAGGGGCTAATGGGCTATAGGGGCTAAAGCGGCTATAGGGCTTAAATGGCTTATTGGGCTACTGCTTGGCGTCTGTGGCGATCCATCGCGCCACTTTTTCTGCAATCAAGAGTGTCGGTGCATTGGTGTTCCCGCTGGTGATGGTGGGCATGACCGAGGCGTCCACCACCCTCAGTCCCAGCACTACGCCGCCTTTGCCGTTTTGTACGCGGCAGCGACTATCAAGCACAGCCCCCGCTTGACCCAAAGGGCCCATCCGAGCCGTGCCTACTGGGTGAAAGATGGTGGTGCCAATGTCCCCTGCAAGTTTGGCCAAATCTGCATCACTTTGGTATTGGACACCGGGCTTGTATTCAGTGGGTTTAAAAGGCTTTAACGCCTTTTGTTGCATGATGCTGCGTGTCAAGCGCAAAGAGTTTGCGGCGATTTGCAAATCCTCGGGCGTACTCAAGTAGTTGGGGGCAATGAGGGGGGCGTCTTGAAAGTGGGGACTCTTGAGTCTCACCTCTCCCCTGGAGCTGGGGTTCAAGTTGCAAACACTGGCCGTGATGGCATTGAAGGCGTGCAGTGGCTCACCAAAGGCGTCCAAGCTCAAAGGTTGTACGTGGTATTCCAAGTTGGGCCAAGCCTGCTGGGGGTCGCTCTTGGTGAACACTCCCAATTGAGAGGGGGACATGCTCAAGGGGCCTGTTTGCCTCAAGGCATACTCCAAGCCCATTTTGGCTTTGCCCCACCAAGACTGTGTCATGGTGTTCAGAGTGGGGGTGCCGTGGACTTCATACACAGCGCGAATTTGCAAATGATCTTGTAAGTTTTGCCCGACCCCTGGCAAGTCCACCTCAACGGGGATGTGGTGGCTTTGTAAGTGTTGACCTGGACCAATTCCAGAGAGCATCAAAATTTGTGGACTGCCAATGCTCCCGGCACTCAAAATCACCTCTTGGCGGGCGCTCACAAGGAGCTTTTCTTGACCATTGAACACTTCCACACCGCTGCACCTCTTTTGGCCGTCCTCACCGGGGGTGAGCGTCAAGCGCGTGACTTGGGCGTGGGTCCACATCTCAAAATTTGAGCGTGCAAAGCAAGTGGGCCGTAAAAACGCTTTCGCCGTGTTCCAGCGAAGACCATTGCGTTGGTTCACCTCAAAATAACCCACCCCCTCGTTGTTGCCCTGATTGAAGTCTGAGGTGGCCGGTATGCCACTCTCCACACAGGCTTGGGCAAAGGCGTCCAAGATCGGCCACTGGAGGCGTTGTTTGTCTACACGCCACTCATGGCCTGCACCTCGGTGGGCCAAGAGGGCGTCGTAATCAGAGGGTGCACTCTCTTTGTCAGCTGGTTTTGAGGCATTTTTCGCCCCGTGCAAGGCCGTCGCCCCCAAATGATGGTCTTCGTGAAAGATAAAGTCTGGCAAGCACTCTTGCCAAGACCAACTCGGGTCAGCGGTGAGGGCGGCCCATTGGTCGTAATCGCGCGACTGACCCCGCATGTAAATCATGCCGTTGATGCTCGAGCACCCTCCCAAGACCTTGCCACTGGGGTAACGCAGCGTGCGTCCATTGAGTCCGGCTTCACGTTCGGTTTGATAAAGCCAATCTGTGCGGGGGTTACCAATGCAGTACAAATAGCCCACTGGGATGTGGATCCAGTGGTAATCGTCTTTACCACCGGCCTCAATCAACAACACTTTGTGTCTGGCGTTGGCACTCAAGCGGTTGGCCAAGAGGCAGCCGGCACTGCCTGCGCCAACAATGATGTAGTCAAACTCAAGCTCGTTCATGAGGGCACTGGGGGAGACTTTTGGGGCACCACCACGTGAGGGCTTGAATCAGCTCTGACAAAACGTGGTGCTCGGGTTTTTCACTTGGACGTGGGCATGACGAATTCTGCGCCCAAGGGGGTGCCTTGGGGCCAGCGTTGCATGATGCTTTTTTGTTTCGTGTAGAAGCGCACACCCTCTTCGCCGTAGGCATGCATGTCTCCAAAAAGCGAGCGCTTCCAGCCTCCAAACCCTATCCAGGCCATAGGAACGGGAATGGGCACATTGATGCCCACCATGCCGACTTGGATGCGACGCGAGAATTCGCGTGCAACGTGCCCCTCGCGGGTAAAGCAACTCACACCATTGCCAAACTCATGGGCATTGATGAGCTCAATGGCCGCCTCAAGATGGGGAACATGCACACAGACCAAGACGGGGCCAAATATTTCTTCTTTGTAAATGCGCATGCTTGGAGTGACACGGTCAAACAAGGTGCCCCCCAACCAAAAGCCTTCGGCACAATTGTCGCCCGCATGGCTAGGATCAAACGTGCGTCCATCGACCAATAGTTGTGCGCCCTCTTTGACTCCTAAATCAATGTAGCCACTGATGCGGTCTTTGGCCGCGCGGCTCACAATGGGACCCATCTCGGCGTCCAAGTTCTCACCGTCCTTGATTTTCAAGGCCCGCGTGCGTTCAATCAATTGGGGCATGATCTTCTCGCCCACATCCCCCACCAATACCGCCACGCTGATGGCCATGCAGCGCTCCCCCGCAGAGCCATAGGCGCTCCCGATCAAGGCATCCACGGCTTGCGACAAGTCCGCATCGGGCATCACTACCATGTGGTTTTTGGCGCCTCCGAGGGCTTGCACGCGTTTGCCCATCTGGGCACCCATTTGGTAGAGGTGGTGGGCGATGGGGGTCGAGCCGACAAAGCTCAAGGCATGCACGCCGGGATGCTGCATGAGCGCCTCGACCACGTCTTTGTCGCCTTGAATCACATTAAAGACCCCATCAGGCAAGCCTGCTTGTTGGAGCAGTTTGGCCATGAAAAGCGAGGGTGATGGATCCAAGGGGCTGGGTTTTAGGATAAACGCATTGCCGCAGGCCAAGGCCACGGGAAACATCCACATGGGAACCATGACGGGAAAGTTAAAGGGGGTAACGCCCGCCACCACGCCTAAGGGTTGACGAAGTGACCAGTTGTCAATGCCAGTGGAGACTTGGTCCGTGAAGTCGCCCTTCAGGAGTTGCGGAATGCCGCAGGCAAACTCAACGATATCGATCCCACGAGAAACTTCGCCTTGAGCGTCGGTGAAGACTTTGCCGTGTTCGGCCGTGATCATGTGAGCGATCTCATCTTTGTGGGCATTCAAGAGCTCAAGAAAACGAAACATCACTCGCGCTCGTCGAATGG
>DAISKH010000241.1:0-3330 GCA_036821105.1 Limnohabitans sp.
GGTGTCATTAGCGGTAAGGTCGGGCGCCAAAATATTTGCATGTTGCTTGCTCCATCGACTTCGGCCGCTTTGTAAAGACCCATGGGTAGGGACTGACGACCGGCAAAGAAAGTGAGCATCATGAATGGCGTCCATTGCCACACGTCCACAATGGCTAACGCCAAAAGAGAATATTCATTGGAAGCAAAAATTGAAGTTCCAGTCAACAAATGAAAGCGTTCAATGATGTTGTAAGACAAGAGTCCCCATGAGCCTGCAAGCATGATTTTCCAGAGCAATCCCACCACAATGGGCGCCATCATGCTGGGGATGAATAACAGCGGTAGCCAAAGTCCCCGAGCCCAAATTTTTTGGTTCAAAATCAATGCTCCTGCCAGTCCCAGGGCAAACTCAATTGGAACTGCTGTCAGCATGAATTGGGTCGACACCCAAAGGCTATTCCAAAATCGATCATTGTGAATGAGTTTGACGTAGTTGCTCCAACCGGTGAATTCGCCGACTTGCCCGTACTCAACCATATGAAAACTCAACCATATCGCATAACAAAAGGGGACCAAACTCACACTAATCAATACCACTAAGGCTGGAGCCATGAGGGCGTAGGCAAATAAGCTGGAGTCTTTGGGTGTTGGGTTTGAGTTCATAGGTTTGAGTTGGACGAATAGGCTCGAGAATGTAGATCCAAGCCGCGAATGGTCTCGCGAGACTTGAATCCAGGTCCTTTGAGCCATCAAGCGTCACAGTCGGGCCACCAAGAGTAGGCGAAGAGATTGAGCCAATCGGGGCGCTCTCATGTTCTTAGAGTGTGCACTTTGTGCAAATGGCCATCATCTTGGCTTGCCCTGCCTTGGCGGCAGCCTCTGGAGTGATCTTGCCCAATCCAACCTCTTGAACGATAGGGTTCAATGCATCATAGATCTCAAATAGTTTGGGAGCCTTTGGCTTGGCCACAGCGACCTCCATGGTATTTTTCATGGCGTTAAATAAGGACACATTAGCACCTTTGCTGAGTTCTGGATAAGCAAAGCTAGACGCTCTCATCGGTACACCACCTTTACCCGCACTGATGAGGTGCTGCTGCGTCGATTTCTCAACCATCCACTGAAGAAACAAGTAGGTGGCTTCTTTGCTTTTTGCTGCTTTTGATATGGCAAGCATCGATGGCTCAGATGCCGCAAAACGAGAGCCTTTGGCGCCAGCGTTGGTAGGGATGCCTCCATAGACAAATTTCCCGTGCAAGGCCGAGCCCGAGGGCGTGTCCACACCCAATACAAAATCACTGAACGCAATGGTTTGTGCAGCAATGCCATTGCCCATCACGGTTGGAACATCGACCAATGAGTATTCTGCTTGTCCTGGAGGAGAGTATTTCCACATCTTGGCCCAAGTGGTGAGCGCTGCCACAACCTCTGGCGAATCAAAACTGGGTTTACCAGAGTCATCAAAAATATTTCCCCCAAAGTTTTTGATGATGTTTTCCCAAACTGATACCAGCGTGGCACCACCAGGAATGCCCTCATGAAGAATGCCATAGAAGTCACTCTTGAGGGCTTGGCCGGCCAATTTCTCTCCAGCTTTTCGTGTGAAGAACTCCCCAATGTCTAAAAACTGCTTGTAAGTTTTGGCGGGAGCCAAGTCATAGCCATACTTGGCTTTGAAGGTCATTTTTTCGCCTGGGTCGTTGAATAAATCAGCACGCGCCCAGTAAATCATGTTGTAATTCCAGGTCAAAAAACCGTAACTTTTGCCGCCAAACTTCGTGGTTGTGTCGTTGGCTGGATTGATTATGTCTTTCATATCAAGCCCAGGGTCGGTGAGCGAAGCATTGCCCAAGAACGGATCGATGGGTTCAAGAACTCCTGCGGCGAGCATTTGACCAATTTGAACCGAGTGCAGCATCACGGCGTCATAGGCAGCGCGTTTGGAGAGCAAGTCAGCTTGACCTTTGTTAATCACCTCAAAATGGTTCAAGAGTTCGTAGTCCACTTTGATGCCGGACTCTGCTTCAAATTGAGGTACCAATTTTTTTAGGGTTTCTTGCAGTGGCGTGATTTCATCCAGGATGTGGATGGTGGTTCCCGCGTAGGGTTTTGCTGCGTCTTTGAGAGTCCAAGCCTGGGCTTTAGATCCAGCGCCCATGAGACCCAAAATCAATCCAATGGCTAAGCAGACTTTGTTCAAGCGTTGATTAGAGGTGGCGGCAGGTGATTTCATAAAAAGCTCCTTATGGATGAAAGTAATTGAGTCGAAATTAACGTAAAGTCTTATTGCAACAAGACCCCAGTTTGTGGATGAAAGTTGAGCAAGTGTTGGTGTGGAACGTGAAAGGTGATGAGTTGACCGACACTTAAGTCAGGCAAATCAGTCATTGGGCCTGGGATCTTGCAAGAGATAATGAGCTGCAAGTCATGGTCTTCGCTACCACCGGATTTGCCCTGGGAGGCATTGAGGCTGGCGGTGATCAAGGTGTATTTTCCAAAAGGCTCGATGGTGTAGACATGGGCCTCAACCACAAGTGTTGGTAAATGTTGTGTCGGATTGAGTGTCACGTGATGGGGTCTAAAACCAATCAGATCCCCGTTGGGTAGTGGCATGATATTCATGGACGGGTCGCCTACGAGTTTGGCGACTTCAACATTGGCGGGATATAAAAAAATCTCTGAGGGACTTGCCTTTTGTACTATTCGGCCGTTGATCAATACTGCCACTTGGGTTGCAATGGACATGGCCTCGATTGCATCTGGCGTTAGCCAAAGAGAGGGTTGAGCACTCAGTCTTAACCTGCGCTTGATCTCCCCCCTGAGTTTGTGTTTAAGCTTGGCATCCAAGTGACCAATCGGTTCGTCCAAGATATAGAGCTGTGGGTCTTGGACCAAGGTTCTACAAAGTGCGACCCTTTGCTTTTGACCACCTGAGAGTTGTGAAGGAAGCCGATCTTTCAATGTTTGGATTTCCGTTAAATGAAGCACCTCTTCAATGCGGTTATGGATCTCCTGGAGTGTGAATTTGCCTTTCTGCGTGGGTGACAAAAGGGGGGACGCAATATTTTCAAAGACAGTGCGGTTGGGATAAAGGGCATAAGACTCAAACATGTGCGCTACGCCTCTGGCTTGAGGGCTGAGAGTCTGGACTTCTTGATGGCCGAGTCGGATAGTTCCCGCGTCATAGGACTCCAGTCCACTGATGAGTCGAGCGAGGGTCGATTTGCCCGCACCAGAGGAGCCCGTAATGGCCAATATTTCTCCGGGTTTGATCTCGAGATCGATGTTTTTGAGCACCTCGTGAGAGCCAAAGGATTTGCTCACACCATGAAGAGTGAGGGTCTTGGAT
>DAISKH010000242.1:0-3328 GCA_036821105.1 Limnohabitans sp.
GCCCAAAGACCGTCACCTGGTGACCTCTTGCCGCCAAAGTGCTAGCAGCTTCAAGGCCTGCCGGCCCCGCGCCCACAATGACCACGTGTTTGGGGGTCTTGGTTGGCAAATCGGCGTCATCAATCTCTTGGGGCTTGGTAAGCCTGGGATTATTATCACAGCCAATCGAGCGGTTGGAGTTGATGGTCTTCCAGCAGGTATTGCAAGAGACGCAATAGCGAATATTTCTGGCCAAACCTTTTTTTGCTTTATTGGGCCAGTTCGGGTCCACAATCAAAGCTCGTCCTAAACCCACGAGCTCCACCGGGTGATTTTGCAAGACACTTTCAGCCTCTGCTGGATCTGTGATCCGACCCAGCCCCATCAATGCCACACCTGGGGCAAACTCTCGTAAGGATGCAATCGCCTTCATCCAAGTGAGTCTTGGAGCGCTATCATCGGGTAAGTGCATCTCAAGCGTTCGGTGATGGGTCCCCATCGTCAATGTCAGATAGTCCAATTTAACGTGTTGAGTCAAATGCCTTGAAATGGCTTGACACTCAGACAAATCAATGCTCCCCGGGATACCGTCATCACCCGGTATTTTTGCACCCAAGATGAAGTTATTTCCACAGGTTGCTCGAATGGCTTGGCACATCTCGAGTAACAAGCGACATCGACCCTCAAGGTCGCCCCCGTACTCATCATCGCGCTCATTGGATCTGGCTGACAAAAACTGGTGGAATAAATGACCGTGGGCTGCAGACATCTCCACACCACCAAACCCACACAATTGCATGCGACGACACGATTGCGCTGCCATGTCAATGAAGTCTTTGACATCTTGGGTACTCATGGGGCGCGGCATGGTGTAACTCAAGTCGTCTGGTAGTGCGGAGGGCCCCATGGCAGCGTAGGAGCGTCCCGGCACATGTCGGCCACGTCCTGTATCTTGAATTTGTCCGATTAAGACAGAGCCTTGCTCACGAACACCACTGGCCAAGCGCTGAAGGTCGTATTGCATGGAAGAATCCCATGCAATCAGACGTTCATTGGACTGCATGGGGGCAATACCCACGGGGTCGGTCACGACCATGGCCGCACCACCACGCGCACGATTGACGAAGTATTGATAGTACCCTGGGTTCATCCCCCGTTCAGCACCAAACCGAGGTGAGATGGAGGCGTGAACAATGCGATTTTTTAACGTCTGCCCCGCCAACTCCATTGGAGAAAAAAGAATTGGATAAGGGGTCTCAATTTTCATCGGGGAGAGTTGAATGCTTCAATCTGTGGGTTAATCGCTGTGCTGACTTCTTGGAACTCATAGGTGGACAGTGTCCACAACCAACTTGTAAAGCAACTCATCGCTGAGTTTTACCCAGTTTTATACGCAACTTCAAAGTGGAGCGAATTGATCCAGAAATTTTAGGACAATTCACGTTTACTCGGGTTTTAATATGGGCCATTTACATTAGGATTATCCCTTCGACAAAGCAAGCCCCGTTACAACAGATCCGACTCGACAACGGGGACTGCGATCGCCACACATGGAGCATACCGATGAATGACTGGAGAGCAAGAATTGGGTTTTTAATCCCTCCCACCAACCCAACCGTGGAGAAGGAAATGTTTGAACTCGCCCCCCATGGCGTATCTGTGCATTTTGCTCGCATGGTGGCCAAAGGGCCCGTGGGGACTCTTGACAATCTGCACCAAAGAGCGGCAAGTCACCTTGAACATTTGGGAGAAACCATTGAGATGCTCGCCAGCGTCGAGCCCGACGTCATCGTACTCGCCCACACGGCCACGAGTTACATCTTGGGCCCCAAAGGTGAGCGAGAGCTAACTGCGCGCATGGAAAAACTCACGGGTATACCCTTCATCTCAGCACTTGGGAGTGCAGTGACGGCATTTGAAATGCTGGGGATCAAAAAGATTTCAATGGGGACTGCCTACGATAAGGCCTTGACAGAAAAAGGCAAAAGCACCCTTGAAGCCCATGGACTTCATGTCCTTCATGCTGAATGCTTGCCAGATGTCAAATGTATTTTTGATGAGCCCGAGAAACGGGTCTACAGCCTGGCCAAGTCTGCCAACCGAGCGCAGTCCCAGGCAGTATTTCTAAGTGGCGTGGGACTTCCCACCATTGGCCTTCTTGAATCATTAGAAGAGGATTTAGATAAACCGGTGATCTCGAGTTGCTCCGCCATGATGTGGAATGCACTGCGTGTCGCTGGCGTGGGTACTCCTGTATTTGGCTTTGGGGGCTTATTGGAGAACACCAAGTTACGTCACGCAAAGACACCAAAAAAGAAGTCCAAGTCATGAAGCGCTAAAGCGCTGAGGCACCCAAGTGCTACGTTGCTGAAGTGATTCGGTGCTAGGACCTACTGAATCTGATCTCTCGAGCAGGCCTTGAGACGCAAGTGGAAAGACTCGATCAGTCGCTCTGAATTTTGGCGTTGCGAATCACAACACCCCAGCGTGAATACTCCGACTCGATAAAGCGTTGGAACTCAGAAGACGTTGTGAGCGGAAACACCTCAAGGCCAATGCGTTGAAAACTGGCATTGGCCTCACTGGACTTCACCACTTGAGCCATCTCAGTCTCTAAGCGATGAACCAACACACTGGGCGTATTGGCTGGAGCCACAATTCCGAACCAATTGGCAAAGTTCATCGATTGAAATCCCACCTCACTCAAGGAGGGCACATCGGGCATATCAAAGAAACGGTTTTTCGTAGAGACCGCATAGACCTTCACTTTGCCAGCTTTTCTGAGCTCGGTGGCAGAGCCCGCTGGGAGCATCTGAAAATCGGTTTGTCCTCCAATGAGAGACGTAATTGCTGGGGCCTGTCCTTGAAAGGGCACATGCAACATTCGTGTTCCTGCTAGGGACTGAAGGGTCTCCATAGCTATTTGAGATGTGCTCCCTAAACCGGCCGATGAGTATGTGAATTTATCGGGCTGGGCTTTTACCTGAGCGATCAAGTCTTGAACAGAGTTGGCAACGAATCCTGGCTTAGAGACCAGCGCAAATGGATTGATGGCAAAGGGAGCCACAGCTACAAAGTCTTTCAACGGCTCGTAGTTAAGCTTTGTCCTTAGATTAGGTGCAATGGCGTGGGTTTCTGCACTCGCAAGCAGCAACGTGTAGCCATCTGGCGCAGATCGGGCGACTGACTCAGCCCCAATTGTGCCGGCTGCGCCAGCCTTATTGTCAACAATGACTTGGGTGCCCATTTGATCCGACAGTCGCTGAGCTAAAAGTCTTGCTGCCGCATCGGTGGTTCCACCCGCTGGCCAAGGAACGACAAGTTTGATGGATTTGCTGGGATAGTTTTG
>DAISKH010000243.1:0-3295 GCA_036821105.1 Limnohabitans sp.
ATTGTGATTTGAGTTTGATCAAGGGCAAAACCGTTGCCATCATTGGTTACGGCTCGCAAGGACACGCACACGCTCAAAACTTGAACGACTCTGGCGTCAAGGTGGTGGTGGGTTTGAGAAAAGGTGGCGCGAGCTGGGACAAGGTCGGTAAAGCTGGCCTCACAGTGCAAGAGGTTGCCACGGCCGTTAAAAGCGCAGACGTTGTGATGATTTTGCTCCCCGATGAGCAAATTGCCAGCGTCTACACCCACGACATCGAGCCCAACATCAAGCCTGGCGCATCGTTGGCCTTCGCACACGGCTTTAACGTTCATTACAACCAAGTCGTGCCCCGCGCAGATTTGGATGTCTGGATGGTTGCTCCCAAAGCCCCTGGACACACGGTACGCTCAACGTACACCCAAGGCGGTGGCGTGCCCCATTTGGTGGCCGTGCATCAAGACAAGAGTGGAAGAGCGCGTGACTTGGCGTTGAGTTACGCCATGGCCAATGGCGGTGGACGTGCCGGTATCATTGAGACCAACTTCAAAGAAGAGACCGAGACGGACCTCTTTGGTGAGCAAGCTGTTTTATGCGGCGGCGCCGTTGAGTTGGTCAAAATGGGCTATGAAACCTTGGTTGAAGCAGGCTATGCTCCTGAGATGGCTTACTTTGAGTGCTTGCATGAGCTAAAGTTGATTGTGGATTTGATTTATGAAGGCGGCATTGCCAACATGAACTACTCCATCTCCAACAATGCTGAGTTTGGCGAGTACGTGACAGGTCCTGAGGTGATCAACGAGACCTCACGTGCTGCCATGAGAAAAGCACTCAAGAATATTCAAAACGGTGAGTATGCCAAGAACTTTATCTTGGAAGGTCGCACGGCTTATCCCAGCATGACCGCTCGTCGTCGTTTGACTGCGGAGCATTCCATTGAAAAAGTGGGTGCCCAATTGCGCTCCATGATGCCTTGGATTGCCAAGAACAAATTGGTCGATCAAACCCGCAACTGATCTGAGTCTGATTTAAGTCTTTGAGAGGGCCTCCGATGGAGGTCCTTTTTTTTGATTCAAATTCGCCAAGGGGGGGCCCAGTTTTTGAGTGGCCAGTGCACTCAGGCAAGATCTGAGTCGGGGTGTTTTCGCTTGCATGCTAGCCATTACAATGGCAACATGTCAACGTATTGCACCCAAGGAGTCACTTGAACTATCCCCATCCCCTTTTGGCCCGTGAGGGTTGGCCATTCATTGCGCTCAGCGTGCTTCTTGCTATTTCGGGCCACTGGTTGGGTTCCTGGGCTTGGGGCTTGCCGCTGGATGTGGTGCTTATATTTGTCGTTCAATTTTTTCGCGACCCACCTCGCATCATTCCAAGTGATGCCGATGCAGTGCTCTCTCCCGCGGATGGCCGAGTGATCAAAGTTGAGAGAACCTTTGATCCCTATGCAAAGCGAGAAGCAATCTTGATCAGTGTGTTCATGAACGTCTTTAATGTTCACAGTAACCGTGCGAGTGTCGACGGCGTCGTAAGAAGTATTGATTACTCGGCGGGTCAATTTCTCAATGCCGCTTTAGACAAGGCCTCCACAGAGAACGAACGCAATGCCATGGTGATCGATTCCCAGTTCCATGGTCAAACCCAAACCATCACCTTGGTTCAAGTTGCAGGCCTCATTGCCAGGCGAATTTTGTGTTACGCGGCAGTGGGTCAAACCCTCTCGAAGGGCGAGCGTTATGGTTTTATTCGTTTCGGCTCTCGAGTCGATGTGTACCTGCCCATCGATACCACCGTCAAAGTCTCCCCTGGTGACAAGGTCAAGGCCACGGTCACCATCTTGGCCAAATTGTGATCATGAACGAGCCGTTCAAGCACACCCCTGATGAGCCCATGAGTGAGAGTCAGCATGAGCGTCTTCATGAGCACAACAGTGAGCCCGTTTTTGCTCAAGACTTGGTCCGCCCCAAGCCCAGGAAGGGCATCTACATGTTGCCCAATTTGGTCACCTTGGCGGCATTGTTTGGGGGGTTCTACGCCATCGTCATGGCCATGAATGGTCATTTTGATTCCGCTGCCATGGGAGTCTTTTGTGCCATGATTTTGGATGCCATGGATGGTCGCGTCGCCCGCATGACCAATACCCAGAGTGCATTTGGAGAGCAGATGGATTCTCTCTCCGATATGGTCTCCTTTGGTGCTGCGCCTGCACTCATCTCCTATGAGTGGGCGTTGAAGGGCTTGGGGCGCTGGGGCTGGATCGCGGCATTTTTGTATTGCGCTTGCGCAGCCCTTCGATTGGCTCGCTTTAATGTCAACACCCAGGTGGTGGACCGGCGTTATTTTCAGGGCTTGCCATCTCCCGCGGCTGCAGCCGTTTTGACGGGCTTCATCTGGGTCATCAACGATGACGGTATTGCGGGCCAAGAAGTGGCTTGGATCATGTTTGGATTGAGCCTCTTTGCAGGCCTCACCATGGTGACCAATGCGCCTTTTTATAGTTTCAAAGATGTGCAGATGAAAAAAAGCGTGCCCTTTGCCACGATCGTTTTTTTGGCACTATTGATTGCCATCATCAATATCCACCCCCCGATCGTGCTCTTTTGCTTGTTCGTGGCTTATGCTTTGAGTGGGTACGTGATTTATGGCTGGCGTAAAGCCAAGGGGATTCATGTGAGTGTGATTAGCACCTCCACCGATGAGCCCGATGAGCAAGGACTTCATGAACCAGAGTCGCAGCGTCCCTATGCGGGCGGCTCTGAGGGTCGGCCTCCCAACACTTAGGAAGCCAAGAGCTCGAGTCGCTGGGTCATTGAGTCGCGAGCCTCAATATTTCAGGTCTTGCTAATTTTTGCCAACGCTTGCCAACCCTGGCAACCCTTGCCAGCGTTTGCTAAGACCTCCTTAGACTTCCATTGACTTTATCTTTGAGCGCAGACTCATCAGTCCCTCTTCATTATTCGGAGCTTTAACGCTCACAGCCCCTTAGCGTTTTGACCCGTTAAAAAGTGTGGATTTGAGGTTGGGGTGATCCCAAAGGGGGCTCTGTCTCTCACTTTACAAAATCGATGCAAGTCTATGATCTTGCAAGTTTTTTTGGATGACTGTATACTGTCGACTTGAAAGCGACTGGTTATGCGCTGGGTGAGTGCTTGCCGATTCGGCCGATCATGATTTATTTATTGGAGAAACGTGTTGATCAAACCTATCTGGACAACTTGCGCTGGGCTGCTTTTTATCTCTTTCGCTCAGTTTGCCCAGGCCGTGGAGAGCCACGAAGCGAGCGTCACCAACGCCGATAAATCAGCGCACAAAGCGC
>DAISKH010000244.1:0-3274 GCA_036821105.1 Limnohabitans sp.
GCAGTTGAAGGCAGAGGGCGTCATTTCCTGATGCTTGCAGCAACGATTGAGAGTCAACTCGGCTCTCTCGTCCAAGTTCTTAACTTGCCAGGATTAAGTAGTCCCATGGGGTCAAGTTGGGACTTGGTGCTCAAAATCCCAGGATTCAATTGCCCTCCCGCCTTACCATCTTCGACAGTGTAGACGTGCGGATTGTTAATTTGTACGCCGTGATCGCGGTGGATCTGCATGATCTCTTGGAGTCTTTCATCGCTGGTGTAGCGAATGATTTGAAGACCAGAGCAGTTGACCAAACCTTCCTTGGTGCGAATGAACTCAAGATGCACCATCACCTCAGGACTCAATAAAGCTTCCAGTTCTTTGGCTTGTTGGAGATAGCGTTGGGGGTCATAGCCAGTTTGGATATAGGTGAGGGTTTTGTCGACCTTTAACGCATGAAGCGTGGTGTGGTTCCAAGTGTATTCAATCAAAGTGCGTTGACTCGCTTGAACCTCTTGGGCCGTTTTCTCGTAAGTCACTCTACCCGCATGAAGCTTGGATAACTCTTTGAGACCCTCCACACTTTGCGCCGAGACACAGGCCACCACTGCATGGTGATTGGGGGGCAAATGCTCTTTCAAGGCCGTGAAATAGCCCACGATGGGACTGGCGATCAAGGCGACCTCTTTTTTGATAAAGCCTGCCCCCACACTCAACGCATTGGCAAACATCAAAGCATTTTCAAAGGAGTCGAATACCACGAGGAATTCACTCCAATCGGTACTCGGCGCCATGGCCACTTCAAGCTCAAGCACGATGCCATTGGTGCCGTAGGTGTGGTGAAACAACAAGGCCTCTTGCCCATAGTATGTGTGCACCTGGGGCTTCACCCCCATGGACATCACTTTGATGCTGATGACGTTGCCTGGCGCTGCAATAGGCCCATAAGTGATCGATCCTGCTCCACCAAATCCGCCGCCATAAAGTCCTCCCAGTGTGGCGCTCCTGAAGGTGGAGGGGATCCATCTCAGCTCAAACCCCAGAGGTTTGGTGTGCTTATCTAAATCGATCAAACGAATACCGCTTTGGGCGCGTGCCACTCCGTCTTTGAGACCCAAGAACTGGTTGTAGGCACTTAAATCCATGACCACACCGCCTTGGAGTGGAACACATTGACCATAGTTCCCTGTTCCAGTTCCTCTCAAGGTGAGGGGTATTTGGTGCATTGAGCACAGACTCACCACTTGGGCAATTTGTTCCTGTGTTTTAGGGCGTGCCACCACTTGTGCGCTCAAGTGTTCGAGTTGACGCTTCAAGACTGGGCTGTACCAGTTGAAGTCTTGTGAAAATTTATGAACCCGAGTGCTGTCGGTGATCCATTCAACATCAGGAGCCAAGGCTGGCAAGTCAAGGGCATTTGTCATGTGTGTGCAGCAGTCAAAGATAAAAACTCAAATAAAACATGGTCCAAACGACATCAATGGGTCTGGGCAGAGCTAGAGGTCACTAGAAAAAACTTGAGGCAGTTAGATGCAACTACAGGCATCTAGAGGCTACTCAGCTTTTATTTCGCTCTCATGCCAGCCTCCCAAAGCCCAGCGAGTAAGCCATGCCATCATGGCAAAGAGCAGCACCCCCGTGAGGGAGATGAGTAAGAGGGCGGCAAACATGCGCGGAATTTTGAGCTGAAACCCTGCTTGCAAGATTTGATACGCCAAGCCCGAACCTTGGCCACCTGTGCCGGCCACAAACTCGGCCACCACAGCGCCAATCAGCGCCAGACCACTTGAGATTCGCAAACCGCCTAGGAAATAGGGCAATGCACTGGGAATGCGTAAACGCACCAGAATTTGCCAGCGAGAAGCTCGGTTGAGTAAGAAGTAACTGTGTAAATTGGGTTCAACACTTTTGAGTCCCAAGGTGGTGTTGCTGATGATGGGGAAAAGTGCGACCAAGGAAGCACACAAAATCATGGACAAACTGGTGTCCTTGACCCAGATGATGATCAACGGAGCAATGGAGACGATGGGCGTGACTTGGAGCAAAACTGCGTAGGGAAACAATGCACGCTCGAGGATCGCGCTTTGAACAAACAAAAATGAAATGCAGACCCCGACCACGGTTGCCAGTGCAAAGGAGAGCAAAGTGATCTTAACGGTCACCCACAATGCCAAGAATAAAGGCTGCCAGTCGCTCACCAAGGTCTGCACCATCAAAACTGGAGACGGCACCAAATAGGGAGGAAGATCCATCACGACCACAAAAGCCTGCCAAGCTCCCAAGAAGATCAGACCCAATAGCAGTGGGATGCCAATTTTTTGCAAGGCCAGTGAAAGGGCGTGCTGAGAGGAGTTGGGGGTCATGAGGTCAGTGTGAAAATGTGCTTTAAGCGGTGGGCGTTCATGAAGAGGTTGGGTTGGAAGTGGGGCGATCAGTTGATCGACTCGCTCGCATGCTCCAAGCTCTTTTGAAGCACTTGAGCGTGTCGCATGAATTCGGTCCTCACCATAAACTCTTGTGTTCTGGGATAGGGCTCATCAATGATATGCTCTTGGATGATATGACCGGGTCTTGCTGCCATCATCACCACACGGTTAGAGAGAAAGACAGCTTCGTGGATGGAGTGAGTGACAAAGATGACCGTTAGCTTTTTCTTGGCCCACAAAGACAACAAATCGGCATCCAAGCGGTGACGGGTGATCTCATCCAGAGCTCCAAAAGGCTCGTCCATTAACAGTAAGTCTGGCTCTGTCACCAAGCCGCGGGCAATGGAGACTCGCATTTGCATTCCTCCAGAGAGTGCTCGCGGTAAGGCATTTGCGAATTTCTCCAGCCCCACCAACTCGAGTGCTTCCATCACTCTCTCTTTCGCTTCGGATTTGGGCGTGCCCATCAAATCCAAGGGCAGTCTGACATTGGTGGCCACATCGGCCCATGGCATCAAGGTGGGCGATTGAAACACAAAAGACATGGTTTTGCCTGAGGCTTGTAGATCGGCCACAGGTTTTCTCCACAGCAAGATTCTCCCGTCGCTGGGCTCGAGCAGACCGGCCACCATTTTGAGAAGGGTGCTCTTGCCACAACCAGAAGGACCCAATAGAGTTACAAACTCACCCTCTTGGATGCTCAAGTTCACCGGCAGCAAAGCTTGGTAGCCGTTGGCATAGGTCTTGTTGGCCGAGAGCACCTCGACGGCTGGGGTGCTGAAACTCAAAGAAGACATGGTCTGGGGTAGCCTCGAAGGGGTTGGGGTCTTGGGGTCAAGATACGCTGAAAACAGGCTTCATCAAGGGTG
>DAISKH010000245.1:0-1091 GCA_036821105.1 Limnohabitans sp.
TTGAGAGGTGCGCAGGTGGAGATGTTTATGCAGATCAGATTTCGCGCTTGTCTGGAATGTTGGTGGGAGAGACGCCCAGCAACGGCAAGTTGATGCTGGCGCTGGATACCCTGAATCAGCGCTTTGGGAGGGGTACGGTCAAGGTGTCAATGCAGGGGACATACCAGGACTGGCAGATGCGCTTGCCTGTGGGATCGCTGGATTGATCCGGCATCGGGTGAGTTGGTGGTCAGCTTCTCCATGCTTACGGTCAATGCTGATGAGCACCCAGTGATACGCCAGTTTCACAAACCAGGCGATGAGAAGCGAACCCCTGTGATCATTGCGCCGGAGCTTCATGACACATGGCTGGGTGCCGATCCTGCCAAAGCGACCGAGCTGATGACTTGGTCGCACATGCCCGAGCTTCGAGCGATGTCCGCACCGAGAGCGTAGGGCCTATGTCTGTAGCGAAGGGCAACTCCCAGCTAATGCAAGTGCTAGACAAACTGAATCAGCGCTATGGGCGCGGGATGGTAAAAGTGTCAACACAGGGATCGTTCAAGGGATGGTAAATGCGGTAGAAGAGGAAGTCGCCAAACTACACAACGGATGGGATGAGGTGCCGGTGGTGTGAGTGATCACCGCTTTGTAATGACTTCGGGATATTTATAGATGTAACATCCTTTGAAGGAGGACACTTTTCATCATGGCGCCCAAATTTCAACTAGCAATCAACAAATCACAAAATCAAAAATTGTCGGTTGTCTGCAGAGACTGCAAGCATTCGACGAATCACCTTGTACTTGCGTCAACAGATTTGACTGGGTAAGATGATTTGGGAGAAGGGCATGTCATTGACTGGAATACTCACTACCAAATTCTGCAATGCCAAGGTTGTGATTCGATTTCCTTCAGGAAGGCCAGTCATACCTCTGATGACTACATTCAGGTCGGTCCTGATGAGTATGAAATTGATGTTTTGGAAGAGATTTTTCCAAACCCGTTACGAATCGGTGGCCTATTCCGCTTGGAGATTGAGCTTGCGGCGTAGCCCGGCATTATCAGGAAATGAAGATGTGGATGCGGGGCAGTTCTCATTCCGTAAATTC
>DAISKH010000245.1:1191-3267 GCA_036821105.1 Limnohabitans sp.
CAGTTCTCATTCCGTAAATTCGCCACTTTGAATCCCTCTATTACTTGTCTAAACGTCCATGCTTCACCATATTTTTATCAGCGTTTATACATAATTTGCTTGCTGAGTATCCAATGTCACATCCACGGCAATATTTCAGATACTCGTCGATGAGTAAAACCAACTGTTCATAGGAGCCGTAAGAGCTTATCTGACCGAGGCAACAAAGGTCATGAGATTGATATCGTGATCTAAAAAGGTGACGGGGCATTCATTGGCGTTCAGGTCAAAGCTTCAGCCACCCCCAAAGTGAGTGATTTGAATGGCCTCAAACACCTTGCGAACCTTGCCGGCGAGGACTTCAAATTAGGGGTATTGCTCTACGACGGCGAAGAGATTTTGCCGCTGGGTGAGAAGATGTGGGCCTGTCCCATCTCTAGTCTGTGGGGCCAGCAAAAGGCTACCCAATAAATTGACTAGGATACGTCCAGTACCCTATACAAAACAAAATGATGTATTGGCGAATAACGTAGGAAATTCGAAAAGACCTGACTGCGTTTGTGCATCAAGGGCTTTTGCTGCCCTGGGGTTGACCACAGACCAAAGCTAAAACACTCAGGATGCAAGCTTTGGTCTATGACCTTTGACCTTTGACCTTTAAGTCTTCTCGACCTGGCTGAACTCAAGCTCAACGGGTGTAGCACGACCAAAGATCGTGACCGACACGCGCACTTTGTTCTTCTCGTAGTTGACCTCTTCAACAGAGCCGTTGAAGTCAGTGAAAGGACCTTCCTTCACACGCACCAACTCGCCCACCATGAATTCCACTTTGTGGCGAGGCTTGTCGGAGCCTTCTTGCATCTGCGAGACAATTTTTTGGACTTCATCTTGAGAGATGGGAGCAGGCCTATTTTTAGCTCCGCCCACAAAGCCAGTGACCTTGTTGGTGTGCTTGATCAGGTGCCAACTCTCGTCATCCATGATCATCTCAACGAGCACGTAGCCAGGGAAGAAGCGACGCTCAGTGGTGCGACGCTGGCCGTTTTTCATCTCCACCACTTCTTCGGTGGGGACCAAAATTCGACCAAATTTGTGCTCCATCCCACTGCGCAAAATACGCTCGGCGATGTTGCGCTCGACAGCTTTCTCCATCCCAGAGTATGCATGAACCACATACCATTTCAAATCAGGATTGGAGGACGGGGGAAGAGAAAATCCACCTTGAGCATCCACCTCAACACCGGAGGCATGGGTGGTGGTGAGCTTGGGGGCATCGCTCGTGTCTGCATGGGCCAACACCTCGTGCACCGAAGCCTCGCTCACATGAGCCTCGTGGCCTGCGTCTTCTGGGAGTTCATTGTTCATTTTTTCCACCCCAAAATTAAATCGTAAAACACCCATTCGAGCGTCTTGTCCGTAAACCACAGCATTAGGGCCATGATAAACACAAATCCAAATACGTAAAGCGTCATCTGCGTGGCCTCTTTGCGCGTAGGCCAAACCACTTTATGGAGCTCTCGCCAAGCATCACGGCCAAACCCAGTGAGCACCTTACCGTGGTAAGAGGTTAGAAAAAGCACCACCGCCAGCGCCAAACCCACCACCAAGGTGACCCATTGAAGAATCACGCCTTGAGGAGCGAGCAAGTAAAAACCCACCAACGCACCCAGCACCAATAGCGCGCACCCAGCCAATTTGGCTTTGTCAGCGCCGCTGTTGACGGTTTCAATGTTTGTACTGGCCATATCCGCAGAACTTTTCTATCTGAAAAAAGGGTGTCACTGAAGACACTGAAAGCCCGCCTAAACTGAGTCAGCTTAGTCGGGCTTGAAAAAACGGGCCCAAGCCCTCGATGTTCACCACTGGACTCATTGTCAAGGGGAGCAGTCCTTTTGAGACCGCACCCCCAACTCAGTGCCTTTGGGTGGCAGGGGCGGAGGGAATCGAACCCCCAACCTTCGGTTTTGGAGACCGACGCTCTGCCAATTGAGCTACACCCCTAAAACAAATTCACAGAGTGAAGGCTTAAACCTTACTCAATCACCTTGGCCACAACACCAGCGCCCACGGTCTTGCCACCTTCGCGGATCGCAAAAC
>DAISKH010000246.1:0-3179 GCA_036821105.1 Limnohabitans sp.
TTGACCCTGATCTCACCCGTGGGCACCATGCTCAACGCCAGGCCCCCGGCAGCACTGGGTCTTTGGAGTATTGCCTTGCCCACGGTGATCGATACGATCTTAAAGGCCTTGGCGCCGGTGCTGCCCGGTGTCATCCCCGCGGCCCACAAAGGCGACATGGGCGGGTGCTCCTTCTACGGTCAACGCGAAACCAGTAAAGAGCGCTACGTGTTGATGAACATCTTTGGGGGCGGTTGGGGAGGCCGGAGTATTGGAGACGGTGAATCGGCTGCGGTCTCGATTTGCCAAGGCGATGTGAGAAACACACCGGTGGAGTTGCAAGAAATACACTATCCTTTTTTGGTGGAATACCACCGTTTACGACAAGACAGTGGTGGGGCAGGAGAGAACCGAGGCGGTCTGGGTATAGAGCTCAAGTACAAGGCTTTGGAGAAAAGCACTGTCAACGTCATGCTCGAGCGTTTACTAGAACCGCCCTGGGGTATCAACGGTGGGGGTGAGGGCCGCAGCAACCACGCGACCTTGGTCAACATGGGCTCACCCGAACGGGCCGTGACCAAGGAGAGCAACATTGCGCTCAACCAAGGCGACACCATCGTATTTCAAACCGCTGGAGGAGGTGGCTATGGAGACCCCAAGAAGAGGTCCCCTGAAAAAATAAAGGAAGACCTCGAGCAAGAGTACATCTCCCTTGAGAGTGCCAAAGTTTTGTACGGATACACCAACTGAGATACACCAACTGAGAATCACCACCATGAATACACTGATCCCCGTCGAGCGCATGGCAAAACTGATCGCTCAACTGCAAAAGAGAGAACTCGATGTCTTGTGCATCGGGGCCAACGCTTGGCGCACCGATTACCTTCGGTATGCCCTGGATGTGACGCTACTTGAAGGCGAGGCCATGGCTTTCATTGGGCGTGATGAGTCTGTTGTGCTCTTGGTGCAAAGTGCTACGGAGGCCAGACGGCTACAAAAAGAATATCCCCACCTCCAGACGGTCCACGCCGAGCCCTATTACCCTAAAGTGCTCGAGCGTTTGAGAGGCTTTCCTGGCAAAGCCGTGGTGGCAGCCCCTTGGGTGGCCTTACCGCATGCGCTTTTGGCCCACGATTGGGCTAAGAGTGTGGACGAGACCGTTGAGTGGATTGATCTGCTCATGCTCAACAAATCGGCGGCCGAGGCCGATGCCGTCGAGCACGCCGCCTTGTTTGCCGACGAAGGCTATGCGGGATTTGCCAAAGCTGCCCGGGTAGGGGTCAAAGAGTATGAGCTCACGGCTTACACCGAGTCTTGGTTGAGAAAAAAAGGTTGCCCTGAAAACTTCATGATCCTGGGCTCGGGCGGGGTCGAGGTTCGAGGTATGCACCCACCTGGAGAGCGGGTGCTGCAGCAAGGGGATTTGGTCACCACCGAGCTCACACCTTGCGTGGACGGCTATTACGCGCAAATTTGTCGCACGCTGGTGCTGGGTAAACCCAGCGCATTGCAATTGAAGTGCTACCAAGTGTTCCAAGAGGCCTTGGAGGCGGGCATTGAGGCGGTCAAACCCGGTGCTACGCACGGCGAGGTGGCAACAGCACAAAACGACGTCTTTCGTAAATACGGTCTGGCTGAGTATGTGGGCTCTGAGTACACCCGTGTGAGGGGGCATGGGATGGGACTTTTTGTGGATGGTGCACATGTTCTCGAAGATGTGAAACTGGTCTTGGAGCCCAACATGACCCTCATCGTGCATCCGAACACCTACCACCCCGATGTGGGCTATATGGTGCTGGGTGACACAGTACGCGTGACTGAGACAGGCTGCAAGGTGTTGAATAAAACATCGCGCGAGTTGTTGGTCGTGGATTGAATCAAACAATAAGGAACATCACATGCGTCGAGGTCTAATCAGTTGGTCTTTGGATGAAATGCCCAAATCGGTTCTACTCCAAAGGCTAGGAGCTTTGCAAGCGGCTATGAAAGAGCATCATTGGCAGGCCTGTCTGGCCTACACCTCTATTGCACAACCCTCTGCGGTGAATTGGCTCACCCATTTCACGCCGTATTGGAGTGAGGCGTTATTGGTGGTCTTACCCAGTGGGCCACCGGTGCTGTTGGCTTCGCTGACCAAACGCGTTCACACCTGGATCCACGAGGTGTCGTGGATGGGGGAGATTCTCATGGCCCCTAAATTGGGAGAGAACGCACTGCAATATTTAACGACTCATTTGCCCGCAGGCTCGAGCGTGGGAGTGATTGGGTTGGAGAGCCTGCCGGGCTCCGTATCTAAATCCCTGGTGAAGCCCCATGCACCACTCACGTGGGTTGACGCGAGTGCGGTGTTTGCCAAGCTTCGTGTTCAGTCCGATGAGATTGAGATTGCGCTGGTGAAAAAGGCCGAGCGTTTGGCACAAGAGGCGTTCTCATCTCTCTCAGGGGTCTACACCGATTCGAGCACTTTGGCCTCCGAGTTGGAACTTCACGCCCGCTTGGGTGGGGCCGAGGAGGTGATCATTCGCATCGCTCCTGATTTGTCCAAAGACGCATCCTTTGTTCGGCTCGAGGGCGAATTAAAGCTTGCCAAGATGTACAGCGTGGAGTTGAGTCTGGCTTACAAAGGGGTCTGGATTCGATTGATTGAGAATTTTGCCGACGAAGTCACCACCCAAGATTGGCAACGCCTTAAAGCCTGGTGGCAACAAGTGGTTGAAGATTTTGATTTCACCCAGGCTTCGCATGTAACTCCCCTAGAGGGCCAGCAACTCGAGTTCGTGAGGTTCGAGCGTTGTCAAGGCACACATCCCTTGGAAGTCGTGGATTTGAAGCAGGCTTGCACCCAAAGCTCGACGGCTTGGGGTGTACTCAGTGCAGAGCTTCGCTCGGGCTTGGTGCACTGGCCTGCTTGCCAAACAGTTTACGCCTCTTCATCGAGATGACCTCCAAGCCCAATACGCCATTGGAGTTCTTGGCCGAGGTTGCACTGGCTAGAGCGGATGCTTCGGAAAAAGAGTCGGTGGTGTTGCATTTGGCAGATACGGTGGTGGCTGCATTGGCCAGTCAGCAGTTGGTCGAGTCTCAAAAGATCCGGTCTAGTCTGGAAAAGACGCAGGTGCCTTCTTTGGATTTTCTCTCGCTATCGGCCAGCATTCGAATGACGGAGGTGGACGACATTGACCGCTCAAGCGGTGTGACGG
>DAISKH010000247.1:0-3174 GCA_036821105.1 Limnohabitans sp.
ACTCATATCCGAAGGTAGTTATTCGAACATGATGTAATTCACGAGTGAAGTCGGGAGCTGGGGTCTTGCGCCTAAAGTCGACCAACGCATCAAATCCAATTTGCTTATCAGCAATGCCATAACGAGTAACTCTTGCATCTGGCCAAAAATAACCATTAAGAGCCTCAACATCATTGTTCATAAAGGCCTTTTCATAGGCATGAAAAACTTGTGTCAATTCGTGATGCACCGATTCCAAATTAATTTCTTTGTCTTTCATAATGTAGCCAAATATTTTTTCCAACCACCAAATTCGCTGATGTCACGCGCACCCACCTCGCCAATCGGCTCACAAATGAATCCACTAACCCACTCACCACTCAAAAGCTCTACTTTTCCCAAACCTAAGGGGTGAGGAATCAAAGCTAAAAAAGAACCCAATTGAGCGAGAGGCATCTCGTAAACTTCAACTGTGATGCTCACCCCACCCTCATCGACTCTAAATAGGCCAGGTTTTTTAGGCGTCGTATTGTCCAAATCAACAAGCCTATAAGCGGGTGCTGTCTGAGTCTCTCCAATCAGACGACAACCTCTGTCTAGCAACTGAACGTTCAAAGGCATTCCTGACAAATGAGCACCAACCACAGCCAATTTCACACTTGGCGCACTTTGAGGCATGTGGTTTTGAACAGTCTCGCTCAACTCCAATTGCACTCTGCCTGACAAATGACGACCCAGTGGCAAGTCCAAACCCTTCTCCCAAGTTTTAGCCAAATCAATCAAGGCAGCATCCTTACCTCCAGGCGCAATGAACGTGACACCAAAGGGTAAACCACTCACGGACATGAAACTTGGGACAGCAATGGCACATTGCCCTAAAAGATTTACAAAATTGGTGTATTGACCCAACTTGGAGTTCTCCAAAATGGGATCTTTCTCAAGCGCCAAAAGGGTGGGCGCAGTGGCTACTGTTGGAACCATCAATGCATCAATGCTTTGCCATAGAGAATCCACTTTCAAGCGTATTTCTTCTAACTTGTAGCGGGCTTTGAAGGCATCACTGGCACTGTACTGTTTAGCGCTTTCAATGACTTTTCGCACCACGGGATTAAAGTCAAGAGGATTCGATTCTAAAAAAGATTCAACGCTTGCATAACGCTCTGCGACCCAAGGACCGTAGTAGAGAAGATCGGCGGCCTCGTACATAAGGGACATGTCCACTCGCACCAACTCAAACCCCATGCAAGCAGCCCGCTCAAGTGCACGCTCATAGCAAAGGTCAAAGCCCAGAGACTGGTCGCAGCCAGGCTCCATGGGCACACCGAGGCGAATAGGCGCATTGGTTCGACCCAACCAAGAACTCCCAAGCGTAAAAGTCTGATATTTGGGCTCGTGCTGGGCTCCCTCTATCACCCTCATGATCCTTGAGGCATCTGACGAAGTGAGCGCAAAAATTGACACCACATCTAAGCTCTTACAAGCCGGCACAACGCCTTGCATGGGTACGCTGCCAGGACTGGGCTTGAAGCCCACCAAATTATTGAGCCCTGCGGGCACCCGACCTGAGCCTGCAGTGTCGGTGCCCAATGAAAAAGGGACCACCCCTTTGGCCACCAACACAGCAGAGCCCGAACTAGATCCGCCACTCACAAACTCTGGCCTGAAAGTGTTGGGAACCGCTCCATAAGGGGACCTTGCCCCAACCAAGCCCGTGGCAAATTGATCCAAATTCGCCTTACCCACACATATCGCCCCCGCTTGCAATAAGTTTTGGACCACGCTCGCACTCTGCGAAGGTATGTAAGCATAAGAAGGGCATGCCGCAGTGGTTGGAACCAAGGCCAAATCGATGTTGTCTTTGGCGACAAATGGAACGCCATAAAGCGGTAAATCTTGGGGGCTGTGCAACTCCAAGTACTTCAATTGTCCGTCAAGTTGATCCAAGTCCAATCGAGTAATCCATGCCACATCGGATATTGAGTGAGCCTCTAACCACCTTGAAATCAAAGCTCTAGGCGTCTCACCTCGGTCGCGGTAAGCATCTAGCCAAGCTTGAATACCAATAGGAAATTCACTCACCTTTTTGCCCCTTAAATCCATTAAAAATTGCTTGAGTGGATGCGCTCCATCCCACAATGCCAGCCTGTGCCACGATCATGGCAAGCGTTGCAGCCTTGAAATGCGGGAAATAGCTCTCTGTTGCATCCTCCACGACCAGACACTCAAAACCTCTGTCGTTGGCCTCACGCATAGACGTTTGCACACAAACCTCAGTGGTGACGCCCGTGAAAATGAGATGCGTGATACCCCTGTGGGTGAGTTGCTCCATAAGCGTCGTTTGAAAAAATGCCCCTTTGCCCGGTTTATCGATCACAATCTCTGAGGGTGCAGGACGCAACTCATCAATGATGTCGCAACCGTATTCACCCCTCACCAAGAGTCGCCCCATGGGCCCAAAGTCACCAATACTCAATGTAGGATTTCCACGCTTGAGCTTGCTGGATGGGCAATCGCTTAAATCTGGCAAGTGAGATTCTCGAGTATGGACCACACAAGCGCCCAAACTCCTCCACATCCCAAGCAGCGCTTCAATCTTTGGCACGATCAACCTCAATGGGCCCACGTCATTGCCCAAGCTCTGTCCAAAGCCGCCAGGTAAAACAAAATCCCTTTGCATATCTATGATCACGAGCGCAGTTGACTCGGGCTTGCATTCAAAAACATAAGGTTTTGCATCAATGCATATCATGAGCTCAGCTCCTGCTCAGCCATGAGCGAGCCCATATACATGCCAAGAACATTTCGCTCAGCCTCTTTGGCATTTACCTCATAGACCACCCGCCCCGATGAGATGACAGCAATTCGGTCAGACAGTTGCAACAGCTCATCCAAATCCTCACTGATAAGAAGCACTGCAGTACCTGCGTTGCGGGCCTCAATTAACTTTCTGTGGATCTCAGCAACAGAGGAAAAATCCAATCCAAACACAGGGTTACTCACCAAAAGGAGTCGAGTGCTATCAGACAATTCACGCGCCAATACGGCTCGCTGTACATTCCCGCCTGAGAGGTTAGCAATCGGGCTTACAGAACTAGGTGTTTTGACTCGGAACTGCTCGATGAGGTTCACCGCGTAGTCACTTAGGGCTTTGAATTGCAGAAAACCTAACCGGGAGAACGGAGCTTGATCGAACAC
>DAISKH010000248.1:0-3145 GCA_036821105.1 Limnohabitans sp.
AGTCAGTGCATAAACTGAAATGAGCTGATCAACTCGATTGTTTTTTTGGGGTCAAGCGGTAAGTAACTTGCCGTTGTGCGTCCTTGACTTGCAAGGTGCAATGTTGTCTTAATTCGTAGTTTTCAATTTTTGAACACCGACTGGCGTCCATATAGTAAATCGCCTGACAATAGAGTTTCTTTGTTCCAGGCTCTTCGGTAGTGCAAGGATCAGTAGTAGAGCACCAAGCATTCGCTAAGCTCAAGAAAAGGCCCAACGAGATGCTAAATGATTTAAGCATTGACGATGAGTGTTTCACAGTATTTCAAGAAGAATGACGATTTGGTAATTATTACATAAACGTCATTTAAATCAATACAAGATTGTCATTAACTGTATGAGCAAAATTACAACAATCTAAATAATTAGCACTTAAGTAATAAAATTAATTATTCCTTTAGGTTATATTCTATAAAAATGAACTAGGAGAAACTTCAATGTTGAATTCACCATTCCTTAAATCCAAGCTCAAACTTGTCCAATTCTGGCTCTTGGTCGTGAGTTGTCTAGCGGTTTTTTCAAGCATCAGTAACGCACAATCGTCCTCAGCGCCCCCTGTGCGGTTGCGCGGTGAGTTGCTTCAAGTCAATGCCCAACAACTGGTCTTGAAGGACCGAGAGGGAAAGACTCTGAGCATCGATATTGGGGAGAATGTGCCAGTCTCAGAGGCCTACCCTGTAGCTTTAGAAGCTATTCAACCCAACTCCTACATTGGAACGGCGGCAATGCCTGGAACCGATGGAACTTTAAATGCATTGGAAGTTTTGGTTTTCCCAGAGGCTGCCCGCGGGACAGGAGAAGGCCACTATCCATGGGACCTGCAACCGGGTAGCACCATGACCAATGCAACCGTGAGTCAATTGGTGCCTAGCTCGACGAGCTATGAAATGCGTCTCCAATACAAGGGAGGAGAAAAGTCAGTGGTGATCCCTAAAGGTGCGCCAATTGTTTCTATTCGACCTGCAAATCGAGCACTTTTAGTTCCGGGAGCACAGGTGGTGATCGTTGCGAATAAAGATGCCGATCGGTGGGTAGCAGTTCGTGTCACTGCTGGCAAAGATGGATTTAAGCCTCCGATGTGAAGTGAAATTGCAGGTCGGCTACCTTTAATAGGGATGATGAAGTCCTGACGAACATTAAACCCAATCGTTGAGATCAAGCCAATTGAATCGATTTTTTTGATGTTGACTTGGTAAAAGGACGGATCAAAACGCATTAAGGTGCGAGTTCTCAGGCTCTTTGGATTGGTACAAGTTTTAAATAGACAACAAGGTGTTGATTTGAAGAGTAAGCATATCGCATGGTGTTTCGTCTTTTGGTTGATCTCCATGGGTGCAAAGGCTGCGTCAACATGGCCTGTGATGGCTCAACATGGTATGGTGGTTAGTGCGCAGCACCTGGCCACTCAAGTGGGTGTTAATGTTTTGAAGCAAGGTGGAAATGCAGTGGATGCTGCAATTGCTACTGCTTATGCCTTGGCTGTGGTTTATCCTGCGGCGGGTAATCTTGGCGGCGGTGGTTTCATGACCATTCGTTTGTCTACGGGAGAGACTTCGTTTTTGGATTTCAGAGAGAAAGCTCCATTGAATGCAAAACCTACGATGTACTTGGACTCCTCTGGTCTGGTGGTTAAAGATAAAAGCACAAGGGGGCAACTTGCTGTCGCAGTACCTGGAACAGTATCAGGCTTAGAGAAGGCCAGAATTCAATTTGCCACAATGAATCGATCGCGGTTGATTTCTCCAGCTATAAAGCTTGCAGAGCAAGGTTTTATTTTGGATGATGGCGATGTTGAGATGCTCCATTTGGCGACTGAGGATTTTAAAAAAGACCCAGAGTTGAGAAAAATATTCCTGCACCATGGACAAGAGTTCAAAGCAGGTGAGCGACTTGTTCAATTTGAATTGGCCAAGACACTGGAGAGAATCAAACACAAAGGTTCAGAGGGTTTTTACAAGGGGTGGACTGCCAGTGAACTGGTCAAGGCCAGTCGTGAAGGTGGAGGTATCATAACCCTTGAGGATTTGAATGAATATGAAACTCGTTCGATATCCCCGATCGAATGTGACTACAGGGGTTATCACTTGATTTCGGCTCCACCGCCAAGCGCGGGTGGTGTTGTTTTATGTGAGATGCTAAAAATAATAGAGCCATATCCTCTAAAAAATTATGGATTTAACTCTGCAAAAACTGTGCATGTGACGGTGGAAGCAATGCGACATGCATACCAAGATCGAAATACTCTATTAGGTGATCCTGCTTTTGTTCATAATCCTATTGATGAACTTTTGAGCAAAAACCACATTGATGAATTAAGAAGTCAAATATTAGAAACAAAGGCTACGCCCTCCATTAGTCCCAATCCAATTGCTGATTGGAAGGAAGGCGATAACACGACTCATTTTTCCGTTGTGGATCGTTGGGGAAATGCCGTTTCGATGACCTATACACTCAATTCTTGGTTTGGAGCAAGAGTGCTTGCCGGCAAGACGGGAGTCATACTCAATGACGAAATGGATGACTTTACCTCCAAAATAGGAGAACCCAATCAGTTCAACTTAATGCAAGGCTTGGCCAATCAAATTCAGCCAGGTAAACGACCATTATCTTCTATGACACCAACAATTGTGACTAAAAATGGGGAGGTCGTGATGGTCTTGGGAACTCCAGGAGGAAGTCGGATCATTACTGCAGTGCTACAGACATTGGTGAATGTCATCGATTTTGATATGAATATCCAAGAGGCAGTTGATGCACCAAGGTTTCATCACCAATGGTTACCTGACCAAATATTTGCTGAAAAAAGATCTTTATCAAGAGATACGTATGAGCTCTTAAATGACTGGGGATATAAAGTGACGATAACTGGTGAATCTAATCACATGGCCGCAATTTATATCGATTCAGAGATGAAAGTAAATCAAAATTCACCTGTAAAGAGATTCAGCGGTGCAAACGATTCGAGAAAAAGAACTGGACTGGCATTAGGTTTTTAAGTAAAAATGATGTCGATTAATTAATTAATTAAAGTTAACATATAATGCTAAGGTGTAGCCCGAGTGGTGAAATTGGTAGACACAGCGGACTTAAAATCCGCCGCTTTCGT
>DAISKH010000249.1:0-3101 GCA_036821105.1 Limnohabitans sp.
GCCCAGACCCTTGGGACCCCCTTGTTTGCCTACTCCAAACACTCGATGCTCGAGGCCTTGAAGCGCTACCAACTCGGCTTTGAGGGGCGACGCGGGCGGGTTCACTACGCCATGAAAGCCAATTCCAATTTGGCCTTGTTGCAACTCTTTGCCAGGGCAGGTTGCGGCTTTGATGTGGTCTCACAAGGGGAGCTCGAGCGTGTCTTGGCTGCTGGGGGAAAGGCCAAAGACGTGATCTTCTCAGGGGTGGGTAAAACCAGAGGGGAGATCGCAAGGGCTTTGAGAGAAGGCATTTTGTGCTTTAACGTGGAGAGTACTCCCGAGCTCGAAGTGATCAATGAGGTGGCGTTGGGTTTGGGGCTGGTTGCGCCCATCAGTATTCGCGTGAACCCCAACGTGGACCCCAAAACACACCCCTACATCTCCACGGGCCTCAAAGACAACAAGTTTGGAGTGGCCCATGAAGAAACCCTGGCACTTTATTTACACGCAAAAACGTTGAAGGGCCTGCGCATTGAAGGCATTGATTGCCACATTGGCTCCCAAATCACCACCACCGAGCCCTATGTTGATGCCTTGAACCGGGTACTCGATTTGGTCGAACAAATCGAGTCCCACGGTATGCCCATTCACCACTTGGATTTTGGGGGAGGCTTGGGGATTCAATACAACGATGAGACCCCACCCGATGCCAGCCTTCTTTGGAGAACACTCTGGAGTGTGTTGGATGCCCGTGGCTTTGGGGATCGACAAGTGATGGTCGAGCCCGGCCGCTCCTTGGTGGGCAATGCGGGGGTGTGCTTGAGCACCGTGCAGTATGTGAAACCGGGAGAGCAAAAAAACTTTTGTATCGTTGACGCCGCCATGAACGATTTGCCGCGTCCCGCCATGTACGAAGCTTTTCACGCCATCGTGCCGTTGTCACTTCAGAGCACTGCAAAACCTCTCGTCTATGACGTCGTGGGACCGGTGTGCGAGAGTGGAGATTGGTTGGGCCGTGCTCGCACCTTGAGTGTGGAAGCAGGAGACATGCTTGCGGTGCTCTCTGCGGGCGCCTACTGCACCAGCATGTCAAGCAACTACAATACCCGCGGGCGTGCTGCCGAGGTGCTGATCGACGAGGAACAGTGGCACCTCATTCGTGAGCGTGAAACCACAGCGGACCAACTTCGACTGGAAAAACTCCTCGACTGAGCCCCCCACAGGGCCCATGGCCAATGTCTGATAGCCAATCTCTGACGGCAAATCTCTAATGACCAATCCTTGAAGGCCAATCGTTGATGGACAATCGTTAATGATTTAGGCTGATCGGGTCATTTTTTGCCGCAAAGCTTGCACCAAACGATAAAAGAGCAAGAGCGCCAAAATTGCGCCATAAAAAATCACATCATCAAACCGATGTTTGCCCGCACGCATCCAATAAAAATGCAGCACCGCCAAGGCAGCAACAAGATACACCGTCTGGTGCAGAGTCTTCCACCGCTTGGGGCCCATGGCTTTAATGGCGGCGTTGAATGAGGTTGCACCCAGTGAAGCCAAGAGGGCGAACCCCGCCATCCCGACAAAGATAAATGGACGCTTTAAGATATCTTTGACGATGTCATCGAACTCCAACCCCATGTCTAGCCAGGCATAGCACAGCAAGTGCAAGAAGGCGTAGGCGAGAACAGCCAGTCCCAACGTGCGGCGATGCCTCAGTAGAGCAGGCATCTTCAAAAGGTCTTTGAGAGGGGTTACCAAGAGCACATAGCAAAGCGCTCGAATGGTGAGGTCTCCGCTTTGCCGGATTAAAGTCTCCGCTGGGTTCACACCCAAGGACTCGGTGAAGGCACCGTAGACCAAGTAAACACCAGGGAGTGCACACAGCACTGCCACCCAAAGCTTGGCCCGTGGGTGAAGTAAGAGGCCTTGGAGAAGAGCTCTCAAAGCGTGCAACTGCATAGGACTTGGGGGTTCACGAGTTCGCCTTGTCGGGGATCAAGTCTTGCGATCAAAAGTTCTTTTTCAGATCCATCCCTGCATAAAGGGAAGCCACTTGCTCTTCATACCCATTGAACATCAAGGTCTTGCGGCGCTTGGCAAAGAGGCCATCTTCACCCAGACGACGCTCAGTGGCCTGACTCCAACGTGGGTGATCCACATTGGGGTTCACGTTGGAGTAAAAGCCGTATTCATTGGCCGCAGCTTTATTCCAAGCGGTGGGGGGCTGCTTATCGCTGAAGACGATCTTGACGATGGACTTGGCACTCTTAAAGCCATACTTCCAAGGAACCACCAAGCGCACCGGGGCCCCGCTTTGATTGGGCAGCACCTCGCCATACATACCAAAGGTGAGAAGGGTGAGGGGGTGCATGGCCTCGTCCATGCGAAGCCCCTCGGTGTAGGGCCAATCCAAGATGGCCGAGCCCACAAAAGGCATGGTCTTGGGGTCTGCTTGAGAGACGAAGCTGACATACTTGGCGCTCCCCAAGGGCTCGACTCGTTTGATCAACTCGGCCAAAGAGTAACCCACCCAAGGAATCACCATGGACCACCCTTCTACACAACGCATGCGGTAGATACGATCTTCCATTGCACTCCATTTGAGCAAGTCTTCGAGACCCACGCGCATGGGCTTTTTAACGGCGCCTTCAATAGAAACACTCCAAGGAGAGGTCTGCAGGGTGTGAGCATTTTTGGCAGGATCGGACTTGTCGGTGCCAAACTCGTAAAAATTGTTGTAGCTAGACGCATCCGCGTAGGGAGTGGTTTTCTCCATCACCACCGCACCGGGCACCTTGGAGGCTTGAGATTTGAGGGGAGCCAATTTGCCCGAGCCTGCAGGGGTCTGCGCCCATGCTTCACGAGAGGCCCAAGACGCCAAACCCACACCGCCCAGCCCTGCAGCCATCGCTGCGACCAAGTCACGACGCTTTAAATAGATGCGCTCAGACGTGATGTCGCTCGGTACCACGCCCGCGCTTTTGATCGAGTCTTGCCTAGATGCTTTGGGAATCAAAAAACTCATGGTATCGCTCCTATGGAGGGTTGCTCAAAAAAATGTTGCTCTTGGCCTTCAATTCGTTTGAAAAGCCCAATAGGTTACAACTGTATGCGAAAGC
>DAISKH010000250.1:0-3098 GCA_036821105.1 Limnohabitans sp.
CAATAACCGAGGGCACTTGACCCCGTGCGAGCAATAAATTCTCTGCCACCGTCATCGCGGGAATCACCGTGAAATGCTGAAACACCATACCGATGCCTTGGGCTCTGGCTTGAGCCGGTGAATCGATGGCTACCTCTCGGTCATTGATCAGGATCGAGCCGTCGTCGGGTTTTTGGTATCCGATTACGGTCTTGACGAGAGTGCTTTTACCCGCTCCGTTTTCGCCAAGCAGAGCATGAACAGTCCCAGGCCTGACCGTTATACTCACTCCACTCAAGGCCGTGAATGCACCAAAACGCTTGGTGAGGTTGATCGTCTCTAACTTTAAAGCTCGCATGTGGTTATGGGTCCTAGAGCTCAAAGAAGGGACAGTGTATGCATCACTGCACTGGACGTGGATACGGCCCCAAACACCCCCCCTTGCATCTGGATCATTTTCACCGCGGCATCATGGTTGCCCTGATCAGTGGCTCCCGTACAGTCCTCAAGCATCACGCACTCAAAACCACGGTCATTGGCCTCTCGCATGGTGGTGTGTACGCACACATCGGTTGTGATACCCGTCAAAATCAAATTGCGAATGCCTTTTGTGCGCAAAATAAGCTCCAAGTCTGTTGCACAAAAAGAGCCTTTTCCGGGCTTGTCAATGATCAACTCATTAGGCAAAGGAGCCAATTCTGGAATGATGTCCCAACCCCTCTCCCCCCTCACCAATATTCGCCCGCAAGGTCCTACATCTCCGATACCCGCACCAATTTGCTGTGATCTCCATCGCTTATTAGCAGGTAAATCGGAGAGATCTGATCGATGACCCTCACGGGTGTGAATCACAAAGAGTCCCCTTTCACGTGCGTTAGAAAGTAGTGCCTTGATGGGTTCAATGGGCTTTCGAGTGAGGCTCAAGTCATAGCCCATCTTGTCCACATAACCACCAAATCCACAAAAGTCAGTTTGCATGTCAATGATGACCAATGCTGTGTTCTTGAGCGTTAAATCCTGATCAAAAGGCCACAAGTAAGGAGTCGATTGAAGCGTTGGCATGTGCGAGGTCTCACTTTCTTTTCGTTGTTCACTTGAATGCGTTAACAATAACAATTAAGACGTGAGAGGATTAATTTCCTCTCCCGCATAACTTCGGGTGGGCGGCTCAAAGCCACAAGGCGTTCCATCTTTAACCACAATACTTTCGTCCCATGGCAATTGATACGTCCCGTTCACCATGTCTTTCATGAATGTGTAGGGACAATCCTGCGCACCACCCTTCACAGCCACATATCCTCTGTGATAGAGCTGATAGATGTTGTTCTCCACGCCCCACAATGCGCGAGCTTCGCGAACCAAATCCGGTCTGAGCTCAGAGGTGATGATTTCATCCGCGCGTCCTCCACCTTGGACCATCACGGTGCCGTCAAAATTACAGAACATGCCCTCACCCATGGAATCAAAAGTACCGTCACTGCCGCACATGCACACGCTGGCAGTGATGGCCAAATTTTGAAAAGCGTTGGATTGATTGGTGATGGACCAAGCGTGTCGAACAGGTGCCGTATAACCAGCCGTTCTGATAATGATCTCAGCTCCCTTGTAGCTCGCCTCACGTGCCATTTCGGGAAACATGCCGTCGTGACAAATAATCAATCCAAGCTTTGCTCCCCTGGGGCCGACGCAAACGGGAACTCCAAGGTTTCCTGGCTCCCAAGGCTCTACTGGAATCCAGGGGTGGAGCTTGCGGTAGTACAGTTGAATTTGGCCTAGATCGTCAATGATCAAGCCGCTGTTGTAAGGATTCCCTTTGGGATTGAACTCCATGATAGAGAAACAACCCCAAATTTTGTTTCGCACACATGCAGCCTTAAATGCAGCCACTTCAGCTCCGTCCAAGCTCACCATCAAGTCTTTGGCCGTATTCATGCTCAGTCCATGCAACGCGTACTCGGGAAACACCACCAAATCCATTGTGGACATGTTTCTTCGTGCTTTATCAACCATGTCGCAAATCACCTGGGTTTGCAGTTTAAGTTGTGCAGGGGTATCGACAACAGGCAACTTTAACTGCACCAAACCCACCACCACCCCTTGGGGAGATTTATTCAAACCACCTAATCCACTCATGATGTTCTCGCTCCTATTATGTTTTACCGTGCCACACTCAACTCGCTAGGTGAACCCTTGATGGTTCGATTGGGCGCGCAAGTCAAAATCAAAATCAACAAAGTCAACGCATAGGGAATCGCGTTGAAAAGGTTATAGCCCTTGCTAACGCCCACCGATTGAAGCGCAGGACCAATGGCGCCTGCTCCACCAAACACCAAAGCGGCATACAAGCAGTTCATTGGATTCCATCTTGCATAAATGACCAGTGCCACAGCTATCAATCCTTGGCCACTGGAGAGTCCTTCGTTCCAACTACCTGGATAGTAAAGTGATAGTGAAGCGCCACCTATTCCTGCGATGAATCCTCCATAGCATGTGGCCAATATTCTTTCTCTGATGACCGAAGCTCCAAGGGCCAACGCAGCTTGCGAGGAGTCACCAACCATGCGCAAGTTCAGTCCCCAGCGCGTATTTTTGAAAGCCCAATTGAGTACCAAAGCCAAAATCACGCCAATAGGAAAGAGTGGATTGATGCTTAATGCCTGCATCACCTTGGGAGAGATGCTGAATAAGCCAAGAGGTATGCTCATGAGTTGAGCCGCTTGGGGCTGAATCAAAGGTTTACCAAAGTAAAAGGCCAAGCCCGTCCCAAGCAGCATGAGTCCTATTCCCATGGCAATGTCATTGACTCTGGGCATAGAACACAGTAACCCATGTATGGCACCCAACAAAGCGCCAGCTATTGCAGCGGCCAAAACGCCTACCCAAGCTGAACCACTCCAAAGCGAGCCAGCAAAACCGGCCATGGCTGAGAAAACAAGCACCCCCTCGAGCCCCAAATTGATCCGCCCAGATTTCTCTGTAATGCATTCGCCCAGGCTCACAAAGAGAAAAGGTGTGCCCACTCGAATGGCGCCTCCCAACATGGCCAGCAAAATATCGGGCAGCATATCGATATTCATAAATAGGGCTCCTTGTGATTCATTAAGCAGCTTTTGGGTTGA
>DAISKH010000251.1:0-3085 GCA_036821105.1 Limnohabitans sp.
CTACTGAGCCGGTACGAGGATCGCCATGTCAAGGCGCCCAATCCCGCCACCCAGGTGGGCTCGATTTGAAGATTGCGGTGCTCACCCGTGAGTTCTCCCCAAAGGCCGGGGGGGCAGAGCATTACGCCATGTCCTTGGTGGAGGGCTTATCCACCACTCACGAGTTGCATGTCTTTGCCCAAACCATCGAGCACCATTGGCCTGGTGTGCACTACCACCGTATCAGTAAGCCCTTTAGTCGGCCACGATTTTTGAATCAGTGGTGGTACGCCTGGCAGACCTGGCGACACACCCGTCGCGGGTTTGACATCGTGCACGCCCACGAAAACACTTGGCATGGAAATGTTCAGACGGTGCACGTTTTGCCGGTTTGGATTCATTACTTTGCCCTGCAGCCTCTGAAAGGTCAGGGCTTAGAACGCTGGTTGGGTTCGAGCGCACGTGCACATCTCCTCACCGCCAAGAAGTGGCTCAATGTGGCTTTAAGTCCTCGCTTGATGAGCTACTTGTGGCTCGAACATGCAAGGCTTTCCATGCGAGGTGCTCACAGACAGCGACACATCACAAGTGTCTCGGCTTCCCTCACGGCCCAACTCTTTCGTCACTTTAAGCTCGACCCCCAGCGTGTCCACACTTTGATGCCCGCTGTGTTGGGTCCTCAAACTTGGTGGCGCCAAGCCAAGGCCAAAGTGGATGCCCAAGCTCAAAATCATTCCCCCCCAGCACTCTTAGAGCTCACACGTTGGCTTGAAGTTTTGTCACCCCAACTCTCCTTGCAAGACGCTTGCGATGTCCTCCATCGCCCAGCACCAGACCTCTCCAGCGAGGCACTCATGTCGCCAGCGCTCAAGACCCGTGCCCGCTCTGCCTTGAATCTTCCAACGAGTGTGACCCCAGATCAGCCCATCACCCAGTGGTTGCTGTGGGTCGGGCACGATGACAAGAAAAAAGGCCTGAGAGCTCTTTTGCTGGCCTTGTCCCACTTGCCCCCAAGCGTGGGCTTGATGGTGGTCGGTCGAGGAGCATTGAGTGCGAACGCGAGGTCCTTGGCAGAGCAGTATCACATCGCTAAGCGAGTGGCGTGGTTGGGGCCTATGGAGGATGTGAGTCCGGCTTACTGGGCCTGCGACGTGTTGGTACACCCCACTCTAGAGGACACCTTTGGCATGGTGGTGCTTGAGGCAATGTCTTGGGCTCGGGCGGTGGTGGTGAGTGCGCCTGAGTTTTGTGGGATCACTAGCCATTTGAGCCATACCCAAGAGGCCTGGATCTTAGAAGACCCGCAGGACGTGAGCGAGTTGGAGCGCGCACTGAGCCACGTGTTGACAGACTCGGTGGGGAACGCCTTGGCCACCCGGGCCTACCTTTGGGCGCAGGAGCACACTTGGGAGAGTGTGTGCAAGTCCCAAGACGCGGTCTACCAAGCCGTGTTGTCCCAAGAGTCGACCCCATCGTTCAAGAGGGGAGTCGGACATGGCTGAATTTGGCCCCAAGCCTCGAAGTATTTTGATGATCAAGTCCCACAGCCTGGGAGTGGGGGACTTATTGAGGAGTTCGGCTGCTTGGCGGGTCATGAAAAACGCCTGGCCCCATGTGCAATTGCATCTGCTTTTTTTAAGCAAACACCCAGGCTATCCGACGCAAGATTTGATCAAGCAGCACCATCTGCTCAGTAGCGCACACTTCATCACCTTGCGTGAAGGCAGTCCACAAGACCCCAGTAAAAAACGCGTAAAAATGTCCCACATCCTCTGGCAAGCGCAAAGCATTGCCAAAGAGCATGAGGTGGATTGGGTGATTGATTTTGAGATGCACGGCCTCAGAACGGCTTGGCTCACTTGGCGACTGGGACAACTCCCACTTAAGAGGCATGAGGGAAGCGTTCACTCCAATGAGGGTCTTGAAAATCATCTAAAGCCCAGACGAATTCAAACGTTTGGCGTCAATCAGTTTTGGCCACGCGCTTGGTTTTACCGTCACAGCTCAGTGAGCTTACCCCAGTATAGTCACCAAGAGGGGCTTGCCTCTCCCATGGACTACACCCATCGGGATTTTGTGGTGCTGAGCGCTTTGGGGCTCAGACGAGGCGACACCCCCATTGAGCTTGAAGCCTCAGAGGCCAGCGTTTTAAAAGCCCGGTCCCTTTTAGAGCAAGCCTTTCCACCAGACTCTCAGACCAGTGCAATTTCCCCACGACCACTCTGGGGGCTTAACATCGGATGCGGTACTCCGGATGCTTTGGCCAAACGTCCCCGACTGAAAGACTTGGTGCAGAGTGTGCTTGCTTTGGCTCAACGTTACACCTTCGATTTGGTGCTCACGGGGGCACCCTTTGAGCGAGAGATCAATGAAGAGTTTATTGAGGCTTTGAAAGAGCAATTGAATGAACAATTGAATAATCAATTGAATGAAGTAAAAACTGATCTTGACCCTTCACCCGTTAAGCCCCGACTCTTCAATGCAGCAGGCACAGGCAGCTTAAGCGACTTATCGGGCCTCATTTCAAAGTGTGAGCTTTTCATCAGTACCGACTCGGGGCCTTATCATATGGCCGTGGCACTGAAGGTCCCAACACTCGTGTGGTTTGTGATTGATCAACCCGCCTCATACCATCAAGTGCCTTGGTGTGAGAGGGTGGTCAACCCCAATGTGTCCGAGGTGCTGGAGGCGGTTAAGACCTTAAAGCCTAGGGCTACTTAAGCGATTTTCACAAAAGCAGTCATCGCCTTGGTCAATCCTGTATTGAGCAACTCTGAGAGCTTAGTCAAACATGGACTGAGCGTATTGGATATGTTGACGCACCACAGGATAGATTTGTGTGGCCCATTTGGTGCCACTGAAGACACCGTAGTGTCCCACTCCCGCTTGCAAATGATGGCTTTTCTTCCAAGCCGCAATCCCTGTACACAGGTCTTGCGCGGCCATGGTTTGGCCCAATCCACAAATGTCATCTCTCTCGCCTTCTATGGTGAGTAAAAACGGTTTTCGAATTTCTTTGGGTTGAACGGTTTGACCTTTAAAGCGCATCCTGCCCAAGGGGAGTGCGTGTTCTTGGAAAATCTCCTTGACCGTTTCAAGATAAAAC
>DAISKH010000252.1:0-2966 GCA_036821105.1 Limnohabitans sp.
GTCCTGGGTTGGGCAATGGTTTGGCCAATTTACACAATGCCAAAAAGGCCAACTCAGGTGTGGTCAATGTGGTAGGTGAACATGCTCTTCACCACATTGAATGTGATGCGCCCCTCACAAGCGCCATTTAAGGTGTGGCCAGGCCCATGTCACACTGGGTCAAGACCAGCAAAAGTTCCAAAGCAGTGGCCCAAGATGGCGCACTCGCGATTGAGCAGGCGCGCCATACACCAGGACACATTGCGACGCTCATTTTGCCGGCTGACACAGCCTGGGGCGAGGGAGGCGAGCCAGTATTGGCCAAAGAACCTTTGTCTCCATCCAAGGTCGATGAATTGCAGATCAAAAACATCGCTCAAGTCTTGCGGTCTAAAGGATCCAAAGCGTTGCTCTTGGGTGGCGCTGCACTGCGTGGAGAGTCCTTGGTCTTGACCGGGCGCATTGCCAAAGCAACTGGAGCCCGGGTTTTGTCAGAGTACAACAATGCTCGCATGGAGCGAGGTGCAGGACGGGTTCGCGCCAAGTCGATTCCTTTTTCTGTCAACTCTGCACTTGAAATGCTCAAGGATCATGAGAACATTGTCTTGGTGGGCGCAAAAAAACCCGTGGCATTTTTTGGATATCCCAACAAGCCAAGTTATCTTCACCCCAGCTCCTGTGTGCTAAGTGAATTGGTGAGCATTGAGCAAGATATTTTGGATGCGCTCAGGCGACTGGCGCAAGAGTTAAACGCGGTTGATGATGCGCCTGATTTGTGTGGAGTCCTTAACTTACCAGATTGCCCTCAAGGCAAATTCAATCACCTTGGTATAGCTCAGGTCCTGACTGCATTGATTCCTGAGGGAGCCATTGTCGTAGATGAATCCATCACCACAGGTCGAGAGTTTGATGTGCTTACCATGGGAGCCAAGCCACACGATTGGCTCAACATCATGGGGGGCTCCATTGGTTTTGCGTTGCCCACAGCAGTGGGAGCCGCAATTGCTCAGCCCAGTCGTTGTGTTATTGCACTAGAGGGTGATGGAAGTGCCATGTACACCTTGCAAGCACTTTGGACCATGGCGCGAGAGAATTTGAATGTGAAAGTCATCATCTTTGCCAATCAGTCCTACGAGATATTGAAAGGAGAGTTGGTCAATGTGGGAGCCAATTCTGGCCACAAAGCTCAAAGCATGCTCAGCTTGAATGCCCCTGCATTGGATTGGGTTGGACTTGCCAAGGCTCAAGGGGTAGAGGGCTTTAGAGTGACTAATTTGCAGGATTTTTTCGCAACCTTGAAACAGGTGATCTCTATGTCTGGACCTCAGTTGATAGAGGTTGCTATGCATTGATTCGATTCAATGGGGTTTGTCATTAGATGAAAACCAGGCTGGTTTGACTAAACTTCAAGCTGGTTGGTGAACAACTCATTGTTTGAGTCTTCGTCTAAATCGCTTACCCAATGGGTCAAATGAAAAAAATACTGTTGCTGATTTGCGCTTATTGTTGCAATTTTTTATGGGCTGCCCAGCCTACGCTCACAACTTTGGTGGTCCCTTATACAACTGGGACTGGAATTGACGCTGTATCTCGAATCATTGCACCTCGATTATCGGAAATTCTTGGGCGTCCCATTTTGATTGAAAATAAAGCGGGAGCGAGTGGCAATATTGGCGCTGATTTCGTAGCCAAAGCCAAACCCGATGGAAGCGTGCTCATGATTACTGTGAATACATTCAATGTAACCCCCGCGCTGTATAAAAAGCTGCCCTATGATCCCAATGCAGACTTTACGCCGATTGGAAAAATTGGTGTTAGTAACCTAGCTTTGGTCATCAATCCAAGTTTGCAGGTTCAAAATTTTGAAGAATTTAAAACACTCGTTTTACAAAAACCAGGAGCCTTTAATTACAGCTCCTCGGGTGCTGGTACTGCTCAGCACCTATCCATGGAGGTACTGAAAAAGCGCTTTGGTTTCGATATCTTGCATGTTCCCTACAAAGGTGCCACAGGGGCCATTACCGATTTGATTGGGGGGCAAACTCAAATGATGATGATGCCCGTGCACACCGCAATGCCCTTTGTTCGCAACGGGAAAATAAAAATGTTAGCGATTGCAGGGGATACTCGCTCCAGTTATGCGCCTTCAGTACCAGCGCTTTCTGAATTGGGTGCTGGTAGCTTGGACTTAATCGTTACTTTTTGGATGTCGGCACCAGCGGGGTTACCGGTTGAGAATGTCAATCAATTGAATGCTGCCCTAAAACAAATCTTAAGCTCTCCCGAGGTGCGTGATCAATTTAACTTACAAGGCATCATTCCCGAATGGAGCACACCTGTGGCGTTGGGTGAATTTATCAAAAGAGACATTGAGCGTTGGCGTCTTTTTGTGAAGGATCAAAACATTACTTTTGAGCCTTGATGATTCAGATTTAACTTTTCCTACGATTGGTCTAATGAAATGAGTGAAAACATCGAACCCGTTGTTCAAATGGTCAAGGTCAGAGACGGTACAGAAATCGCCGTTGCCATTTATCGACCTAGTCAGGATGGCATTTATCCTGCTTTATTTGCAGCATCTCCATATCGTTTTGACAATAACTCATTGCCATCAAGTCCTCAGTTCTTATGGCGAGAGACGGGTCCTATTGATTTTTACGTTAATGAAGGATATGTCTATGTTCACATGGATGTTAGGGGGTCTGGACGTTCGGGTGGACACTTTACTTTCTTAGGGCAAGAAGATGCAAATGACATGGCCGATGTCATCGATTGGGTCTCAGCACAACCTTGGTCCAATGGTTGTGTTGGTAGCGTTGGGCAATCGTACTACTGTATGCTGCAATGGTTTTTGGGTAAGGTTGCTCCCAAAGCACTTAAGTGTATTGGTGCACATGATGGCTTGGCAGATGCATACAGGGCTGGCGTTTACCACGGCGGAATTCCATGCGATTTCTTCCCCGGCTATTGGTGGTATCAAAATAGGT
>DAISKH010000253.1:0-2882 GCA_036821105.1 Limnohabitans sp.
TTCAACGCAATATTAAACTAACATAACAACTGGATCGCTTGATGGGGTCAGGCCACGCTGAGCCTCGCGTTCATCCTCAGTGCCAGTGCTGCGCTTGCGCTGAGCACCTTCTAAGTAAACGCGAAACTGCCAATAGCTGCTGGCAGCACACTTATAGATGATAGCTGATTTGGGAAGCGAGCGGACCTGCTTGATTGTCTCAGTGATGGGGGTCGTGCGGAACTTGCCCTCTGCTGCGGGTTCAGCTTTTTTCTTAGGGTGTAAGCGACGCGGTCTCGCAGCCAACAGCAAGCCCTCTCAAACGGTGCTGATAGCTTTAGTATGTTGCGTATTTGGGACGAAAGCAAGTGCTGAGAGAAAGTAGCATAGTGGGTGTGTATGCTACAAAAATCCGCTAAGTGCTTGATAAATGGTGCTGCCGAAGAGGATTGAACTCTTGACCTCTCCCTTACCAATAAACCGGATTTTGCGCTCTATCTCAGTAAAAATATAGGGTTTTTGTAAAGTAGCACTCTTGAAAGTAGTACTCTTTTTTCAAAAGTCAATACTTGGACAATAGTGACGATATTTCAATATGTTATCTGATGATCAAAATATCAAGGGGCAAACCTGTGTGGAGTGGTTTTGATCAATTTTCCTCCTGAAAATACGGGTAAATTTCCGTTGAAACGTATAACACTTAGTGTTATAAAAAAAGGATAATAAAGCCGCACTTGGAAACCACATGCGTGTCTTCAAAACGAAGCCCTTTTCGCGATTTTGCTCAATCGAGGGCATTGAGGATGTGCTGTTATGCGAGGCTGTGAAAAGGGCTGAGAGCGGTTTAGTTGATGCTGATCTCGGCGGCGGGGTCATCAAGCAGAGGTTGGCTCGTAAAGGCCAGGGTCGATCCGGCGGATTTAGAAGCATTGTTTTGTTCAGGCAAGGCAATAGAGCGATTTTTGCATATGGCTTTGCCAAGAACCAACGTGAGAATATAGGTCGCCCAGAACTGAAGGTGTTTCGAAAACTGTCTGAGGTGATGTTGTCTCTGGATGACAGAGCTTTGGAGGCAGCCATATCGAATGGAACGATGATGGAGGTAATATGCGATGGGTAAGCAGTACAGCAATGACATAATGGCCGCTGTTCATGAAACAGCTCTAGGACTTAATGAGGCCGGTGTTCTAGATAAGCAGACCATGAAGGCCTTTGATGATATGTGCCTGACCCCGGTTGAGAGCTTGTCGCCGGAGCAGATCCGTGACATTCGTCTCAAAGAAAAGGCTAGTCAGGCAGTTTTTGCCCGTTACCTCAACGTGACGACAGGGCTTGTTAGCCAATGGGAGCGTGGCGAAAAACATCCGCGCGGCGCCTCGTTGAAATTACTCACCCTTGTCGCACGGAAAGGTTTGCAAGCGGTTGCGTGAACTTAAGATAGATCCCTCAATCGGAAATCAAAAGCTGCGAGATGAGGCATTTGATGACATATGTGCTGATCTTAATGACTTGGACAGCGGCCAGCGGGAATTGGATTACACAGCAGATCCCCTATCCTGATCGCAACTCTTGCGAAGCGATGGCCGAGATGGTCAATTCCGTTAAACCAACACAGGCAAAGATGCAAAAAGCAAGGTGTGTGAGCCAGGGGCAAAGTGGCACGCAGAGCAATCAATAAGCTCATAGATATTGAGTTAACAAGTTTCGAAGCGATGAGAAGAAAGTAAATCCAATGTCATTACTCGCACATTCAGGAACATACAAATTCGGTGACAAGACCATTTACCGTATGGGTTATGGCGCAATGCAACTGGCCGGACCAGGTGTATTTGGTCCACCCAAGGATATCGATATGGCACGGTCTGTTTTGAAAGCCGTGATTGAGGCCGGTGTGAACCATATAGACACATCAGATTTTTATGGACCGCATGTCACCAATCAATTGATTTACGAAACCCTTTATCCGTATCCAGAAGATCTTGTATTGGTAACAAAAATCAGTGCCAAACGCGGAGCCGACGGATCATGGCTGCCTGCATTTTCTAGGGAAGAATTAACAAGCGCAATCCATGATAATCTGCGGAACTTAAAACTTGATGTGATTGAGGTTGTCAATTTACGCAGCATGCATGGACTATTGACACCATCGGAAGGCTCATTGGAAGAGCCATTGGCGGTTATGGCTGAATTACAAGCCAAAGGTTTGATCAAGCATATAGGGATCAGCAACGTCACACCGAAGCAGCTCAAGCAAGCTCGATCAATGGTTGAGATCGTTTGTGTTCAAAATGCCTATAATATCGCCTATCGGGAAGATGATTTAATGATTGATCAACTTGCCAAAGACGGCATCCCTTATGTGCCTTATTTTCCGCTAGGTGGATTTAATACAATACAGGCCGAGATCATCGGGACCATTGCCAAGCGGCACCATAAAACAGTGCAGCAGATTTTACTCGCATGGTTGCTGAAGCGATCCGAGAATATTCTGCTGATACCAGGCACCTCTCAGCTTGATCATTTGCACGATAATCTAGCGGCCGCATCCATTAGCTTGACAGCACAAGATCTGGCAGAACTCGATCAAGTACCGAAACAAGCAATAGGTCATTAGAGACCTAAGGTTGGAATTGATCTATCGATAAAATAAATTTGGGAGGGAAAAATGATTTCATTGGTCGCAAGAGCAAAAAATATATCGAGATTTATATTCTTGATGATAACGAGCTTCACTTGCTTGATCACGGTTGCAGTGCAAGCACAAAATACGAGCTCACCACAGACTGTTCAGTCCATATCCGAAGATTTGGTTGTTGGAAGCAGAATTTTGGCTGATCTTGGGGTGCTGGATGGATTTGGTCATGTATCAGCACGCCATCCAACCAATCCGGATCATTTTCTGA
>DAISKH010000254.1:0-2855 GCA_036821105.1 Limnohabitans sp.
CAATATTATCGTCACAACTCATAGTACTGAATAGTGTGACAGTATTGGATATCATACTGTCACACTAGAACTTCTTAAAGCCTATTCTGAATAATTATACTATTTCAACTTGTTAAATATTGACAAATTGATGCTTTTTGCCATCGCTTCATAGCCGGCCGGGCTTGGGTGCAGATGATCACCTGAATCAAACGCACTTTGCGATTTAGTGGGGTTCTTGGGGTCGCGAACAGCGGCATCAAAATCTATCACAGCGTCATAAGCTTTACTGGTCCTGATCCATGTATTCAAAGCCTGACGTTTAGCCTCACCTTCTGCGGTCCAATAAGCGGCCCCTTCAAACGGTGTGAGAGTTGCTCCGATAACCTTGATACCATGCGCATGGGCTCTATCAATCATTTGCCTATGACCATTGATAAGATCAGCCACACTGGGGGTGGGCTTAGAGCCACCAACACCAATATCGTTGATGCCTTCCATAATCGTAACATATTTAACACCGGGTTGAGCGAGCACATCCCGATCAAAACGGGCCAATGCGTTTGGTCCAACACCATCATCAAGAACCCGACCGCCGCCAATGGCGCCATTGATTACACTGATACGCTTACCGGCTGCAGCCAACCTTCCAGCCAGCAAGTCCGGCCAGCGACGATTGGCGTCAGTTCCGGACTGGGTGCCATCGGAAATTGAATCTCCAAAGGCGACAATAACATTGGTGGGCTTGGTTGGTACAACTTCAACCCGGGCAAGAAAAAAGGATGAGGCCGAGGCAAGTCCATCGCCGCGACGATAGGCAGTTGTTGTTGCAACCGGAAAAGGATTGGTGCCAACATGGTTTCCAGCGGTCGAGACAAAATTTACTTGCCACGATGCAGCGTGCATTGTGACGGGCGATTTCCATGCTGACGTATCATCGGGAAGATAGAGATCTATAACGACATCTGAAAAATCATTGACTTTCAGGTCCACAGGATCACTGGAGAGAATTGCGCCTGCCGGAATGACCGGGGAAGCAAGTCCACCGAATGTAAGTTTTTTCACGGAACTGGTTACAATTGCTGAGCCTTTATCTCTGATCGCAACCGATGCAGCACCCACTTTAAGCGGCAATGTTCCAAGGCTATTGGCCAGCACAACCCTGACCCGTCCCCCGCCTGCTGAAATATGAGCGATTTGCCGGATTGTTTGATCTTTGAAATGCAGGGGCGAAGCACTGCCAATTGCCAGGTCTTGACCCGCTGCCGCCGCAGGAACATCGCGTGACCAAGGAAACGCTTGAGCGGTTGCAGAAAGAGTTTGGGCCGGTTGGTCAACTCTTGCAAATGCTGGAGCCGCCCAGGTTGAAATCCATGTTTCAGCTGAGGCCTGACAGATCATGCCTCCCAGCATGATTGCCATTGTAGAAAGCATTTTTGAAAGCTTCATAATTTCCCCCAATTTATATTTTTGGAATTTACATTCTCTAAGCCACTCAATCTGTGCATGTTTTGACAACGCACTTGTTATCTTTACCCAGAACTGCGACCAAAGCGGCACACAACGATAACAGTTTTTTGTTTTGTTGAAACACTTATTCTCAGCCTTTCTAGAGGCCACGATTTTCCATAGTAACATATAGCTACATTGACTATTTGCTGATCAAAATCAGCTTTGGTCAACCAAAATTCTACTTAAATTCGGTTGCTCTTTGGCATGACTGACCACAAAATGTATACAAATAGCATTATGCTACAATCAGAGATCGTGACCAGTTCAGCGGGTCCGACTATCAATCATAAACACCTCAATCTTTTCATAAAAGACCGGCAGGATTTCGGTAGGAATGCTTTTTTGCAGACTGCATGCTCTTGTTAACGCAAACACTAACAACAGGAGGCAGTGATGAATGCGTTGAAAGGTCTTAATTTCGTAGCAGTCCCCAAATCTACATCGAGCGATCCCAAACTTTCTCGCCGCATTAAACTGATCACTCAGCTTGAACAGCAGCTTGGTCTGGCAAAGGATGAAAATTTCTATGTGCGGCGACAAAAATGGGTCAAGCAAGAAGACGGCACCAAGCAGCTTGTTGATCGTCCAAAGCGAGTCAAGCGATGGTGGCGGGTGGATGGAAGTGGCAACTGCTATCTCATCTTGCGCTACGGTAACAAGATCCTCTCACCTACCCCGGACAAAGGCGCCATTGGCGTTGGTGATAAGACAAAGCTGGTAGGCGTTCTTGAATCAGTCATTGAAGCTGCAAAGTCCGGTGAACTTGATGCTGCCATCGAGACGGCACAAGGACCAAAGCGTGTAATAAAGCGAAAAGCTGCTTAATTGCAGTATTTTTACTTACAAACATCCATACTCCGCCAATACTTGGCGGAGTTTTTTTCTTATATTATTCAGACAGTTAAAAATAACAAACCCAACTTCAACTCTATTTGGCACAAAATATGCTGCGTTTATTATTGGATGGAGCACTTTATTTGACCATTTCAAACATTACTGATCGAAAGTGGCTCCATCCACCTCCTCTGGTCTCCGGGTTCAATATTCAGAAAAGCGCAGCAATGACAGAGAAACCCAAGACACCCAGAAAAGTCCTTCTTAAACGCAAGAAGCCAAAACCAATTAAATTTAGAGATGAGCATAATTGGTATGAGAAAGCGTATGCACGTTTTTCTATCAGTGCTGCAGCAAATTCCAAAAAGCCAGTAATTTCAAAGCCTGACACCATTCAATAATATTAGCCTTAATAACAGGCTAGAATTTTCACTTAGCCAACCGTCCTAAGAGATAGACGGCTGTGCTGTGCCCCAGCCAGATACACGGTAGGGTTTTCCGTCCGTTAACCGTCGCCGTGCGGGAGTGAG
>DAISKH010000255.1:0-2852 GCA_036821105.1 Limnohabitans sp.
ATATTACAGAGTCTAAATTTTCTGTTAATCTGTTGGTCCGTGGCTCAATCCCACGTCGGCAAGACAAAATGAACACCACAGATTAAAAACCTGTGGTTTTTTTTAGATTACATTTTTCACTATTCATCCAATTCAAATCTGGGCAGGATGGAGCAGTCTGGTATTACCAAAGCTTAGTCAAAATCAACACATGAGTGACCACTCATGGAAACTTAACGTGACTCGCTTTGGTTAACAAGGGGCGAAGACATGATTGTCCAATTGGGATACTACAGTTTGTTGGCCTTCATGTATGCGGTTCGCACACCACTGCAGGACTACGTAAAAAGCACTGATGAGCATTCCAGCGCGGGATTAATGGTCAATGGGTCTGGGAATCCCTTAGAGCTTGAGAACCAAGAATTTGTTGGCATTGTCACTCGAGAAGGTCTGCTTTTGTGCAGCACTCAAAGCCTTGTTTGTTCACGATCAAATCGATGGAGTGCTTACTTAAAACACCTCAAAACTGGCCTCCAACGAGCCTTGAGTAAGTGGAAAACGTATCATGACACAACGGTGAAACCTCGCTTGGCAAAATCCAATCTTGGCTGTATTCTTTCAGGGCGTCACTGAAAGACGAAAACTTTATTGATTTCAAATCGAAAAACAAGAACTTAAAGGATATGACCCAGATGAAGCCTTATCAATGCGCCTGCAATAATAAAGAATCTGGCTTTTTGTCCTCTTTCCCAGACGCTTGCCAGCAACCCAATGCTGGTCGGCGTGGATTCTTAAGTGGTCTGGGATCCTTGGGCGCTGCGGCGGGACTCTCTGGCGTGGGCACTGGCCTGCTGGCCAGCACCGGTCTCACCGCCAATGCACAGACGCCAAGTGCGACCCTAAGCAAACCCTACCGCATTGACATTCATCACCACTTATACACCCCAAACTATTTGGTTGAACTCAAAAAATACAATGGCCCTTCCGCGCCTCCATGGTCACCTCAAAAGTCACTTGACGACATGGATATGAACGGCATTGCGACCTCAGTACTCTCCTTGCCGGTACCTGGCGCAAACTTTAACAACATTGAACTCAATCGCCGCATGGCACGTGAAGCCAATGAATACGCCGCCCAACTGGGTCGCGACCACCCGGGTCGTTTTGGCTCCTTTGCCGCACTGCCTTTGATGGACACCGAAGGTGCCATGAAAGAAATTGAATACGCCATGGACACATTGAAGGCGGACGGTATTGGTCTCATGACCGGTTATGGAGATAAGTATCTGGGTGACCAACGCTTTTGGCCAATTTGGGAGGAACTCAACCGAAGACGTGCCACCATCTATGTACACCCCTTGCTTGCGAATTGCTGCAAAAATCCATCGGCAGACTTTATACCTCCTGCTGTGATTGAGTACGCCACCGACACGTCCCGCACCATTGCAAGCATGCTCTACGGAGGAGCGGCCAACAAGTTCCCCAACATCAACTGGATCTGGTCCCACAGCGGTGGCACAATGCCTTTTCTTTGGAGCCGCTTTACCAGGCAAGAGCTTGACATGAAAGAGGCCGCCAAAAAAGTACTGCCCAATGGCGTCTTGGCCGAAGTACAGCGTTTTTACTATGACACAGCACAAGGCAACCACGAGGGTGCCATCGCCGCACTCAGAGCAATCGTGCCTTCCTCTCACATTCTGTTTGGTAGTGATTTTCCTTACCGCAGTGCGTCCGATGAACGCGAGGGTCTGGCCGCCAGAAACTTCTCCCCAGAAGAAAGGATGGCCATTGACCGAGGCAATGTTTTGCGGATCATGTCGCATCTTAAAACAATTTAAAGCTTCATTTTTTGCAAATCTGACTGGACAACTTTTCAAGCTTTAATTTATTAAATATCTATCCTTAAATATGTTCATTTTTTAAGCAACTGATTAAACTCAAAAAAACATCGTGAATTCTTTCGCGAAATACATTGTATTAAGTGGATATGGCTCTCGCCGTGATCATTGTCATATAGTGCGTTCTCACTGGTGGAAGTACGCCAGACAACACTAGCTTACATATAGGTGGACGGTTAGAAACATCTAGCTCAAACCCGAAGTTGCCTTGAATCCAAAGGATGAGAGAAACTACCAATGGGAATTTATACTTCGACTTCTAAAATAAAGCCAACAGTGCTCAGCTTTCCCCTCAAGGATACCAAATCAAGCCACTTGACTGCAAAAGTCGAACAACTTGATACGCCCCACTCCAGAGAAATACCATACCATGGGAAGTTCAAAAAAAATACTCATTGCGGGCGCAGGCCTGGGTGGATTGGCTGCAGCGCTTGCCTTACTGAAACATGGTATTGATGTCGACGTGTATGAGCAAGCCAAAGAACTTCGCGAAGTGGGCGCTGGACTGCACATCTCACCCAATGCTTTTCGTGTCCTAGATGAACTAGGTATTGGTCAAGAAGTTCAAGAAAAATCCTGCATTGCCGCAGGCCGTGAAGTCAGGATGTGGAGCACAGGTGAAACTTGGCCCGTCTTTGACCTGGGAATGAAGTCGGTAGAGCGCTATGGATTTCCATACCTCACGGTCTACCGTCCAGACTTGCTTGAAGCACTTGTCAACGCAGTGCGTGCCATCAAGCCTGATGCCATTCATTTGCACTCTGCTTGCATAGGTTTTGAACAAAACGCGCAGGGAGTCACACTGCAGCATACCAAAGGCAACACCAAGGGTGATGCATTGATCGGCGCTGACGGTGTTCACTCCAAAATTCGAGAGGGACTCTGTGGTATTGACGCACCCCAATACAGCGGACTGATTGCTTGGCGTGGATTGATCCCCATGGAGCGCTTACCCGAGAGAATGCGTCGATTGGT
>DAISKH010000256.1:0-2831 GCA_036821105.1 Limnohabitans sp.
ACCTCACCCACAGCTTTCACAAAGAGATTTTTCTGTGATTGGCGCTCTTTCTCTCTCTCGAGCTCCAAACGGCGCTTTTGAGCCTCAAGCTCTTGCTGGCGGCTAAGCTCATCCTTGAGTTTGGCCAAGTCTGCCCATGATTTTGATTTCAAAGTATTCGCCTCAAACAAACTGCATGCACTATCGTGCATTGGATCATATCGTGATGCAGCAACATGATTTAACCTTCTCTCACAATCAAGTGGCTTGGTCAGGGATTTGAAATCCTTTTTTCAATCCTTTGAGAGATATTTTTACCAACTTCCATTTCACACTCTGACAAGGCTTGTAACCGATGAGAATTCCTCAAAACTGTACAATTTCCGACTCATCAAGGGAAATTCAGACCTAAAATAGACTACTACTTTTTAATTAGACCTGAACTTTGGGCAAAATGCCAACCATGACACCAAAAATTGATGCCCATTCCTTTGTTACATTGCACTATAGGCTCTCAGGCGCAAAGGGAGATGTGATTAATACGTTCAACGACAAACCCGCTACTTTAACTTTGGGTTCGAGTGAATTATCCCCTGCCCTTGAGTCTTATTTAATCGGACTTGAAGAGGGTGCCCATGTGACCATCGAGATCCCCAGCGGGGATGCCTTTGGGCCAAAAAATCCAGACATGCAACAATGGGTCAAGCGCACTTTGCTGGCCAGACTTGGAGACCCGCTTGAGGTGTATCAAGTGGGAGATGTGGTCCAGTTTCCTACTCCAAACGGTCAAGGCCAATATGCGGGTACTGTTATGGATGTCTCTGAGAGCGCCATTCAATTTGACTTTAACCACCCCTTGGCAGGTCAAGCTGTGACCTTTGAGGTCAAAGTTTTAGGAGTTTTATGAGCACTCTAGCGCGCGAAATCTTATTGGCGGAACCCAGAGGTTTTTGTGCTGGGGTTGACCGTGCAATTGAAATAGTGGAGCAAGCCTTGGATAAATTTGGCGCCCCTATTTACGTTCGCCACGAGATTGTGCACAACACCTTTGTGGTCAATGATCTCAAAACAAAAGGTGCTATTTTTATTGAGGACTTGGCCGAAGTCCCGCCCAATGCCACACTTGTTTTCAGTGCCCATGGGGTACCCAAAGCAGTTGAGCTGGAGGCTCAGGCTCGGGGATTTCGAATCTTTGATGCGACTTGTCCTTTGGTGAGCAAAGTGCATGTTGAGGTGGCCAAGTTATCCAAAGAGGGCTACGAATTCATCATGATTGGCCACAAAGGCCACCCTGAGGTTGAAGGCACCATGGGGCAATTGTCTGAGGGGATCCACCTGGTTGAAGACGTTGAGCAAGTTGCCCTCGTCACACCTAAACAAACACAGCTCTTGGCTGTGGTCACACAAACCACATTGTCAATGGACGACGCGGCAGAAATTTTAGAGGCTGTTCAAAAACGTTTTCCTCAAATTCGGTCCCCCAAACAACAAGACATCTGCTACGCCACCCAAAACCGACAAGATGCTGTCAAAATCATGAGCCCTCAAGTCGACATTGTGATTGTGGTTGGAAGCCCCACAAGCTCTAATTCCAACCGATTGCGTGATGTGGCTGCAAAATTCGGAACACCCAGCTTCATGGTCGATGATGCATCCGAGCTCCAAGCCGAGTGGTTTGAAGGGCGCACTCGCGTGGGTCTGACCGCCGGTGCATCGGCTCCCGATGTTTTAATCCAGGCAGTGATTGCCAAACTTAGACAATTGGGTGCAGTGAGCGTGCGTCAATTGAGTGGTGTTCAAGAAACAGTGAAGTTTCCCCTCCCTAAAGGTCTCAGACCTTATGGTACACACTGAAATCAAACAAGGTCATACCACTTTGCCAGGAAAATCCTCAATGAGTCAACTCCGATGCTAGCGACCCAATAGCTAAGCCTTCACCTCTCTATCATAGACCCATCAACATTTTCGACTACTCAAACCGCCATGTTAGACATTAACCTACTTCGCCGCGACTTGCCCCATGTGATTGCACGCTTGGAGACGCGCAAATCTCCTCAACCCTTTTTGTCCATGACCAGCTATCAGGCCTTGGAGAACGAACGGAAAACCCTTCAAACACAAACTGAACAATATCAAGCGCAAAGAAACGCTTTATCCAAGCAAATCGGCCAACTGAAATCCAAGGGCGAGGACGCAACAGCAGTGATGCAACAAGTCACTGAACTAAAAGACGCATTGGAGCACTCGGCAGCAAGGTTAGAGGTGATCCAGTCCGAACTTGAGGGCTTACTCGTCATGGTGCCCAATTTGCCCGATCCGAGCGTGCCTATTGGAAAAGATGAATCGGCCAATGTTGAACTCAGACGATGGAGCCCAGCCGGTCCTGGCACAAATGCGACTGACTTGGGGTTCACTCCAAAAGACCATGTTGAGTTGGGCGAGCCTTTGGGTTTGGATTTTGAAACTGGGGCCAAACTGTCTGGCTCTCGATTCACGGTCATGAAAGGACCACTGGCCAGATTGCACCGTGCGCTTGCACAATTCATGCTTGATACTCAAACCCAACTCCACGGATATACCGAGTGCTATACCCCCTATATAGTGAACGCCCAAACTCTCAAAGGGACGGGTCAGCTGCCCAAATTTGAAGAAGATTTGTTTGCAGCCAACAAGGGGGGGCAAGATGGTGCATCCAGTAACTTAGAGGACTCTGCAGATTCACATGCACTTTATTTGATCCCAACAAGTGAAGTCACACTCACCAATTTCGTCAGAGACACCGTTTTGGGAGAGCAAGATCTACCCATGAAACTCACGGCACACACACCTTGCTTTCGGTCTGAGGCAGGAGC
>DAISKH010000257.1:0-2818 GCA_036821105.1 Limnohabitans sp.
AAGCTTTGAGTTTTTAATTTCGCGTTGCCATGATTTGACCTCATCGGCTGAGCCCAATGCACTCCCTTGGGTTGTGATCACCAGCGTTGGACACACAATTTTTTGTAAGTCATCGGTGATCACGCTAGAAGGAATGACTTTCATAAATCCGATTTGAGAGCTGACGGGTGTTTTTGACATCAAGTCAATCCACCACTGAACGCCCTTGTCTGGAAATTGAGCACCCAGTCGAGACCGCATAGATTGCTCAGCCCATCTCGCTACGCCATGAGTTTCAAATTCCAATGTCCACGCTTTCGTACGCTCAGTCAAATCACCTCGATTGGCTGCAGGGGTTCCCGCCAACGTGAGCGTCAATACTTTATCGGGATAAGTCGCGGCAAACCTTCTCGCTACTGTGCCCCCCAATTTGGCACCCACCAAATGAAACCTCTCGATACCCAAATGATCCATCAAGCGAATCGCATCATGAACCAATTCATGCAAGCTCCAAACGTGATCGAGAGGCATGGGGGTGGACTCTCCAAAACCGCGCATATCCGGACATATCACTCGGTAATGCCTGGCCAAGTGCGGTATCCAATTGAACCAAACCCTATGGCTCTCTGCGTTTCCATGCAAGAATAAAATGGCTTCAGATGAATCCCATGGATTACTGAAATTATGATCTGAGTAATGAATATAGACCTGGTGTGAGAGTTCAAATTTTGACATTGCTGGTCAATTTTCTATTTGAGGCACTGCTCATTAAGCGTGAACAAAAAATCTATTCAGCTGTAATCGCGGCACTTTTTATGACCGCACCCCATTTGGCAGTGTCGGATTTTAAAAAGAGTCCCAACTGATCAGGTGCCATGTACATGGGCTCAGATCCTTGCTTTAACAAGGCAGCTTGAGTTTGTGGATCGTTGGTGATTTTCTGGACCTCGAGTGATAATTTTTTTATCATCCATTCAGGGGTTTTAGCTGGTGCAAATAAACCCGTCCATGAATTCACTAAGAATCCAGTAAGGCCTTGCTCTTCAAAAGTCATTAAATTAGGCAACAAGTCTGAGCGTTTATTGGTGGCGATACCAATTGGTTTTAATCGACCTGACTTAATATGTTCTTCCAATGCGGTAAATCCAGTACACAACATATCAACCCGCCCGCTCAGTAAGTCCGTCATCGCGTCAGCTGCACCCTTATAAGGGATATGGGTAATTTGAACCCCTCCCATTGAATTGAACAACTCACCACACAGATGTGGTGTTCCGCCCACACCGGAAGAAGCAAAATTCAATGTCCCAGGTTTTGATCTAGCCAAGGCCAATAGTTCCTTTGAATTACTGGCCGGAACACTTGAGTTAACCACCATCACATAGGGCGTGTTGGCAAACATGGCCACTGGTGCCAGATCTTTGATTGGGTCATAACCAAGGTTTTTATTGATATTGGGACCCACTGATAAAGGAGCAGCCACGCCCACTAAAAGTATGTATCCATTGGCTTGTGACTTGGCAACCAACATAGAGCCTAAATTACCGCTTGCTCCAGGCCGATTTTCTGGTACGACTTGCTGGCCTAATTTTTCAGATAATTTTTTGGCTAGCAAGCGGCCCAAAATATCGTTGGTACTCGACCCTGGAGGATAAGGAATCACCAGGGTAATCGGGTGATCGGGGTAAACCTGGGCTAGGCTAGGCCATTGAAAAAACAACATAGCCAAAGCCAAGCAAGACCAGAAGAAGCGATTGAAATACACCTTCAAAGTCATGAGTGTTCAGCTAAAAATTCCTGGACTTGAGCCACGACAGCATCAGGCGCCAAGAAATGAATACCGTAATCGTAACCTTCAAGCTCAACCAATTTAGAGATTGGTAGCAGGTCTCTCATTTCAGCCATGTGACTTCTGCGTCGCTCCGTGCATTTACTGCCAACGATCAAAAGAGTTGGAACTTTGATTTCCTTCAAGCGCGGCGTCAAATCCACATGCGCAAATAACTTGAAAGCTGCTATCGCCATGTAAGTCGGGGTTTTAGCCATTTCAACTGGAACCCACTCCTCTAAACCTTTGGGCGCTTTGCTCAAATCCATTCGATACTGTAATGTTTGTCGACACCATTCGGCTACACCATATTTTCTCAAGGCAGCCGCTTGATCAACCTCACCCAGTGCATAAGTTGAGATGGTTTCATTGCCCATCTTTGCCGCAGTGTTTAATAAAGTAATTGAAGAAATCCTATCGGGATGCTCCAAAGCAGCAACTAGTCCTAGAGCACCACCAGTTGACTCGCCAACCCAATGAGCTTTTTCAATTCCCAAGGCATCCATAAGTCCTATGGCATCCCCAGCAAGCAACTCAGGGGTCACCTCTGCATCTTCTGGAGGCTTGGTGGTATCGCCATAACCTCTGGCATCAAGACTCAAGACTCGATAGTTTCTACCTAACAAAATATGCCAAGCTCTCCAAAATTCAGTATTACGGCAGTATCCTGGATAAAGGATAAAAGTTTCTGGCTCTTTTGTACTCCAAGGATCGGTAAAGTCTGACAATACATAATGAATATTGATGTCTCTAACTTGAACAAATGTTTTATTTTTTTTCACCATGATGAGCCTCGATTTATAAAAGAAATATTAAAAAATTCTTTACCACTTGAATTTATAACTTAAAGTCAGAAAGCAATGGGCTTTTTTAGTAAACGCAGGGTATTTGCATCGTCGCAACTGTTAGTTATGATTCCATCGCTCTAACAATTCAAAGAGTTGGATGGGAATTGCGCTCTCGCTCCTTTTTAAGCTGTTCTGCTGATCGGTAGACAATTTTTCCATTCAC
>DAISKH010000258.1:0-2755 GCA_036821105.1 Limnohabitans sp.
TTTGGTCGGGGTGAGAGGATTCGAACCTCCGGTCTCTACGTCCCGAACGTAGCGCTTTACCAGACTAAGCTACACCCCGAATGTGTAGGTTGCTCACCAATTCAAAGGCCCACTCGAGTGGGCCTTTTTTAAGGGAATGTCCCTTTTTTGATTGGTTGCGCGAGAAGGATTTGAACCTCCGACCTTTGCTTAAAGACCAAATCAAAACTATATCAAATTTTGTGTACGTAGAGCATGCTTTTACGGAGCTTGATATTGCGCTAAACCTTGATAACGTCACAGCAGACACATAACGATTTCAAGGTGTTAATCGAGCCCACGGTTTTATGAAAACCTTGGTAGTGATTGAGGTAGCTTTCTATCGTCCATAGTTTTAGACTGGGGTTATGAGCACGGTCAGATTCCAAAAATATTCATTTGTCTTGCTTCAACTGCTAGTGATGACTTGCCTGCTGAAGTATGGGCTAGTGAATTTTGCCAACAGGTCCCCAGGCCTGTTGCGGTCGATGAGGTTGGCTTGGAAGATCCAAAAGTTCAATGCCAAGATGCGTCGGCAAAGTGGTCGAATCAATCGGAGGAGCTGAGTGCGCAGAGCACTCAATCGCCATGTAATTCTGAGCGCGATGGGCATCGATTTTGAAGTGTCCGAAATCTAATTTCTTTGCTTGTTTGGGCTGCTGCCATAGAAGCGTCGTTTCAAACGCCCCATGCATAACCTCCGGCGCTTTGCGTCAAATTAGCCCTACAACGCGTGATTTGACCCAGCCGAATACTTGGGTGCTGGAACTCAAAAAAGCTGCTTGTAGGGCTTCATTTCCAGAGTCCGTTCACTTTGCCTGGACTTCGGTTGTCCATCAGTGTCGTTGAAAACAAACTGTGGACTACAAAGGCAAACGAGGACACAGAAATGGATAGGAAATTTGACGCCGCACAACTCACCCACTTCACTGGCACTGAGCACTATTACCGAATCAGCCGCAGACACCTGCTGACGGATGGCACAAAGTATTTGGCTGAAATGGCTGGGGCGTTTTGGATGATGGATGCCATAGCCAGCCACTTGAGCGAGATCGGCACTGAGGATTGGTTTGTCGTGGTCAAGGTCAAAGTCCAAGACTCAAAAGCCACGATGCTCTATGAGGATGGCAACGGCAATGAATACGCCCGCCAAGACATCCCCTACACAGACTTTCCCATTGATGAAATTTCTATCTATGCGTGTTGGGATGGAGAGCACTGGGTGCTGATGCTGCCCAGTGAATACTGATCAGTCATCAATCAAAGCACTACCCATATTCCGCATCAATTGAAGGTTTTCAAGGCCTTTATCAGATTGAGCAATCATTAGGATGGTGATCATCTTCTCCATAGGGTCGATGACAAAATTAGTTCCGGATGCGCCTAACCAAAAATATTCGCCAGAAGAACCTAACAGTGCGCCTCGACCTTGCTCAGTTCTCACGGCAAAACCGAGTCCAAATCCGAGCCCACTTTCTAGGCGGGGGACAAAATTAGCCCAACTGCTGGGCACTTTGACAGCTTGAACACCAGGCGGCAAGTGGTTCGAGGTCATCAGTTCCACACTTTTTCGGGATAGAACTCTGGTTCCTTCTAGCTGGCCCTTGTTCAACAGCATTTGACAAAAACGAGCATAGTCCTTGGCTGTTGAGGACATGCCTATACCTCCGCTCAGCAGATTTGGTTTGGTCTTTAAAGGCGTGTACTTCCATTTGGATGGTGGAACACTTGAATAGGCAACCCTTGAGTACTTTGACTCATCAACCCAAAAATTGGTGTCTTTCATTTCCAATGGACCTGTAACCAACTCCTTCAGAGCTTGGTCCAAAGACTGTTTTGTTATTACCTCAATTACCCGACCCAAGACGTCGAACGAGAGCCCGTAATTCCAAGTTGAACCAGGCTGGTATTTGAGTGGCAATGTTGCGAGTTTGGAAGTTTGTTGTTCAAGGCTCTGGTTCTGGTCATAAATGTTGTTGTCTAAGTAACTTTTATCGACCAGTGTGTTGTCAAAATAGCCATATGTCAGGCCGGAGGTGTGTCGCATCAAATCTTGAATAGTGATTTCGCGCGATGCATTGACAAGCTCCAATTCGGATTTACCTTCAGCGTTGATTTTTTCAACACCCACCTTGGTTGTTTTGAATTCCGGAATGTAATTAGAGAGTGGATCACTCAGACTCAGTTTGCCTTGTTCCACAAGCCGCATAACAGCCACAGCCACAATGGGTTTAGTCATTGAGGCAATAGGAAAAATGGTGTCCATGGCCATAGGGGCAGCATTTAATCGGTCTCTAAAACCAATGGCCTCTTGAACGGCAATTTTTCCGTTTTTAAGCACCAGCAAAACAGCGCCGGGGATCTCGCCTGCATCAACTCGACGTTGTAATTCAACCTTGAAATCTTGTACTTTTGCAGCCGAAATTCCAACTGAAGCTGGTTTAGCGGTTTCAATTGCACGAGCAATTGACAACGTACCCAACAAGCAGGCTGCAATCGTTGTTGGGATCACGAACCGCTTGAAAAAGATTGAGGTCGACAGGGTTTTCATTCCAAAGTTCCTAAAGTTTTTTGTTAGTTGTATCACCCATAAGCGTCAATGACTACAAGTGCATTCCATAACAAGCCATTTGGACTATGCCTGTCATTCATGTCACCATCAGGTTCAAAAACACTAAAAAATTAGGTCGAAATCCACCACTTTTAGGTGGTTTTAGTGCGAATTAGCTAGTGGACA
>DAISKH010000259.1:0-2753 GCA_036821105.1 Limnohabitans sp.
CCCTGGGCCGATCGAGCCAAAGTTCAATTGACCCGGTCTAGATTTGGCCAAAGCAACCAAATCCGAGGCACTTTTGACGCGCAAATTGGGGTTGACAAACAAGAACATGGGGGCGGTGAAAAGTAACGCAATGGGGGTGAGGTCGTTCATAGGATCGAACGGCAGTTTCTTCTTGGCCAATTGGTTCAGAATTAATCCTGATTGTGTGGCCATGCAAAGGGTATAGCCATCCGGTGCGGCTTTCGTGGTGGTCTCTGCGCCAATGGCTTGGCTCGCGCCTGGTTTGTTGTCTACCAAAAAGGGCTGGCCAGTGGAGTCACTCAATTCGGAGAGTATGGGTCGCACAAACAAGTCCCCAATACTGCCCGCAGTGAAGGGTACGATAAATCGCACAGGGTGATCCGGGTACTTGCCCAACAAAGGGCTGGGTGAGGGAGCGGCGAGTACCCGACTTGATCGAATCAAGGAGCCGGTGAGTCCAGCCCACAATAGACTGCGTCGTATGAGTGAAGGGCGGGTTGGCATAAAAAACGATTTCAAATTAGCAGTTCAAAGGAGGACAGTGTTTAATCCCTAGATACTTCAATGTTAATTTATCCACCCCGCTTGTTGTCCTAGGGTAATCACAAAGACTTCCTATCCCATTATTCGTTCAACTCAAGCGTGCCACTCTCTCCAAGCTAACCCGCTAGGTAACAAGCGTTTAATGATCGCTTGTTTAATGATCGCTTGATTTATAGCGCAAGGGTTCAATGTTGGCTTTCATTTTGTCTAGTAACACATCGATCTCATCGCTCACGTGGTTGACTTTTTTTGCATACCCCAGTTGCAAATACATGGGGACAATGTCGAGGTCAATTTCCACCAGTTTCCCCAATTGAATTTCCTCTCGCACGCTGTGCAGCAAGGTGAAGGCCAAGCCCATGCCGGCTTTGACCATCTCTTTAAGGGTGGCTGCGTCCTCGGCCTGGGCCGAGACCTTGCTGATCTTGACTTGGCGGCTCATGAGCAATTGGTCGATGCTTTTGAAGAAATAGGATTGTTTGAACGCCACCACAAACGAAAACTCTGCGAGTCGATCCGGAGAGAGTGATTTTTCTTGGGCCAGGGGGTGGTTGGGGTGAGCAATCAAGGCCAATCGATAGGCGTTGATGGGTTCATAAGCCCAAGGCTGGGGACTTTCCTTACTCGTGAGGAAAAAGGCCAAGTCCACTTGACGTTTTAGATACAAATCGCTCACCTCCTCAAAGGTGCCCGTCCTTACAATGACCTCCACGTCCCTCAATGCCCCTGAGAGCGCCTCAAAGGCCGAACCTAATAAGGTTTGTGTGACAAAGCGCTGTGCACCAATGCGCAACTGTTTTTTGTGACTACTGACCACCTCTTGTAAGGCCAGCGTCTGGTTCAGCACCTCTTGCGCATAGGTCAACAAATAGTGACCGGTGTCGGTGATTTTTGGCACTTGTCCGGCTTGGCGACTAAAGAGAGCCGCGCCCAATTTTCTCTCCAGTCCCTGGATATGGACACTCACCGAGGGTTGCGAGATTGATAACGCTTGTGCGGCCGCCCCAAAGCTCTGGGTCTTCACAATGGCCAAGAACACCTCCAAGCTTCTTAGAGTCAAGCCGTGTTTGAGGGGAGTGGAGAGGGCGATTTTAGGCATAGTGCATAGTTTATTGGCTATGACTATATAGCATGAGGGATGTGGCAGGCTATGGGTATTTGCGCTTAAATCGACCCCACGACTTCAACCCAGTGGTATTCATATGAAAATTAATCAATTGGCGGCTCCTTTGGCTTTGATGCTGTCTATGGTGTGGTTCACACCAAGCGTCTTGTCCCAGGAGTGGCCCAGTAAGCCCGTGCGAGTGGTCTCGCCCTATGCCGCGGGTGGTGTGGGAGACACCTTATTTCGAGTCTTTGGTAATGCGCTCGAGGGTAAGCTCAATCAACGCTTCATCATTGACAACAAGACCGGTGCGGCGGGCAACATCGGAACCGCCGAAGTCGTCAACGCCAAACCCGATGGCTACACGCTCTTGATCGCACCCACAGCGAATTTTGCGGTCAATCAACATTTGTTCAACAATTTGGGCTTTGACCCGGTGACACAACTCGAGCCCGTGATCACCATCTCAGAGGCACCCTTGATCGCGGTGACTCCCATGAACGGAGCCCTCACGCTTAAAGAGTTGGCCACGCAAATTGCCAACGGTGCGGGTAAGTTCAATTTTGGCTCCCCCGGTGCGGGCTCACCCAGTCACTTAGCTGGAGTGTCCTTCTCGCACATGACGGGAGACACCTTGATTCACATTGGCTATCGGGGGGGCCCCCCCATGGTGATGGCCTTGCTCGCAGGCGATGTCCAAGTCGCCTTTCCCACCCACACCACGGTTTCATCTCAGCTCAAAGCGGGCAAACTCAAAGCCTTGGCCGTGCTTTCCCAACAAAGAATCCCGGATTTGCCCAATGTCCCCACCGTAGCGGAGGCTGGGTTCCCTGACTTTTTGTTTGGCAATTGGTGGGTGATCGCTGGCCCAAAGGGGATGGACTCCAAAGTCTCCAACCGCTTGAGCAATGAAATCAAGGCCTTGCTCTTGGAGCCCAACGTCAAGAACAAATTGATCGAGTTGGGACAGACCATTTTGGCCTATGGCCCCCAAGAGTCCTCTCAATTCATCAAATCTGAGAGTAACCGTTTTAAAAACATCATTGAAAAAAATGCAATCAAACTTGAACAGTGAGTCCTACTC
>DAISKH010000260.1:0-2698 GCA_036821105.1 Limnohabitans sp.
CCATGGCCGCTTCGTGATGGTCGCCGCTAGTCACGGCGCTGGCAGCGTTGAGCTGCGCTTTATTGATTTCCATGATGAACCTTGGTGAATTTCAGACAGAAAAACGCTGGGGTGCCTTTGGGCGAGTTCTCTTGAAACCGCTGCAAGACTTAAGACCAGAGGCCATGAACGAGAGGACTCGTCGAACCAAGATCCGTTTAATCGTATCTTTCAATACGAAGCTCTGCATTATGACACTGTTTTGAAGAAATCAGTACTGTTACTGTAAAACTGTCGTTTTAAAATCTTCTCATTCCTGTGGCCCGAAGGTGCCCCATCGGTTGATCCAAACTCCCCCTCTCTTGGGCTCATTGCAAAGTCGTTCAGGCAGGCTACTCAGCAAACGACTGAAGAGCGTAATTAGGGCAAAGGGCTTAACTTATAGAAAAAACAGCCCCTATTTTTGGGCCGCCATGCCAAGGGCATAGGAAGACCTCTACAATGCGGCATCTGTCATTGAACATCGCCTCACTTTGGCCACCGAACAAGAACTCTCTGACTTTTTAACAAGCGTTGAAAAACGAGCCTTCAAACGCTCTCTCTACCATGTAAGAGACGAGGAGGCCGCGCTTGATATTGTTCAAGACAGCATGATGAAGCTGTGCGAGCATTACAGCAATAAAAGCGCCACCGAGTTGCCCATGCTCTTCCAGCGCATCCTCTCCAACACAACGCTGGATTGGTTTAGACGCCAAAAAACCAAAAATGCGCTCTTCTCCAATTTCAATGAGTTTGAAAATGAAGCACAAGGCGATGATTTTGATTTTCTAGAGATCAATACAGCGTCCGACTCGGTTGCCCAGTCCGAGAGCGCAGAAATGGTGCTCACCCAGGCTCAAAACGTGGCAGAAATCGAAGAAGAGATAAAAAAGTTACCGCCGCGTCAACGAGAAGCCTTCCTATTGCGTTATTGGGAGGAGCTCGATGTTTCTGAGACGGCGGCCGCTATGGGATGTTCGGTCGGAAGTGTAAAAACACATTGCTCTCGGGCCGTTCAGGCATTATATTCAGCACTCAAGGCAAAAGGACTTCACCCATGACAACAAATTTCACACTGCGAAATGACGTTGAAACCCAACTCGCTATGCGTTGGGTGCAAGGATTGGATGCGTCCCTAGAAACCTTGCCTCACCATGTCAGCGAGCGTTTGCGGGTTGCTCGACTCAAGGCGTTGGACTTACAACGCGTTCAATTGAAGCAGACCGCAAGTCATTTGAGCATCAACGGGGGGGTGGCCACGATTTCTGGCTCAGATGAGGAGCCAAACCTCTGGTCCCGCTTGGCGTCCTACCTACCGCTGCTCGTTCTCTTGGCTGGGTTGATTGGCATTCAAGAGTTTCAAAATGACTCCAATGCCCACAAAATGGCCAATCTAGACCAGGCCCTCCTTCTTGATGATTTACCTCCTGATGCTTACACGGATCCGGGTTTTCTCAAGTTCTTGAGTGTTCCAAGCGACGCGGGGCAAACCCAGCCTTAAGCACTCAACATGCCTTTGAACCGTGGACCGATTGGTGCTCTAACTGTCTTCAGTCTCAATGTGCTGGGGTTCGGTGCTGCTCGCGCCAAGATCAAGGCCCATAAGCCTCATGGATTCTTCGGACTCTTCGGCCTCAGTGTTCTCCTTGCAATGGTGCTGAGCCAAGCCCCTTGGGCCAACGCTCAAACCACCTCTCCCAATACTTCAAATTCGAGCGCTGACAGTGGTTCATCCTCGAGCCTTACCAATTCCAACTCAGCCCCAACGGCGGTGAATTCTGGCACCGCGGGGACTGATGCCTCGTCCTCTGCAATTAACACTGAAACAGCAGCTAGAGCCCAAACTCCTCTGTCTCCTGCAACTCCAGCTCTGAGTGCTAACTCAAAAACCGCTTCTGAAGATTCAATAAAAAGCGCAAAAGTCGCAACCGAGAGTCCTCCGAAATGGACTGACCTCACTGCGTCCCAACAACTTGCCTTGAAACCCCTGAACAGTTTGTGGAGCGGCATCACTTCCGCTCACAAAAGAAAATGGATTGCCTTGGTTGCCAATTTTGCGGATCTGAGCGCCAAGGACCAAGAAAAATTGCAGCAACGCATGAATCAATGGGCCAGTTTGAGCGCTCAAGAAAGAGCCCAAGCACGGGTGATTTTTGCCCAAGTCCAACAACTCTCCGGCGACGACCGCTTAAGTAAGTGGCAAGCCTACCAAGCCTTAGAACCCAGTCAAAAGACACAACTCGCGCAGTCCGCCCAGATGCTACCCAATAGTGCGGCCATCTCCCCTGCCCCTATTGCTTTGCGTTCCGTTGTGTCCATTCATGTGCTCTTTTCTCCCTCGATCAGCAGCACTCGATTGGAAGTTGACCAACTCTCGAGTAAAACTCTGCTGCCCCCCAAAGTTCAGGCCCCCGCCCCATAGGTCTATCCGTAGATTGATGGGGAATGACTAATGGCCGGTGGCTGATAGCTGATGGCTGATGACTGATGAGTCTTTGATCCGCAGAACTTTTACCGACTTGAATTCTCCACTTTGGCCCCTTTTGCGTGAAAACCTCCTCCCCCCCCTCTACCGAGACGCCCCTCCACTTTGAAGGTGAGTTCAATGGGGCAACACCATCGCTTTGGCGACGCATGGCGTGTTGGATCTACGAAGGCGTCTTGCTCTTTGGAGTGGTTT
>DAISKH010000261.1:0-2677 GCA_036821105.1 Limnohabitans sp.
AGTTTTGAGCGTGTGCGTGTCCTTGCGAGCCGTAACCAATGATGGCCACGGTTTTGCCTTTGATCAAACTCAAATCACAATCTTTATCGTAATAGACCTTCATGTTTTCTCCTGTAAATTAGGGGTCAATTGTTCAACAAACTCTTTAACCAATCGTTCAAATCAACGATCAACTAAACTCTTAAAATCCTCTCACCTCGCCCAATACCGCAAGCGCCCGTTCGCACGGTCTCCAAAATGGCGGAGTGGTCAATGGCTTGCAAAAACGCATCGTTTTTAGCCTGGTCTCCGGTGAGCTCGAGGGTATAGCTTTTCTCGGTCACATCAATGATTCGACCGCGGAAGATGTCGGCCATGCGCTTCATCTCCTCGCGCTCTTTGCCCACGGCCCTGACTTTAACGAGCATCATCTCACGCTCGGTGTAGGGACCCTCGGTCAAATCAACCACTTTGACAACCTCAATCAATCGGTTCAAGTGCTTGGTGATTTGCTCAATCACATCATCGGAGCCACTGGTCTGAATGGTCATGCGTGACAAAGAGGCATCTTCGGTGGGGGCCACAGAGAGGGACTCAATGTTGTAGCCCCGGGCTGAGAAAAGCCCTACAACCCGTGAGAGTGCGCCGGCTTCGTTTTCTAGCAAAACTGAAATGATGTGCTTCATAAAACTTCCTCTTTTTGTGATCCTCCCCAAAAGGCGGTAACCTCAAGGCTTGATCAGCAATAGATTGTTCAACTCGGTTAAAAAATCAATGATTCGCTCACTCAACAAAACTCGAGAGTCACGAAGGGTATTCGTAAACCAAGTTGCGTTGAGATAAGTGACTTCAAATTGCTTCTAGTGACTTCTAGTTGCTTCAAACTGTTCAGGTGCACTTAACAAGGAGCACACCCTTACAAACATTACAAATCCTCGCTACCCATGAGCATTTCAGTGATGCCCTTGCCTGCTTGAACCATGGGGAAGACGTTCTCGGTTTGATCGGTCCTAAAGTCCATAAAAACGGTTCTGTCTTTGAGTGCACGAGCCTCTCTGAGAGCTGGCTCAACGTCCTCGTGACGCTCAATCAACATGCCCACATGTCCATAGGCTTGGGCCAATTTGACAAAGTCAGGCAAGGCGTCCATGTAGCTGTGACTGTAGCGGCCTGAATATTCAATCTCTTGCCACTGACGAACCATACCCAAGTAACGGTTATTCAAGGCGACGATCTTGATGGGGGTGTTGTACTGCAAACAAGTCGAGAGTTCTTGAATACACATTTGCACGGAACCCTCTCCGGTCACACAAAACACCTCGGACTCAGGCTTGGCCAACTTCACGCCCATGGCGTAGGGGATGCCCACGCCCATGGTGCCCAAGCCCCCTGAGTTAATCCAACGTCTTGGTTCGTCAAAGCGGTAGTACTGTGCGGCCCACATTTGGTGTTGTCCCACATCAGAGGTGATGTAAGTGTCATGGTCTTTGGTCATGTTCCAAAGAGTCTCCACCACGTACTGGGGCTTGATCACGCTCGTGTTGGCGCGGTCATAGTCCAAACAATGTCTTCCTCGCCACTGCTCGATCGTGCTCCACCATGCTGACAATGCCTGTGGGTCGACGCGTTGGTTTTGCTCATGGAGCATGTTAAGCATCTCAGTGAGCACCGCTTTCACGTCCCCAACGATTGGCACATCAACCTTCACGCGTTTAGAGATGCTAGAGGGGTCAATATCGATGTGAATGATTTTGCGTTCGTTTTGAGCAAAATGTTTGGGGTTACCGATCACGCGGTCATCAAAGCGAGCGCCCACGGCCAAGAGGACGTCGCAATGCTGCATGGCATTGTTGGCCTCGAGAGTGCCGTGCATGCCCAACATGCCAAGAAATTTAGGATCACTCGCGGGATAAGCCCCCAAGCCCATGAGGGTGTTGGTGCAAGGAACACCCAAAGCATCCACCAAGGTTCTGAGCTCTTGGGAGGCGTTACTCAAAAGCACACCACCCCCCGTGTAGATGTAGGGTCGCTTGGCATTCAAGAGCATCTGCAATGCTTTTCGAATTTGTCCGCCGTGTCCTTTTTTCACCGGATTGTAGGAGCGCATCTCCACCGGCTGGAGATCGGGCACGTACATGGCTTTATTAAAGGACACATCTTTAGGGATGTCCACCACCACGGGGCCAGGACGACCAGTTTTGGCAATGTGAAAGGCTTTTTTGATGGTTTGCGCCAAATCTTTGACGTCTTTGACCAAAAAATTGTGTTTAACAATGGGGCGGGTGATCCCAACGGTGTCACACTCTTGGAAAGCATCAAGGCCAATGGCATGGGTGGGCACTTGGCCCGTGATGATCACCAACGGAATACTATCCATGTAAGCGGTGGCAATTCCTGTCACGGCATTGGTGACGCCTGGGCCGGAGGTGACGAGTGCAACGCCTACTTCGCCAGTTGCGCGAGCGTAACCATCGGCCGCATGCACAGCGGCTTGCTCGTGTCTGACGAGCACGTGTTGAATCGTGTCTTGTTTGTAGAGCGCGTCGTAAATGTAGAGGACAGCACCACCAGGGTAGCCCCAGAGGTATTTGACGCCTTCAGACTGAAGGGCCTTGACCATGATCTCCGAGCCCATGAGCTCAAGGGGGGCATGAGAATGCGCGTGACTGGAGTCAGAAACGGCTTGTGCAGCTTGCAG
>DAISKH010000262.1:0-2662 GCA_036821105.1 Limnohabitans sp.
CCGTCTACACCGACCATGGCCGGCGCCAAGCGCTCGATGCGAATATTGGGCTCAGGGTTGATGCCGCGAATTTTGAGTCGCTCTCCATAAGACTCAATTCGGCTCAGGCCATGGGTGGACAAACCAAAGAGATCGGCCATCAAAAGAATGTGCACCAAGTCCTCAGTGTCCCTCTCGCTCATACCAAGCTTCATAAAGGCCCTTTTGCCCAAGGCTTTGAGCTCGGACTCTGAGATGATCTGGTGGGCTGGATTTTTAGCGGTCATGATTGTCCTTGATATAAAAAAAAACTTATTTGAAAACGGGGATGAAAATGCCTAAAAAGAGACTCAAATAGCTTGATCTCTTTAATTAAAGAGGGTTTAGTTCAACGTGAAGATGTGAGCGTTGAAGGCGGTGGAGGTGGTGAAGTGAGCGAAGGCGTTGCTACTCTCCCATTCTGAGCGCAAACAAAGCACTCAAGTCCTCCAGTTGCTCGAGCTTTCCAACGGATTGAAGCCAAGCCGTGCAGTCATGTTCAGGGAGTTTGCTCGCACTCAACCCTAAGAAGCGCTGGGCCACTTCGTCGGCACTCATAGGGTTTTGAGGGCAACCCTTGGGACTTTGCACAAAATGCTCTTGAACTGAGCCATCTCTCAATTGAACGCTCACTCGACCGGAGACCGATTCGCTGGTGGTTCGAGCCTCCACCTCTTGATCCACCACACATGTGGTTCGGGCGCACAAATCCCAAACGGCGGGGTTGAGCATGGCCGCATCGTAATCATCCACAGAAAGCGCCAAGGGCCAGGGTTTGCTCGGTCCCATGACCAAAGCCATGGCCACAGCAAAGGGGGTACTCAATTGAGCTTGTTGGATATCGATGGGTTTGGTGGAGGCCAACTTGCTCATCATGGCCCCATGCAAGCCCAATGTGATGGACTCGATCTCATGGGCACGAACACCTTGCTTAGACAGAGCCGCCGCAGCTTCAATCGCCGCTTGCATGCGTACACTTCCCACATGAGGTTTCAAAGAGACCCACTCGGTGGGAAAACGCTCTTGTAGTCCGGCCACACACACCTCAGGATCGAAGCGGTCCGAAAACGCAGCAGCAAACCCTTGTGTGCCCTCGATCGCATCGTGTGGACCGGTCAGTCCCGCATGCGCCAAAAGGGCGGCCTCGACACCGTTGGCGGCTGCCTTACCCGCATGAAGCCGCTTGATATCAGAGCCGGATACAAAAAATTGTGAAATACCGCACGAGAAAGTGGCAGCAATTCCCAGCGCATTGCTGCATCCCTCGGGAGTGAGCCGCAGAAGTCTTGCACAAGCGGCAGCCGCACCAAAGACGCCGCACGTGGGTGTACCTTGAAACCCTCGCAAGGAATGCTCGGGTTGAATGGACATGCCAATACGAATCGCTGTTTCATAGCCCGCTAAAACTGCGGTTAACAATTCCTGCCCTGAGCACTTCACCATCTCGCCCACTGCCATGGCTGCTGGCCAAATCACCACACCAGGATGGATGATGGCCGCCACATGAGAGTCATCCCAATCCAAGCTGCCCGCGGCAACACCGTTGATGAAAGCGGCTCGTGACACATCAACTTGCGCTCCGGTGTAGAGCACACTGGCAAGGTGATCGGACTGGTGAGAGCGGTAAAGCGCTGTCACCGCGTCAGTCCAAGCGCGGTTTTGACCGGCCAAGGCTGCGCGAAAATAATCCAGCATCAAGACCGGCATCAGAGCACGCACTGCAGGGCTTGCTTCAGACCACTTCAAGGTTGAGATGAATTTCCCAAGGGCCTTTGTAACTGGCTTGGGTAGGGTGTTGTCCGCTTCAAGTTTCAAAACAATGATCCTAATTGATGGTGATATTGCCAGCTTTAATGACTTGACCCCATTTGTTCAGGTCTGCCTGCAAGTAATTGGCCAACTCGACTGGAGTACCGCCTCCTGGCTCTATGCCTTCTTCGGCAAAGTGCTTGCGAAGCTCTGGCGCCTTGAGCGCTTTGTTCATCTGCGTATTCAAGCGTGTCAGCACCTCCTGAGGCAACTCAACGGGTGCAAAAAGTCCCCACCATTGATTGGACTCAAAGCCAGCCAACCCTGTCTCGATGAGAGTGGGGAGCTCAGGTGCAATATTAAGACGCTTGCTACTGGTGACCCCCAAGGCTCGCAATTTGCCGGCTTTGACCATGGGGCCCACACTGGCATAAGCCGCAAAGAGCAAAGAGACTTGACCGCCTGCGACATCCACCACCGCGGGAGAAGCTCCCTTATAAGGAACATGCAAGAAGTCTACACCGGCAGCCTGTTTGTAAAGCTCACCCGTTAGGTGGCTCAAAGTACCACTTCCATTCGAAGCAAAACTATAAAACCCAGGCTTGGCTTTGGCAGCGGCAATCAACTCTACCGATGTTTTAAACGGTACAGAAGGACTCACCACCAAAACATTGGGCGAGTAGCCAATAAAAGCAATCGGCGTAAAACTTTTAATAGGATCAAATCCAAGTTTAGGATTCAGGTGAGGATTGATGGACATTGTGCTGCTCGAAGTGAGCAGTAAGGTGTACCCATCGGCTGCGGCTCGTGATACAAATTGAGCACCGATGCCTCCGCCTGCACCAGGCTTATTGTCAACAACAAAAGGCACTTTAAAGCCATCGCTCAATTGCTG
>DAISKH010000263.1:0-2635 GCA_036821105.1 Limnohabitans sp.
CCACTTGCGAGTGCAGGTGGAGACCGTTATCGATTGAGTCCTGAGAGACCCACAGCCGTTCAGTGGAAACAACTCAAAAGTCAAAAGGTGATCACCTTGATTGAGGGCTTGGAGGACGATCAGTCTCATCCAGAGAGCGAGCCTCGCATCAAGGCCTTGGCCATGATTGCTTCCCCTGGACTGAGTTTTGAGCTGATGCTGGACCCTCAGGTGTTAGAGGTCACCCAAAAGTTGCCATCCTCTCTCGTCAAGAACGCATTGGCCCTTCAAGCTGCCAATGCCGAGTACCAAGAGCGTGCCTTGGCCAAAGAGGGTTTGAGTCGGATGTACATCGGCACACTCACCTTGACGCTTTTTCTATCCGTCTTTGGAGCCGTGTTGTTGGCGGTCATCTTGGGCAACCAAATGGCCAGGCCCTTGTTGTGGTTGGTCAGTGGTGTGAGGGATGTGGCGTCGGGTGACTTGACCCCAAAGCCCGTCTTGACCGGTAAAGATGAGCTCGAAGGGTTGACTCGGTCTTTTGCACAAATGACCCAGCAGCTCTTTGAAGCCAGAAACACGGTTGAGAAAAGCATGGAGCAAGTGGACTTGGCGCGTGCCAATTTGCAAACCATTTTGGACCACTTGACTGCAGGTGTTTTGGTGCTTGGGCACGATGGACGAATCATATCGAGCAACCCCGGGGCCACGCGCATTCTCAAAATGCCCATGGCCTCCTTTGTGGGCAAGGAACTTTCTCAACTCAACCGCTTGGGCGAGTTTGCCGCACAAGTGTTGGCACAGTTCAAAGGTTTTGAGGGCGAGAGAAACCAAGACGGACAAGACCACTGGCAGCAGTCCTTTGACATTGAAGGACTGGTCACCCAAAGTTTGGACGATGGACAGCAAGAGGAGTTGTTTTTAGAGGGTTCAGGTGAAGGGGCAGAGGGTGTTAAAGCGCCTGAACCCTCCCAAGAGTCACCCGCGCAAGTCACCAAAAAAACCACCATTTTGGCAAGAGGTGCGATCCTGCCCAATCACGCTTGGCTCCTTGTGTTCGATGACATTTCTGAAATTGTGTCTGCCCAAAGGGCGCAGGCTTGGGGCGAGGTTGCAAGGCGTCTGGCTCACGAGATCAAGAACCCCTTGACGCCAATTCAGTTGTCGGCCGAGAGGCTTGAGATGAAACTCTCAGGTAAGCTTGAAAAACCCGAGCAAGCCGTGCTCATGAAGTCGGTCAAAATGATTGTCGACCAAGTCGACGCCATGAAAAGGCTGGTCAATGAGTTCAGAGACTATGCGCGTTTGCCGCAAGCCTTTTTACAGCCCTTGGACTTGAATGCACTGCTCTTTGAGGTGGTTCAGTTTTATGGAGCAGGAGGGGAGGAGTTGGACACTGCAGTGTCCCAAGAGAGCGCTGGGCTCTTGGAGCTCACCTCGGTAGAGGCTGATGTCAAACGCCCCATGAGGACGAATTACTTGTGGCACCCGTCCGAGGGTGCTGAGATCCATTTGGAGCTCGATTTGGATCCCAAGTGTGGGCTCATCAAGGGAGACGCACTGCAGGTGAGGCAAGTGGTGCACAATTTGTTGCAAAATGCGCAGGATGCAACGGAAGGTTTGACTTCTAGGCGCTTGACGGTGAGCTCCAAGTCGAGCACCCGTGGCGAGCGGGTGCGTTTGGTGGTGACGGATTCGGGGCCGGGTTTCCCAGACTTCATTTTGAAGCGTGCTTTTGAGCCTTATGTGACAACCAAGGCCAAGGGGACGGGTTTGGGTCTGGCGGTGGTCAAAAAAATCGCCGACGACCATGGGGCGCGGATCAATTTAAAAAACCTAGAGCACAATGGGGCTATTATTGGAGCCCAAGTATCGGTATCATTCGAAGTGGCGCAAGAGCAACATGTTGAGGGTTAATCGGGCATATGGCAAATATATTGGTGGTTGATGATGAATTGGGGATCCGGGATCTGTTGTTCGAGATTTTGAACGACGAGGGACACACCGTGGAGTTGGCTGAGAATGCAGCGCAAGCCCGCGCTGCGCGTCAAATCGCGCGTCCTGACTTGGTGTTGCTCGACATTTGGATGCCAGACACCGATGGTGTCTCTCTTCTCAAAGAATGGTCAACCCTTGGACTCCTCAACATGCCCGTCATCATGATGAGCGGACACGCCACGATCGACACTGCCGTTGAAGCGACCCGCATCGGTGCTCAAGCTTTCCTTGAAAAACCCATCACGATGCAAAAGTTGTTGAAGGCTGTGGAAACCGGTCTTCAAAAGAAAACAATCGGAACTTCAAGCACCGCATCCAACTCCAATTCAAACCCCTTGTACCCGCCTCAAGGCAGTCAATTTGCGGCTTCTGTACAAGGGGCTGCTCGCTCAAGTGCCAACACCAATCTTCAAGGCACACCAGCACCGGGTGCTGGTTTTCAGGCAAATGGACCAACAGGCGCATTGAGCGCTTTTGCCTCTGAATTCAACGTGGGTGGCCGAGGTGCAGCATATGCGCATCCCACACCTGAGACCACTCAGGCGGCCTCTCAACTCTCACCTACACAGCAAGTCTTTGAGTTGGATCAGCCTTTGCGAGAAGCGCGGGATGCATTTGAGAAGGCGTATTTTGAGTTTCACTTGGTCCAAGAGGGGGG
>DAISKH010000264.1:0-2572 GCA_036821105.1 Limnohabitans sp.
GAGGGGGCCCGAGTGGCGGTGTTTGATCTCAATCTTGACGCTGCCAAGGCGGTCGTTCAAGCCATTGAAGTCGCCGGGGGTGTAGCCCAAGCGTTTGCGTGTGACATTACCCAAAGAGTGAGTGTTGACGCTGCAGTGGCTCAGGTCGAGAGCCAATTGGGTCCCATCAGCATCTTGGTCAACAACGCTGGCTGGGACGTGTTCAAGCCTTTCACCAAAACCACGCCCGAGCAGTGGGCGCGCTTAATCGAGATCAACCTCACAGGTGCACTTCACATGCACCATGCCGTTTTACCGCACATGGTCGAGCGCAAGTTTGGTCGAATCGTGAACATTGCCTCTGACGCAGCCCGGGTGGGCTCATCGGGCGAGGCGGTCTACGCGGCTTGCAAGGGTGGCTTGGTGGCATTTTCTAAAACCATCGCCAGGGAGCACGCTCGACACAACATCGCGGTCAACGTGGTGTGCCCAGGGCCCACCGATACGGCACTCTTTGCAGACTATAAGGAAGGTGCAGGCAATCCGGAGAAGTTGATGGAAGCCTTCACCCGTGCCATTCCCTTTGGCCGAATTGGTCAACCCGAGGATTTGCCAGGTTCTATTTTGTTTTTTGCCAGCGACGATGCAGCCTACGTCACCGGACAAGTCTTGAGCGTGTCGGGTGGTTTGACCATGCACGGTTGAGGTGGTGAGAGCACTCGCAATCTACTTATCTACTAAAAAGGTGAAACCATGAATTTTGAAGACATCATTTACGAAAATCGCAACGGCGTGGCTTGGATCATCATCAATCGCCCAGAGAAGATGAATGCGTTTCGGGGGACAACGTGCGATGAGATCATCAAAGCCATGAACAAGGCGGGATACGACAAGAGTGTTGGCGCCATTGTGCTCGCTGGCGCTGGAGACCGGGCCTTTTGTACAGGGGGAGATCAATCCGCCCACGACGGCAACTACGACGGTCGCGGCACGATTGGTCTACCCATGGAGGAGATGCACGCGGCCATTCGTGATGTCCCCAAGCCCGTGATTGCCCGCGTGCAAGGCTACGCGATTGGTGGGGGCAATGTGTTGGCCACCATTTGTGACTTGACCATTTGTTCAGACAAAGCCATCTTTGGTCAAGTCGGCCCCAAGATGGGGTCGGTGGATCCAGGCTACGGCACCGCTTTCTTGGCGCGCGTGGTGGGCGAGAAAAAAGCTCGGGAAATTTGGTACATGTGTCGCCGCTACTCGGGCGCTGAAGCCGTCGCCATGGGCTTGGCCAATGTTTGTGTGCCCCACGATCAACTTGACGCCGAGGTGCAAAAGTGGGGTGAAGAAATTTGTGAGCGAAGCCCAACTGCCTTGGCCATTGCCAAGAGAAGCTTCAATATGGACACCTCTCACCAAGCCGGCATAGCCGGGATGGGGATGTACGCTTTGAAGCTTTACTATGACACGGAAGAGTCGCGTGAAGGGGTGAAAGCGTTGCAAGAAAAACGCAAACCCGATTTCAAAAAATACGTCAAGTAAACCCAACCGCTCAAGGCTTACCATGAATCCCAACCCCTACATTGACCAAGATTTGCAAGCGCTGGCTCAAACGGTGCGGCATTTTGCCGATGAACGCATTAAGCCCGGTTTCCAAGAGCGAGACAAAACTCGTACGCTCGACCGTGCGTTACTCGAGGAGATGGGGGCGCTGGGATTTTTGTGTCCCGAGTTGCCTGAGCACTTTGGTGGAATGGGGCTTGGGTGCATGGCCGCGGGTGTCATCCATGAGGAAATTGCCCGGGCTGACTTGAGTTTTTCATATCTCAATTTGTTGGCGTCTTTGAATGGGCAAATTTTGTCCAAATACGGACAAGCGGAAGTGGTGGGGCCCTGGCTTCAAAAGATGACTCAGGGTAAAGCCATCTGTGCCATCGCACTCACCGAACCTAGGGGGGGCTCGGACGCTGCGAATTTGAGACTGAAGGTCGAACGCTCGGGTGAGCACTACATCATCAATGGCGAGAAAACATCGATCTCTGCGGCCGATCAGGCCGATATCACGGTGGTGTTTGGCCGCACCGGTTCAGTAGAGGACGCTGCCCATGGGGTGACCGCTTTACTGGTTCCCATGAACACACCTGGTATCACCACCAGTCGGTTTGATTGTCATGGACAACGAGCCATTGGACGCGGATCGATCTTTTTTGAAAACGTGAGGGTGCCACTCAATCACCGCTTGGGTGACGAGAACAAAGGCTTCGTGCAAGTCATGCATGGCTTTGATTACTCGCGTTCTTTGATTGGTTTGCAGTGCTTGGCCGTGGCCCGGGTGGCCCTTGAGGAGACGTGGGACTACATCACGCAGCGTCAAGCCTTTGGTCAACCTTTGTCGGCCTTTCAGGGGATCACCCATCCATTGGCTCAATTCGACACCGAGGTCGAAGGCGCCAGGCTTCTTTGTCTTCAAGGGCTGTGGCTCAAAGACCAAGGCCTCCCCCATACCGCCGAGGCTGGAATGGCCAAGTGGTGGGGTCCCAAGTTGGCCTACGACGTGATTCACCAGTGCTTACTTTGCTTTGGTCACGGTGGCTATTAC
>DAISKH010000265.1:0-2563 GCA_036821105.1 Limnohabitans sp.
ATTCACCCTCTTGGCCGGGCAACACGCCCAGGCCCAGTTCACCCAACCCCCCGCGGTCCAAGTGGGAGAGCTGAGCCTTGAGCGCCAAGACGACGCCTACTTTTTATCGACCACTTTGGCCTTTGAGTTGCCCGCTCCTGTTGAAGATGCGCTCAGTAAAGGGGTCGCACTTTACTTTTTATCCCAGGCCGAGGTCTTCAAAGAGCGGTGGTATTGGTACGAGAAATCGGTCGCTCTCCAAGAACGCCACTACCGGCTCTCCTACCACCCTTTATCTCGCCAATGGAGACTTTTGTCGTCCTCCAAACCTATCCCCAACTCGGGCCTTGGGGTGACCTTGGGGGTGGCTTATGATGACTTGCAGTCGGCCCTCTTTGCCGTCAAGCGCCTGAGTAACTGGCGCATTGCCAATAGCGCTGATATTGAGAGTGGCGCCAAATACCATGTCGATTTTCGCTTCAAGCTCGACTTGACCCAGTTCCCCAGACCCCTACAAATTGGCACCTTGGGCGACAACGAGTGGAATTTGAGCGCCACCAAGAGCCAACGCTTGAGTCTTGAGCCCCCCAAATGAGTTCACCCCCCAATGAAGGCTTCTCAACCAAGGCCTTGAGTTGGGCCTTTGGGGTGGGGGTGTTCATCATGCTGGGCTTGGGGCTCGTGCTCTTATTCCTCCTCACCCAAGCAACCCAGAGATGGGACCTCTACGAGCAACACTACACCACACTTTTTGTGCTCAACACGGTGGTGGCGGGATTTTTGTTGAGCGTCATCGTCTGGATCGTCTGGCGCCTCATCCGTCGCTGGAGATCGGGTAAGTTCGGTAGTCGCCTACTTTTAAAGTTGGCCTCGATTTTCATGGTCGTGGGTTTTATCCCCGGACTCTTGATCTACGCAGTGTCCTATCAGTTCGTCTCACGCTCCATTGAGGCCTGGTTTGATGTGAAGGTGGAGGGCGCTTTGAATGCGGGACTCAATTTGGGGCGCGCGACACTGGACACCTTGACGCTTGACTTGGGGAACAAAGCTCGTGCAGCGGCGCTTCATTTGTCGGAGAACGTGAGCTTGGAGTCGATCCTTGAGAGCCCGGTCTTGAGTGGTAAAGATAAAGACAAGGACATTGATCGGTACAAATTCAACGACCACCATAAAAACCAAGAAAAAGACTCCCAGGTGGGCCACTCACAAGAGAGTGGTCTCAGCTCCTCTGACCCCTTGGGGTCTTCCAAGAGCCCAGCACTGCTGAGCGCTGAGCCAAGCGAGCCCAAGCAAAAGGATAGGGAAAGAGAAAGGGCGGATAAGCCCACAGATGATTTCGAGGCGGGTGGTTTAAGAGCTCCGTTGATATCGTCCTCGGCAGGCCTTGGTGCGCCCCGACTTCAGCAGGGTCTTCAGCGTGATCGGGGCTTGAGTACTTTGTCTGTTCATGATGCGGTCTCCAGTGGTGCCTTAAAGCGTTTCTCGGGGGCGAGCTTGGAGCGCCTTCGAGAGCAACTGGGCGTTGATGAGATCATCATCTGGTCGAGTGACCAGCGTCCCGTGGCCACAGCGGGTGGCGAGCGCTATGTGGTCAATCCTGAGCCCCCCACTCCAGAGCAGTGGAGAGCCTTGCAAAACCAAAAATTACTCACCGTCATAGAGGGTTTAGAGGATGCGGACTTGCACCCCGAGGTGCAGCCCCAGATCAAAGCACTGGCGCTCGTGAACCCGGTGAGTGTGAGTTTGCACACGCTGCTGGACTCAGAGGTTTTACAAATCAGTCGCAAACTCCCCCCCACCTTGGTGACCAATGCCTTGGCACTGCAAGCGGCCAATGCCGAGTACCAAGAGCGCGCCTTGGCACGCGATGGTTTGAGGCGCATGTACATTGGCACTTTGACCTTGAGTTTATTTTTATCGGTCTTTGGTGCGGTGCTCTTGGCCGTGCTTCTAGGGAATCAGTTGGCCAGACCGCTTTTGTGGCTCGTGAGTGGAGTTCGAGATGTGGCCGCGGGCAATTTGAATCCTCGGCCAGTGCTCACCGGCAAGGACGATTTGGAAGGGCTCACCCAAGCCTTTGCCCAAATGACCCAGCAGCTCTTTGAGGCGAGAAGCACCGTTGAGCGAAGTATGAGCCAAGTGAGTTTGGCGCGGGCCAATTTGCAGACCATTTTGGATCACTTGACCGCAGGCGTCTTGGTGCTCGACCCGCAAGGTCGGGTGGTCTCGGCCAATCCGGGGGCGACCCGAATCCTTCGCTTGCCGATGGCTGCGTTTGTGGGACGAGCACTGACCGAGGTGCCAGGTCTTGAAGCCTTTGCCGCACAAGTGATGATGCAGTTCCAAGGGTTTGAGGGAGACCGATTGCAAGCGGGACAAGACTATTGGCAGCAGTCCTTTGAGCTCAGGGAATCGGTGCACAGTGGGGGTTTGACCTCTGAGCCCGCTCAGGGTAAGCCAGGGGCTGAAAGCGGTCTAGCGGGAACGATGGGCACGGGTTCTATGGGTGCAGCTTCGGTGGGGGCGGGTTCTGGCCCTGGTTCCAGGCCCACCGTCACGAACCTCATCGCGCGCGGAGCAGTGC
>DAISKH010000266.1:0-2560 GCA_036821105.1 Limnohabitans sp.
TGGTGATCAATAACTCACTGGAGATTGACCCCCTCAAAACCCAGCAACTCAGAGCGCAAAGTTGAATTGAGAACCCATCATTAGAAGGAGATCCTTATGAAACTCGCCGTTGTCTTGAGCCTCTTTGTGGCCTGCTCTTGGGCCCAAGCTCAAACCCCCTCCGCGCCGGGAGCGTCCTTGGCAGCCAGTTACCCCAGTAAACCCATCAAAATCATTGTGCCTTTTGCTGCGGGTGGAGTCACTGACATCATGGCGCGTATCGTGGGCAACGAGATGACCAAAGATTGGGGACAAGCCGTCATTGTTGAAAACGTGACTGGTGTATCGGGAGTGATTGGTTCACAGCAGTTGACCAAATCCGCACCCGATGGCTACACCATCATGATTAACTCCAATGTTCACACCATCAACCCTGCCCTTAGAAAAACCTTGCCCTATGACACACTCAAGGATTTTGCGCCCTTGGTTCTCTTGGGTACCGCACCCAACATGTTGATTGTGAACGCGCAAGTGCCCGTGAAAACTCTTGCCGACTACATTGCGCTGGCCAAACAAAAACCGGGTGAAGTCACCTATGCCACTGCGGGGGTTGGAACCTCTTTGCACATTGCAGGCGCTCAGTTCTCTCAAATCACGGGCACCAGCTATAACCATATTCCCTACGCGGCTTCAAATCAATCGATCCAAGCTGTGGTGGCCGGACACACGCTATCGTCTTGGTCTGCGGTCAACTCGGCCCTGCCCTTCATCAAAGACGGTCGCGTTCGGGCCTTGGCCGTTGCCAGTGAGACGCGAACTGCTTTTGCGCCCGACATTCCCACCTTCGCTGAATTGGGAGTCCCTGGCATGAAGAGTGAGACCTGGATTGGTGCCTTTGCCCCTGCCAATACGCCCAGTCCCATCACCGTGAAGTTGGCTACCGAGATGAAGCAACTAATGGCAAGACCTGCCATCAAAGAAAAGATCCTGAGTGTGGGAGCTGAGCCCAATGGTCTTGAGCTTGAGAAGTTCACCGCCCAAATCAAGATGGAGATCGATATGTATAAACAAATCGTTCAACTCGGTGACATCAAGGCTGAGTAAGCCCAAGACCTATATCAAAGAGAGCAAGACGGCCAAGGGCCAAGAAATAGGGGCTCAACCGTAATGCTCGTAAAACCCGTATTAAGTGTAATCGGAGGTCTTTTGAGGGGATTCTTGATTGACATTGAGTCCAAGCGAGATAAGATGAAGTCTCTCCAGGTAAAGAAACTTCCAAAACCCACTTTCGAGTGGGTTTTTTTTTGACAAAAAGTTTCACACCGTATCGAACTTCAACTTGAAAGTGGGTCTTCATCGCCACCAAGTCAAGCGGGGAGAAACCATTGTTATCAATGTCCCTTATCAAACCTAGAATGGGTAGTGAGATTAATTCCAACAGTTCAAGGAGTTCCTTTCTGTCTGAGGAAAAGATGAATGGAATTCATTGATCGGTGATCTCGGTGCTCAGATCTCGGCGCTCAGATCAAAGTGACAAAACTCCACAAAGATTCTCAAAAAACCAGGTTTTTCAAGAACTCTCCATCATGACCACTTCAAACCACACCCCCATACATGGACCTGATGTTTGGACCATGGCCGACTTTAAGGGACATGACCATTGGATTGCCCAAATGGAGCATGAAGAGTGTCAAGAGATCATCGACATCGTTAATGCATGGAGAAAAAGTCCTTGTCCGGTCACAGAGATCAACTCGCCCAAGCTTATCAGTCCACATCTGGCACAACGTTTTGAATCCATCCGGCAAGAGATTGAGGGAGGACGGGGGTTTTATCTTTTAAGGGGATTGCCCATTGATCAATTTTCTCCACAAGAAGCTCAAGTCATTGCGTGGATTTTGAGCCACCATTTGGGTGAACCCCAACCCCAAGACAAGTTGGGGAGTCTCATTCACAGTGTGACCAACACAGGGCTCAAGGTCGCTGAAAATAGCGATGTGAGGAGCTACCAAACCGATGATGAACTGACGTTCCATAACGATGGTGGCGATGCCTTCATGCTGCTTTGCTACAAAACAGCCAAGACCGGCGGGATGAGTAAATTGGTGAGTGTTTCAGCAATTTTCAACGAAATTCTCAAACGAAAACCCGAACTCATCGAAACACTTCAAGAAACCTATTACTTCGATACTCGCCAGCAGCACCCTTTGGGACTCAAAATCCAAACCTGTCCCATCCTCAATTTTTACCAAGGATATTTGAGCGTTTTATACAAGCGTCGCTATTTGTTTGCAGCCCAGCGTTTTGAGGAGGTGCCCAAATTAACAGACAAGCAAATCGAAGCACTCGACTTGTTTGAACAAATCTGCAATGAACCCGATATCCAACTCTCCTTTTATATGCAACCGGGCGATATTCAGATTGCCAATAACTTCTCGGTCCTCCATTCGAGGACTAAATATGAAGATTACGCTGAGCCTGATCAAAAAAGACATCTGTTTAGGATTTGGCTCACATTGAAAAATGGCCGCCCCCTCCCTCCCGCATTTGAAGGCACGCGAGAATTCAGGACCTCCTACCT
>DAISKH010000267.1:0-2543 GCA_036821105.1 Limnohabitans sp.
TCTGTCCAACACATGTTGACACCTCAAAGCAAATGACCGCCATCGGCGGTCATTTTGTTTTAAGTTTTGGGTTGCCAGTTGTGCGGTAGCAGCTCGTGGATGAGATGATTCTTTTGTGTTGGTAAGCGCTCCAGAACATCCTTTAGGTACAAGAATGGATCATGACCATTCATCTTGGCGCTCTGTATCAAACTCATGATCGCTGCACTTCTCTTGCCTGCCCTGATGGAGCCTGCGAACAACCAGTTGTTCCTGCCAATGGCTATGGGACGGATGGCATTTTCTATCAAATTGTTGTCAATCGGCAATTGACCGTCATCCAAGAAACGCGTCAGTGCAACCCACCTCTTAAGCGTGTAGTCCATCGCCTTGGCTCCAGCCGAGGCGTCCGAGATTTCTGGTCGGTGAGCTTGTAGCCACCGATGCATCAAGTCCGCTATCGGTTTGCTTTGACTTTGCCTAATGGCCAATCTCTCCTCAGTACTCAGACTCTTGATCTCACGCTCCACTTCGTAGAGCTGCTGGATGAACTCCAATGCCTGCTTGGCCATGGGACTTTTGTTGTTCTCGTAGAGGTCAAAGAACTTGCGTCTTGCATGCGCCATGCAGCCCACTTCAGTCACCCCTGCGTGAAACGTCGCTTTGTAACCGCTAAAGTCATCTGTGACCAAGGACCCTCGCCATTCCCCAAGGAACTGCCGATTGTGCTCACCAGACCTTGACTCACAGAAATCGTAGATGACCGCCTTCATGCTCTCAAAGGCTCCCGGCGAATAGGCCCAGATGTACGATCGATGTGTTTTCCCATCTCCCGGACTCAGGGTGGCCACCGGGGTTTCATCGGCATGTAAAACCCGGTGTTTGAATACGTCCTCTTTTAATGCCTCTACCAGCGGCATCAATGCCACTCCGGCTCGACCCGTCCACTCCGAGAGCGTTGAGCGTGGTATTTCATATCCAGAGCGACCAAAGATCTTCTCTTGTCTGTAGTGCGGTAAATGATCGTTCAACTTGGCCACCACCACATGGGCAATCAGCCCCGCTGTGGGTAGACCTTTATCGATCACATGCGCAGGCATAGGCGCTTGAACCAAGGTTTGGCAATGGGCACAAGCCCATTTTCCACGAATGTGGCGCTCAACCCTGAGGGTGCTTGGCACTATGTCCAGTTTCTCGGACACATCTTCACCAATGCGCTTGAGTTCATGTCCACAACCACAGGTTGTGGACTCCACCTCATGGTGGATCTCGGTTCTGGATAAATGGGCAGGAAGCGGAGTTCTTCCAGTGGGCGATTTGCGCTTGTAAGCAGGGATCTCAACGCTTGTGTGCATCGCCTCAAGCTCAGCCTCCACCGCTGCAATGTCAGCAAGACGGGCCTCCTCAAAGAGCTCAACTTGCTCTTGTCCCATGCCTTCGCTCTTCTTGCCAAACTTCAATCGCTTGAGATAGGCCAACTCAAAGGTCAACTTCTCATTGAGTTGCTGCGAGCTCTTGATCACCTCATCCTTTTGAGCAATCACCTGGTGCTGCTGCTCAAACTTTGCCACGATTTCATCGAAGCTCAAACCCACCAATTGCTGCGCAATGGATGCTGTGTTCGATGAGTTGGCGTTCAACATGTAGAGAAGTTTCTCACATACAACTTCACTCGAGTATCGGGACTTTCGCTCTTGATTTCACCCTCAACTCACGAGACAATTCAGACTCAATATCCCTCAATGCTTGAGCCACTCAAACGCTGGTGATCACACTCTTGGCACCAATTCTCGCCCAAGGTAAACCCACCACCAAGGCCTGCAACTGCTCTGGGCTGAGTGAATGCCTCAACTGCCTTAAATCACTCGGCCAACTGAAGCTCCCTTCAGCCAAACGCCTTGAGCACATCCACATGCCGTACCCATCTTGAATGAAGATCTTCAAGCGGTTTCCTCTGGCGTTGGCAAACAAATAGGCATGGTGCGGCTGCGCCGCACCAAAGACCAAGACCACACGCGTGAGCAAGGTGTCCATCCCAGCCCTCATGTCCAAGGCCTCGGTAGATAACCAAACCTCATCCACTCTCAGCATTTGAAGAGCGCCTTGATGATGTGCACACACTCCAATGCGTTAGAGGCTGGCCACTTCACTTTGAGGTTTAAGTCTCCCCTTTGGAGATCAAGTTCAATATGATCCGTACAAACATCTTGGACAGCCGCTGCTTTAAAGGGCAACTCAATGAAACTTGGGCTGATTGACGGCTCCATTTGTACCGCATCGCGGTCAGACACACCAGGAGAGATAATTCTTTGAGATTTCTCAAACTCCCTAACCCAACGGTGTACAAGATTTGGGTTTAATCCATACTCCCTAGCAATCGCAGTGACAGAAACACCTACATGTAAGCAAGCAGCCACAATTTTGGTTTTAAATTCGGGTGTGCGATTGATTCTGCGCCGTCGTTTTGAAACACTTAGTTGATCAGTACTCACTGCTCCATTACTCCTTAATGGAGTAGAAGATACTAAAGCGAGAGAAATTCAACAATATGACTTGGCTGGACG
>DAISKH010000268.1:0-2537 GCA_036821105.1 Limnohabitans sp.
AACTTGGATAGGCCCGGTCGGGTACGATCCCACGAGACTGACTCCCCAAGGGAGATGGGCACTCCTGAGCCCCCAAGATCTCAGCCATGCGGGTGGCTTGTATTTCATAAGCGGCCTCGAGCATGGAGACTTCGACCTTTTGACCCTCACCGGTGATCTCTCTCTCTAAGACCGCCGCCAAGACTGCCTCTGTGGCAACTGAAGCCGTTGTTAAATCCAAGAAGCCTGTGAACCGAAACGCCTCGAGCGTCTCGCCGGGTGGCCCGTTCGTTCTTGCAAAACCCGAGTAGGCTTGCATGATGTAGTCCGCACACCCAGCCTTGGATAAGGGTCCTACCTCTCCAAAACCCGAGATGGCGCAGTAGATGATGGCTGGGTTGATCTTTTTCACGCTTTCATAGTCCAGTCCCAAACGCTCAATCACTCCAACACGGAAATTTTGAATAAAAATATCACTTTGAGCCACCAGTGCCTTGGCGTGCTCGATGCCTTCTGGGGATTTGAAGTCAAGGGTGATTCCTTTTTTGTTCACATTCATGCACAAAAAATTCGTCCCCATTCCATTTTGCGTGGGTTCGACCCAACGGGTACCATCCCCATCGGGTGGCTCGACCTTGATCACCTCGGCCCCCAGCATCCCCAAGAGTGCCCCAGTCCAGGGTCCTGCCGCCATGATGCTCACATCCAAGACTTTGAAGCCCTTCAAGGGGCCTTGCGGTTGAGCCTCAGAGCTCTCTGGGGTGTGGGTGTTTATATCAGGTGTGGAGGTCATGGGTTCTTTGGGAAAACATGGGGGAAATTTGGGGTTATCAATGCTGAGCTCGCGAACATAAGCCCATCTTCTATTGGGCCATGTTCAATCTGTGAGTGCCTGCACTTCCATTCGCTTTTGGCACCCGAGTGCTTATAACGCTTTCAAGGAAGCCACCACCTCCTTGTCATAGACCAGGCCTTGTGAGCGTCGGATCTCGCGTTCTTTAAAGGCGCGCTCGGAGGGGATACGGATCTCGTCCACACCATTCCTCTTAGGCGTTGCTTTGATCGCCTCAATCAACTCGGCCATCTGCTCAGGGTACTGGCCACCGGGGAGCATGATTTTGGGGTCAATGGCGATGAACAAAAAGCCATAGTCTTGGACCTTGTTTTGTGGGATTGCTGCACCTGCCAAGAGTCCCAAGGCTTGAACTGCGATCGATAAAGCGTAACCCTTGTGTCCACCAAAGGGAATGACGCCACCTTGAATGACTTTTTTGGCATCCGTGGTTGGATTGCCCTCGGCATCAAAGCCAATGCCTTCAGGCAATTCTTGTCCCAAATGAGCGTGCAGCATCACATCGCCCCACATCAAGGAGGCTGTACCAATGTCAATGATCACTGGACCCTTGGAGGAGGGAAAGCCCACGCAAAATGGATTGGTTCCCAATGCTGGCTTGGTGCCCCCGATTGGCAAGACGCGTGCTTTGGCACTGGCCACGTGAATACAGATCAGGCCCGCCTTGGTCACCATCTCTGCAAAGTAGGCGTTTCGGCCCGAGTAGTAACTGTCATAGATACCGACGCAGGCGATACCGCTTTTGGTGGCTTTTTCAATGGCAACTTGGGCCCCTTTGTAGCACGAGATATAGCCCACATTGTTTCCCCCATCCAGGAGTGCGGAGAGAGGTGTTTCATGCACGATGGTGACAGGTTTTTGTGTGCGGTGGAGCTTTTCGTCGCCAGCAATGGCCAAAATTCTAGGCAGGCTTGCAAAGCGGTAGCCGCACAAGGCGTTGTCGATCAACTGGTCGACAATAATTTTGGCATTCTCGTCGCTATAGCCCAGGCGTTTCAATGCCCCCATTCCAAGAGCGTGGGCTTCATCGGGGGTCATGCGGATGGCATCGTCTCGGTCTGCGTCTAAGAGAGTGGTGTGTGAGTTCATACTGGGAAGGGTTAGGTTAGGTGAATGGGAAAATGAGGAGTTCAGATTCGCTTATTTGTGCGCATCCTGGGCTCTTCTGAATTGGATCAACGTAATCTCGTCGGTGATGTCTTCATAGTCGGCCACCACGCGTTCACCAATCTTGATTTGGTCCAAGGGACAATCCAGCAAATTGGTGGTAAGGCGAGGTCCCTCCTTGAGCTCAACTTGAATCACAGCATAGGGCACCTTGGCTTGTAGCCAGGGAGTCCACGCCTTGTGGTAGACCACATAATTGTGGATCACGCCCTCACCCGAGAGCTGCTCCCAGGAGAAGTTCATGTCAAAGCACTCGGGGCAAGCGGGCCCAATGGGGAAACGGATATGGTTGCAAGCGCTGCAGCGCTGGAGCCAGAGTTGGCGTTTTTTGCAGCCCTCCCAAAACGGGAGCTCCTCAGGGTAGATCACGGGCAAATAACGACCCGTTCCCTCTTGGGTCATGGCGGTGGATGGTTTCATGGTCTTTTATCTCCTAAAAATGATCGATTCGCCAAGGAAGCTGCCGTACTGGATAATTTCCGCGTCTTTGACCTGGCGTGCGCCCGCGTTGTGTCGCAATTGATTAACGGCTTCGATG
>DAISKH010000269.1:0-2462 GCA_036821105.1 Limnohabitans sp.
CTGTAGCATGAGACTCCAAAGGGGGAAAGGACATTTTCAATCCATCCCACCGTTGTCCGCACCAGCAAAAGCCCTCGGCATTGATAATGCAGGTCCCTGTACCGCAGCAACGTAAATCCTCAGTCATAGCTTCCCCTCAAAATAATGATCAACAATTGGCTCTGCGGTGATCCGCAATAGCCGTATCCGAATATTTCATCTCGGGGCTTCTAAGTGAACGGTGTTTGGTCACCCTACCCTTGACCCGTTTTCTCCACATCTTGAATGAACTTGGCGTGAGTTCAGTTCGCATGATCCGAATTACGTCAGCCTCCACCACACCCACTCGCTCCCAAATGGTCTCAAATGTGGTTCGATCTTCCCAGGCCATTTGGATCACCAGTGAGATGTCTCCTGGAGTAAGGTCTGAGATGCGTTTGGATGAATTTTTGAGCATATCAACAGTTAAAAGGTCGTAAAAAGCATTTTTGCATCAATGTGCTGCAATCTTGCATATTTTAGAAACAAGTTGAACCCAGCCAAGATACCCTTAATAGGACTAACCAGTTGTTCCATAAAACCCAAAAGAGCTCGCTATTCACCAAGGAATACTCTTTCCTTTGAAGTCAATGAAGTGTGCTCCTGATATGGGTTCTAGCATCGCGATGGCTTTCATTAAACCATCAACGGAGTCTTCGGCCGTCAAGGCCTTGGAAGCTTCAACAAAGGGTTTGGAGAGCGGGGATGCGACTGTGCCAGGTTGAAGGGCCACAAAGACTGCTTTGGGGTGACGCCGATGGTGCTCAATCGCAGCAGTGTGAATTATCTGGTTGAAAGCGGCTTTAGAGGCTCTGTAACTGTACCATCCGCCCAGCTTGTTGTCACCGATGCTACCCACTCTGGCTGAGAGTTTGGCATAGATGCTCCGTTCGGATGAGAGCCTGGGAGCCAGTAGTTTCAGTAAAACGGCGGGACCAATGCAGTTGACCCAGAGGGATTGATTCAGTGTGGGGGCCGTGAGGGCTTTGAGGGATTTTTCTGGCCCAACCTCCCCCAGAGTCAGTGCTCCCGTGGCATCAATCACAAAATCAAATGGACCAGCAAACTCGGGCTTTGAGAGCGTAAGCTCGATGGCCTGTTCATCTTCTAAATTAAAGTTGTTATAAAGACTGCGGTTGAGCTCAATCACACTCTCACACAGTGGGTCAGCACGAAGGGCACGACAAAAAGCTGAGCCGATGGCTCCCGAGGACCCAATGACCAAGGACTTGAAGGGTGCTGAAAAGCCAAGGGACATAAGGTTCAACTGACACCTTCAAGGGCTGGTCAGCGGAGTGGTCAACAAATAGGAAAAAATCCCCATCTGAAACAAGTTAATAAAAACACTCAAAAAGTGCAGGTTTTTAAAGAGCTTCATGTGATGTTGATCCTTGGCCAAATTGATCCTCGGGGTCAAGAAAAAAACCAAAAAAAGGAATAGGACTGTGCAACTCGATGAGAGCACCTGAAAATTAAAGTCCTCGCTCAAAAAGGCTGCGATGAGGGACATCAGTCCCAAATACAAGTAGTAGTTCGGGAAAAATTGGCGCACATAAACGCCGGCCCATTCGGCAGGTAGCACCTTAAAGATCGAGGGTGCGACAGCTACCGTGAAAAAAAACATCACACCCAAGTTGGATGCAATCAAAAGGTGACTCCACATTGACAGCCAATCGTAAAAGAGGGTTCAAAAGCTCAGAACCTTTAAATTTTAGTCTTGGGTGTCGGAAGTGGAATGGAACAGTCAAGAATGGGCTTTATTTAGCACTGGTATTGATGGTACCAAGTGGATTTGAGACTTAGACTTGAGAGTTGCAACATCAAACCAGGTCAGAAGCCTGAGAAATGCCAAGGACTCAATCACCCTCTTATAAATGTACTCTATGATTTGAGGCGAGATGAATCTTCAGTTGTTCAACACTCTGACCAATACGGTGCTCATCATGCATAGAGTCTAAAAATCCCTGCACCAATTCAATCTGAAAAGCATCCAAACCCAAGCGTCTTGCTTTGTCCACAATCTGCGCAGGGCCCCAGAGCCCATGTTCGGGATCTCCATCACTGCAATGGGCTATGGCCTCGAACTCTTTACCGCCCACGACGACCTTCACAGCACCGGGCCATTGCGCAGGATAGTCTGAGACCCAATCGGTAGCTGAATCAAGGTTGGAATCAGGCTTGGAAACAAGCTGGGGTAATACTTCCACTTTGGACATCAAACGCTCAAGCGCTGATGTCTCCAGGGTGAATTGCCTTGTCACATTGGACAAACCACTCGGGTGCAGCGCTGCCAAGGCGAGTTGCCACTTCACGCTCACCATGCTGGCGAGTCGACTGACATGGTATGGCTCTCGGTCGATCATGGAAGCGTAGGCCACTGGCACTCGAACCTCAACGCGTTCAATGGCCGTTGTGTCCAGCCCTTGCTGCAACAAGGTTTGTAA
>DAISKH010000270.1:0-2415 GCA_036821105.1 Limnohabitans sp.
CTAGTCCAGAGGTTCCCATATTGATGGAGCCTGCTGCAACTTGTTGGGTCACAGAAGAGCTGGACTGGGTGCTGACAAAGTCGATATTGATTTGCTGCGCGGTCGTAAAATTTTTGGCAATTGCAATATAAACAGGCCACTCCGTGGAAGAGCCTACACCTACTGTGCCAATGGTGATGGTCTCAAGTCCAGCTGCACTTGCGGCAACACCCCATGCCATTACTACGCAGGAGAAAAGAAATTTATTCATGTACTTTATTCCGGAAAATATCATTGAATTGAATTAGAGTGACTGACCCGCTTGAGCAATTTCTGACCCTGTAGCAAACCAGACTCCCTCGTGTTTGGCAATATAGGCCAAAGCCGCATCGAGTGCGCCAATTCGGTGGGGCACTCCTGTGAGGTAAGGATGAAGCGCAATGCCCATGGCCCGCGCTTGTTCAGCGCCCTCTTTCCATAGCACATCAAACTGCCTGCAAATCATGGCTTCAAATTGATCTGGCGTCATGAATTTTTTTTCGTATGCAGGCTTATCATTCAATTCCGTTGAATAAGGAATGGACATGATAGAGCGTCCGTCATCGAGAGTCATTTTGTAGGGCTGATCGTCATTGACCCAATCGGCCACATACTCCACTCCATTGTCGACCAAATCATCCAATGAATTCCAGGTCTCGGCTAGACCTGAACTCAACCAACCTTTGACTTTTTGCCCCGTGTTTTGATGAATGGTCTGCACGGTTCTTTTAACAATCAGCGAGGCCTCGGCATCGCTCACCGAATTGAGCCTACGCGTATTGCTTTCGTTATGTCCCATGAGCTCCCAGTGAAGCTTTGCACACTCCTCCATGATCCGGGGATGCTCTACGGTCAGCTCGCTATTGAGCGCCACAGTGCCACGTACACCATGGCGCTTCATGACCTCCATCATTCGGTAAATACCAATTCGGTTTCCGTAGTCACGCGAGGACCAAGTTGATACATCGGGAACTTGTCCACCTCCCCCAGCAGCTGCTGGGATTTGCTCATTGAGAGCGAAAAATTCGATATTTGGAATCACCCACACTGCTATTCGAGCCCCATTGGGCCAACGCTTTTTAGGTCGATCGATGATAGGAGAATAGGGGAAAGGGCCATAACGCTTAGGCTTCATAGATAAATCCTCATTAATGTCTCGCGTTCAAGAGTTGAATGATGTCGTTGGTTTTCATGACATCGGCATACTTGTGGTGAAGATCAAAGAGATTGACCTTGTGAGAGATGATGTTGCGATCAAAGCAGCACTCTTCGGCCATCACCATGTGAAAGCCATGGGAGTAGCCATCGACCGTGGTTGCACGCACACAACCGGAGGTACTCTCACCAAAGACGATGATGGTATCAATACCCAGTTGTGTGAGGTGCGCCGTAAGAGGAGTTCCAAAGAACGCGCTCGCTCTTTGCTTATAAAGAACCACATCTCCTTCTTGTGGGGCAAATTCTGGACGAATAGCATACACCTCATCAGCACGATCAGGTGCCTTGCGGTTGGTCGCTTTGACGCGTGTTTGTTTTGAAAAAGGCCTATTTTCAGTTGTGGAGTAAAAGCAAGGCACATTTGCCGCCCTGGCCACTGCAAACAAGGCTTGCGTGGGGGGGATGTCATCAAAGGCGTGTATTCCGCAAGAAGAGGGAAAAGTTCGAGTCACCTCTTCGATGGGCAAGGGGCCACCTTGGTAGGCCAATTCATATAAGTCAATGGCCAAGAGCGCAACCTTGGGGCCAATGAAGAGCTCCCGCTTGTAATGTCGATACAAATCCAACACATGTTGTGGCATTAAGTCTTGCCAACAATGGTCTTCAAATTCATCAATCATTCTTGTCTTTCAGGATGTGAATACATGTTTTTGGGTCCAGTGTCTGATCGATAACTACCCAACCACAGCCGATGAGCACTTTGCATGCCATCGAAAAATCCCAACTCTGGCTCATTGCCCACCAGCCCATGATCCCATGATCTATGCGCGCTTTTAGGGCAAAAGGATTGCTAGTTTTTTTAAACCAAGACATTCAAAGCTTTTTCCGTTAGATTCAACGTTACCAAGTCAATGACCCGTGGTTTACTTTTGCTCATCACCCCCCAGAGCAATGGTTTCTTCCAGCGGCTATGTGCACCATATTCCTGCATACCATTGAATTCCATGCACCAATATAGCACCAAAAATTACCTAAAGAGTTCAGATACACAACAAGAAATTGTTACGCGAGGAGAGTAGCAACCAAGCCTTGATCTGCATGCTTCAATGAGAGTGTTGATCCTTAAGAGACGCAATGATGCTTTGAGGGATTCCACCGAGTCTCAGCAATTCACGCTCGGCGGACGTACCCACTTGTGCTCGCACATGAAAAACCACCTGGTGCCCCTTGTCATGGCGA
>DAISKH010000271.1:0-2339 GCA_036821105.1 Limnohabitans sp.
CACTCCCATTACCCAAAGAGGATTGAGAACAAAAGAGGGAATTTATAAGCCGGATTTTGTACAACTGAAACTGCAATTGAAGGGTGTTGGCAAAGGGCAGTCTGTTTAAGGAGCAAAGTGCACCGGAGATCGACCCTGATACCTGAGCATTCTAATTGTTCCAAAGCCCTTTAGAGAGGCGCCTGAGCCCAAGAACCTAAAGGCATAAGAAACAAGGGCACGCAGCCACCGACTTGGCCGTATCAAGCCACCTGCTGATTCAAAGAGATGGTGTCAACCAAATGGAGTCGATTGACATTGAATTCAACCGGCATGGCAAACACCAACTTGGCTTGCAAAGTGCCGGGTAGCAAAAACTCTCCCAATCTCACTGGAGTCATGTGCACCACCTGAGTCAACTTGGAGCCATTTTGAGAGCCAGATGATTGCAAGGATACGGATTTGAAGTTTGCTGTCTTTTGCGCTCCAAAAGAATCCTGAGGACTCCACTCTTTTGAGGGCTGTACACCAAAGTGAGCCCCAAAAACGGGTCCGAGTAAAACTGGATACGCCAGTTCAGAGCACATGGAGCGTAGAGACTGTGCCACTTGCACCGGTTCACCCAAGACCGTGTAGACACGTCGCTCTTTGGGTCCAACAGAGCCGATCAAAGCAACACCTTGCTCCAACCCGATTTCCAGCTCCAACTCAGCCCCTAGGCGAATGGGATCTTCGGTACTGCCCATCAAATCACTGAAATCATCGAGCGAGGACGGAGCAACTTCCAACTTATGCTCTTCACTCCAAGATTTGAGCCAGGCCTGACTGTGTCTCCACAGTGTTTGGGTGACACTCAGCAAGGAGTCCGGATCAACGCCAGAATGCTCTGAGCCCTTGGTCAGGTTGGGGCTTTCACGCCAAACGGCCAAGACCTCGGCCCCTTGAACGTGCTCCAATTCACCGCCTGCCTTCTTCACAACGTCATTCAACAAACTCAAATAGTCGTGCAACAAACGTGCGCTCAAGGCAGCCTCTTGGGAAGCACAAAAACGATCAAAATTGCGCAAATTGATGCTCATCACCGTCACAGGCAACTGACGACCCGTGACCACATCGGTCGACTCACTCAGTGCAACATCCTCGGCGGCGGAGCCAGAAAGATAGCTCGATAGGTTTTCAAAGAGCCTCGTGCGCTGCCATCTCAATTGAGCCAGGTCGGCAGAGGCCAACATCAACGCCGACAGCGCCAGTGCACTGGCAGACCAAGACCAATGCCACCAATAATTCAAGGACAACAGGCCCCAAGCATGAACTCCATAACAGGCAAGGACCCAAAACACACCCAAAAGTGGCAGGGTAAAGACCGCCCATTCACGCTGATGCCAAGTAGAGGGAAGCGCTGCACCTTGAGTGGTGGTTATGGGTCTTGCGAAAGCGCTTAAGGACAAGAGCATGATCACACCGAGCGCAACCAATCCCAACTCGAGAGCCGAGCTTCCAATCGGGGTAAAAGGGGATGCATCATCCAAAGCAGCAGCAATCAGTTGAGCATGGACCTCCAAGCCCCCTTCTGCCCCACCGTGAGGTGTTGGAATCGCGTCACCCGCACCAAATGCGGTCGAACCCACAAGTGCCCAAACTCCGGAGAGCATCTCCTTTGGGGCGCGGTGCTCAATGACATCCACAGCAGACAGGGACACAAATTGGTTTCTGGGGGTGCGATAAGACACTCGAATCTGACCCTTCTCATTGAGTGGCAGAGAAAAGTCCGGCAAATTCTTGAATCTCAAGGTCCAAGGCGCTTCACCAAGACCCTTGCCTTTGACCCACCAAGGAAATGAGCTTGCCAAGTGAGTTTGTGGACCCGATTCAAATTGTCCGAGCTGCATCATGGCTGCAACTGACAAGGCTGGATAACTTTGTCCCTCAAAACAAACCCATGCGGGCACCTTTCTGACTGCCCCGTCAGAATCAATCACAGGTGTCAGGTGACCAGTCAGAGCAAAGCTTTGGGCAATGGCACTCTCATTGCCAATGAATCCATAAGCCATCGGTGTCGAAGCCGCACAGGGACCAGACCCACCAAAGGCCCCCGAAAGAGACCCTGATTTGACCAAGACGTTGGGATCGATCGAGAAAATTTGTCCCCCAATGGATGGCGCTCCGCTCTTCAAAGCGAGTCGCAATGCTGCGTCACCGTCCTTGCCCTCTGGCATCACGATGTCAAAGAGCTTCAAGCCCACACCGTAATCGTTCAAAGAGCTCACCAACTTGGCCATGGTCTCACGACTCCACGGCCACGCACCAAGAGCTTGAACGCTTTTTTCATCGATGTCGACCACCACCACACGTCTCTCGGG
>DAISKH010000272.1:0-2336 GCA_036821105.1 Limnohabitans sp.
GTATTTCTGTCCGAAAGGGTCATACCAATTTGACGGCCATGGTGGCGTCGGGTGAAGTTCCCCTTGCGCTCACGGTTTATAACTATATGCCCGAGGCCTTTAAAAAGAAGGGCGCTCCTATCGACTCGGTTGTACTGCAGCCCGCAGTGGCCAGGCCCAACGGAGTGGCTGTCCTTAAAAATGCCCCTCATCCTGCCAGTGCTGCATTGTTGATGGACTATTTGTTGGGAGAGGGACAGCAAATTTACGCAACCATCGATTATGTACCCACCAATTTGAAAGTACCCTCGTCGCTGAGGCAAATCAAAATGGTCTTGGTCGATCCTGCCGACAGCTTGGATCAGCGTGACAAGTGGAAAAAGCTTTATGAAGAAATTATCTTAAAGGGGAGTCGACCATGAATACAGCGACCATGCCTGAGCCCAGTTCACCGCTACCTTATCGGGATATGGGATTGATCACCTTGGGTCATGCTTTAACCCATTGGTATCCGGCGACCTTTTTTATGCTCTTGCCCTTGATCGGTAAGGAGCTGGGTCTCACGTATAGCCAAATTGGCTTGATCATGACTTGCCAATATGCTGCTGGAGCGATCTCCAATATACCGGGCGGCATGCTTGTGGATATTTGGGGCAAGAAAGGTCAATTGATGGCCATGTCTTTGTTTTGGGTGGGCTTTCCCTATTTCTTGATGGGATTTACCTCCACCTATTGGGTGCTCTTGGCGTGTGCAATGTTGGTGGGGATGGGCAACAATTTGTGGCACCCCACGGCCATTCCCCTTTTGGGCCAAATGTTCCCCCAGCGTAAAGGTTTGGCTTTGTCTTTGCACGGCATGGGTGGCAACATGGGAGATGCGTTGGCTCCATTGGCGGTGGGAGGCATGTTGAGCTATTTGACATGGCATCAAATTGTGATGATCAATGTCGTGCCCGGTGCCTTGATGTCCGTATTGATTTTGTATTTCTTGGGGGCCATGACGTTTGTTCCGAAGTCCAAGGCCAAGAGTGTTGATGCTGCGTCATTGAACGCGTCGGCTCAAATGGCGGTTAAGCCCAAGCAGCAAAGCTTTAAGAGCTACGTTGAGGGACTCAAAGATTTATTAAAAACGCCTGGGCTCTTCATGTTGATCATGAGCTCGTCGTTTCGGTCTATGACACAGGGGACGTTGCTCACCTTCTTGCCTCTTTACTTGGCCCAAGAGATGCATTACAACGTCTTTTGGGTAGGGGCAGTCATGGCTATTTTGCAAGTTGCAGGGTTTGTGGCGGCTCCGATCGCAGGGCACATGTCCGATCAGTTGGGTCGACGAACATTGCTGATGTCATGCTTTGCAGTCACTGGGGTGGTGCTCTTACTCATGACCTTTGCAGGTGGAACATCGCTCTTTGTAGTGTTGATCGCTTTGCTGGGGTTTTTCCTCTACGCCGCCAGACCCGTGATGCAGGCATGGCTCCTGGAGTCCACCCCTCAAAACATGGGGGGCACCAGCATCGGGTTGATGTTTGGGATGCAATCGGGTGCACAAGCAGTGGCCCCGATTTTGGGCGGGATCGTTGCCGATCACTTCGGGTTGATGGCCGCCTTTTATTTCTTGGCCGGTACCATTGTCTTGGCCAATCTCATGATCTTCTTGGCGCCCGCCCCAAAAGAAGAGGCAACGAATCACTAGTTTTTTGGGGTCGATTACGCACCCTGGTGCATGTTGAATTGAAGCGTGTTTTGGGGTCCATGCCTGTGGTTTTATGCAGACTCTAGATGGCTCCACTTTTTACGGGTCCGAGAGCTAGAATTCTTGAATAATTTTCAGCTAGAGTTGTTTAATCTCAAAACGGTCATCATCTAGACCCATAAACTCGTTAATATTGAAAACTTCAAATATGTGCGATCTTAGCGTCGCGTTTCAATTTTTGATGGCATCTACTTTTTCAATATGAACGAACATCACCATCTAAGCCGCGGTCGGGTTGCTTTAATCACAGGAGCAAACACAGGGATCGGAAAAGTAACAGCTTTGGCACTAGCGCGCGAGGGCGTTCGAGTCTTTCTGGCCTGCAAGAGTGAGGAAAGAACGCAAGGGGTCATCGATCAAATTCATCAAGAAACAGGCGAGCATTTGGCCACCTGGTTGCCACTGGATTTGGCTGATTTTGCTTCCATACGACACTGTGCAGAGCTCTTTTTGGCGACCGACCTGCATTTAAATTTGCTCATCAATAATGCTGGTTTAGGTGGTTTGAAGGGAATGACCCGAGATGGCTTTGAGATGGCCTTTGGAGTCAATCACTTGGGACACTTTTTGTTGACCCACTTGCTCTTGCCTAGACTAGTAATCT
>DAISKH010000273.1:0-2297 GCA_036821105.1 Limnohabitans sp.
CCCTCACGCGGGCAGGTCCCCACAAACTTGGCCCATACCTTACAAGTGGCATTGAATTATCATCAAAACGGTGAGTGGCAAAAAGCCCAAGCGCTTTACCAGCATTGTCTGGCACAGCAACCCTATCACCTTGATGCCCGCTACTTTTTAGGCTTACTTTTTTTCCAAACCCATCGCCTCCAAGAAGCCCGTGAGCAATTGACCCAGGTGCTCGCCGCGGCGCCCAACCATACAGCGGCGTGGTTCAATTTGGCCGCTGTTGAATTTGAGTTGTTGGACTACAAAGCCTGCGCACAGAGCTACCGCAAAGGACTGGCGTTGGACCCCAAGGCTGATGCTGCGTGGCTCAATTTGGGCGTGGTGATGAAGGAGTTGGGGGAAGTTCATGAGGCACAGCGCTGCTACTTGAAGGCGCTCGAGTTCAACGCCAACGACCCTCAAATTCATTTCAACTTGGGCTTACTCCTAGGAGAGGGCGATGCTCTAGCCGCTTTGGCGCATTTTGATCAGGCTGTGAGCTTGGCACCTTCATTGACCAATGCATGGTTTAGTCGCGCAACCTTACTGGTTCGCATGGGGGAGTGGGAGCAGGCGTTGTCGAGTTTAGACCGAGCCATTAATAGTGGCCTAAATAGTGGCCTTAACAGTGCCATTGACAGCGCCAACGAGCGCTCCCCAGTCGGTGCAGACTTCTACCTTGCCCGAGCAAACGTACTGAGCCATCTCCAACGCTTTGAGCGCTCATTGGCAGACTATGACCAAGCCCTCTTCATGGATCCTCAATATCACCCAGCATGGTCTAACCGCGGGGTGCTACTGAGCAAGATGGGGCAGTTAGAGCGCGCGATCGAGAGCCTTGGGAGAGCAAGCGAGATAGCGCCCGACTTTGCTGATGCTTACTTTAACCGTGCCCATGTGTATTTGAAGCAAGGTGACCCGTACAAAGCGCGACTGGACTTTGATCGGCTCTTGGCGTTGGCGCCCCAGACGCCCTTTGCCTTGGGCTCAAGACTCCATGCCAAGATGCTGTGTTGCGATTGGCAGGTTTGGGAGGCGGAACTGACGCAGTTAAAGACTGCACTCGAACGCGGTGAGCCAGTCGTCAACCCGTTTGAGTTCAGTGCCATGGTGGATGATCCGCATTTGCAGCACCAAGCGGCCAGGATCTGGAATAAGACCCAACACTTGCAACGACAAGATCATCATCGTTCGCTCGGAGTAGATGACCTGCAACCCTTGAATTCAAAGACCTCAACAACCGAGCTGCCTTTATCTGACTCCGAGCCCAAGACAAGTCAAAAAATACGACTGGCCTATTTTTCGTCTGATTTCAAAATGCACGCAGTCTCCCAAGGCATTGCGCCATTGTTGGAGTGTCATGACAAAACTCAGTTTGAGGTGTTTGCGTTTTCTCTCACGAATGTGAGCGAAGATCCTGTGAGAGCGCGCATCAGGCGAGCGGTGGATCATTTTGTCGATGCCCATGCCATGAGTGATCTGGAGTTGGTGGACTTGGCCAAGTCTTTGAAGATTGACATTGCGATTGATCTCAACGGCTACACCATGGGGGCCCGCACATCGATCTTTGCCCATAGGCTCGCCCCCATTCAAGCGAGCTACTTGGGTTATTTGGGCGGCATGGGTGCGCCTTACATGGACTATCTGTTGGCCGACGACACGTTGATTCCAAGCGATAGACAAGGTGACTACGATGAGAAAATTATTCACCTGCCTTGCTATCAAATCAATGATCACTCGCGTGAGGCGAGTACCAAGGCCTTGACGCGGGCCGACTTGGGTTTACCAGAAACTGCGTTTGTGTTTTGCTCCTTCAATCAAGCTTATAAATTGAATCCAAGTGTTTTTGAGAGTTGGATGCGAATCTTGCGTGCAACACCAGGTAGCGTCTTGTATCTGGTGCTCTCAGGTCAAGTGGCCCGGGAGAATTTGAGTCAAGAGGCGATTCGCCTTGGGGTGGAGCCTGAGCGCATCGTCTTTGGGGAGCGCATGAGTCCGAGTGATAATTTGGCTCGGTATGCCTTGTGCGATTTGTTCTTGGATGCTTGGCCCTACAACGCTGGGGTGACGGGTAGCGACGCTTTGTGGATGGGAGTACCTGTGCTCACCTGTGTGGGTCAGAGCTTTCCTGCACGAATGGGCGCCAGTTTGCTGAAAGCAATGGGCCTACCTGAGCTCATTTGCAAGACAAAGTCCGAGTACGAAGAACGCGCCCATGACTTGGCCACGAAGCCAGAGCAATTGGCCACCCTGCGTCAAAGAATTCAAGACGAGCGAGG
>DAISKH010000274.1:0-2252 GCA_036821105.1 Limnohabitans sp.
AAAACCGTATACTGGATTTCGAGTCCAGCGCATTCGACCACTCTGCCACTTTTCCGGGTATTTAGCCCAATGCGAACGTTCGATTGAGCTGATAGAGTCGTTAAAGATTTAGACCCTATGGGATTGACGTGAATCCCAATATCGATAGGTTTAAACCAGGTTCATATCACCTAAGAACTGACCGCCACGCTCAATTTGAATGTCACCATACTGCAATGAGCCTGTGACTTTTCCAGTGGAGCGAATGATTAACAGTTCGCGACTCACCACGCTTTGATTGATCTGGCCATGTACATCGACCAAGTTGGCAGTGGTGTTGCCGGAGACCGAACCCGTTGGGCCAATAAAAACATCTTGTGCTTCAAGTTCACCTTGAATTTGACCATCAATTCTGGCCTGATTGGGCGCTTTAATTGAGCCTTGGAAGGTGACGCCACGGCCAATGAAAATGCTATTTTTTGAAGTAGTGTCGTTCATGCTGAAACCCATCCAAGTAATTTATTAATGATCATAATGCAAGATGCACGATTTGCAAAGGCGATAAAGTCGGCTTTTTGCAATTTAGTGGTTGTCAGGAAGTTCAATTTTGACTTCTAAGACTTCCAAATTGTCTTGTCTCTCCAAATTAACTTTGATGTCGTTGGGGTTGATGGAGACGTATTTGGACAAAACTGCCAACAACTCCTTTTGCAAGGCAGGCAAATAATCAGGCTGATTGAGTCGACCTTCTCCCCTTTCGTGGGCCAAAATGATTTGGAGCCTCTCCTTGGCCAGGGAGGCTGTTTTTTTTCTCTCCCCCAGCAGTAATGACAAGATAGACATCACTCATCGACCTCCGAAGATGCGTTTCAAGAAGCTGGGCTTGCTCGCTTCAGTAAAGCGCATGGGCACCTCTTCACCCAAAAAGCGTGCAATCACATCTTTGTAGGCCTCAGAGACATCGGTTTGGTTCATGTGCACAGCAGGAAGACCTTGGTTGGAGGCTTGTAAAACCACCTCGGATTCAGGGATGACCCCAAGCAAAGGAATTCGCAAAATATCTTGGATGTCGTCTAAGGACAGCATTTGACCTTCTTCAACTCGGCTTGGGTTGTACCGGGTGATGAGCAAGTGCTCTTTGATGGGCTCTAGGCCTTGAATCGCACGCAACGTTTTGCTGCTGAGCATGCCTAAAATACGGTCTGAGTCTCTCACGGAGGAGACCTCTGGGTTTGTCACCACCAAAGCCTCGTCAGCAAAGTGCATGGCCATCATGGCACCCGTTTCAATACCTGCGGGTGAGTCACAAACGATGTAATCAAATTTCATCTCCATGAGTTCATTGAGCACACGCTCAACCCCATGTTGTGTGAGAGACTCTTTGTCGCGAGTTTGCGAGGCGGCCAAGACAAATAAATTGTCACATTGTTTATCTTTGATCAATGCTTGGTTAAGTGTGGCCTCACCGTTGATCACATTGATCAAGTCGTAGACCACCCGACGCTCGCAGCCCATGATCAAGTCCAAATTTCTCAACCCTACATCAAAGTCGATGACAGCGGTTTTGAAGCCTCTGAGCGCCAAGCCTGAGGCAAAACTAGCACTGGTGGTGGTTTTACCTACGCCTCCTTTTCCGGAGGTGACCACAACGATTTTTGACATAAAAACAGTCCCTTAGAGCGTGAAAAACTAACAACCTAGAGTTTAATGGATGCAAGCGAGATTTTGAGGGTCAAAGGCAAATAGATTTCACCCTAAAGCCTGCATGACCAATTTGTCGCCTTCCAAACAAATCTGGGCGCCTTTGCCCAAAAATTCTTTAGGTATGTTGACCTCACTCGTGCGGTAAATGCCAGCAATGCTCAACAATTCAGCTTCAAGACAAGAGGTAAATATTCTTGCACTGGTGTCTCCCTTGGCTCCCGCAATGGCTCGCCCTCTGAGGGGAGCATACACATGGATATGGCCATCGGCCATGACCTCTGCTCCAGGGTTCACCATGGCCAAGACGACCAAGTCACCTCCTTTGGCGTAAGCCCGCTGGCCCGAACGCAAAGGCTTATTAATGATCAAAGTGCTAGCTTGGGGGATTAAGACTTCGCGAACCATTTCTTTGACTGCAGCAGGCTGATGGGGAGGAGGTGTTGTCGCTTGAAGAGGGGGCGGGTCCATGGCCACCTTGGCTGGGATTTCTGAGGCATTGGGCCGACTTTGCGCTAAAAATTGTGAGACCTCAAGGAGGCCAGCTTTGTCAGCTTCGGTCACCCAAAATG
>DAISKH010000275.1:0-2147 GCA_036821105.1 Limnohabitans sp.
GTGAGCTCTATTCGGGGGGTGTGTATGGGGTGGTGTCTGACACAGTACAAATAAGGCGGTAAAAAAGTGGAATCCGTGGGTTAAGAGAGAACAACCTGGGGGCGCTTAAAGACAAAGCCTACCTCACCACATTGTCCTACAGAGATCAGTGTATTGTGCACAAAACATGCAACTGCATTGTAAACATGGGCCAGTCATGCAGGGTCTTGGCTCGGGCGCACTCGGGCCTTGGCAAGCGCCAAAGGGGTGAGCTTACTGGCGATGGATTGGCCACATGAGCCAGGCCTTAAACGTGAGATGACAAAGCTATGGCCAACCCTGCCTTTGATGGCTAGATTTTGGTAAGAAATAAGTCACCAAGTCCCCCAAGGTTGGTTCAAATTCGTTATCATGGAGGGTTCTTTTTTTTGGGTGGTTTGTGCAGTGAATTCATCGCTTGAGGGCCCATATTTGGGCGAAAAATTAAAGCCGTTGGCTCCCAGCACGGCTGACGCAGGGTCTCTTGGTCGTGCTCAAGCGGGGGCGGGCTTCATCAGCATTCGAGGGGCGCGCACCCACAATTTGAAGAACATTGACCTTGATTTGCCCAGGCACCAGTTGGTGGTCATCACGGGCTTGTCGGGTTCGGGCAAATCAAGTCTTGCATTTGACACCTTGTATGCTGAGGGTCAAAGACGCTATGTGGAGAGCTTGTCCGCATATGCTCGTCAATTCTTGCAAAGAATGGACAAGCCCGATGTGGATTTGATTGAAGGCTTGTCGCCTGCAATCTCCATCGAGCAAAAAGCCACCAGCCACAACCCTCGCTCAACAGTGGGTACGGTGACTGAAATTCACGATTATTTGCGTTTGCTATTTGCCAGAGCTGGCACGCCCCACTGCCCAGAACATGGTGTTGCCCTGCAGTCTCAAACGGTCTCGCAAATGGTCGACACCGTCTTGGCCATGCCCAAAGACTCACGCATCATGATTTTGGCGCCTCTTGCACGCGGTAAGAAGGGCGAATTTGCGGATCAACTGACAGCATTGGAATTGCGCGGATTTGTGCGCTTTCGTCTGGGCAGCCAGGTCTTTGAGGCCAGCGATATGCCGGCTCTTAAAAAGAACGAAAAGCATGATTTGGACGTGGTGGTGGACCGATTGAAGGTTCGTGACGATGTGGCGCAGCGATTGGCGGAAAGTTTCGAGGCCGCCTTGGGTGTGGCCCAAGGTCGTGCGATTGTGCTCGATATGGACAGCGGTCAAGAAAGAAGCTTCAATGCTCAGTTTGCTTGTCCCGTGTGTCACTTCTCCATGGGAGAGCTTGAACCCAGGCTTTTTTCTTTCAACTCCCCCACGGGCGCATGCACCGCTTGTGAAGGTTTGGGAGAAGAGTCGTTTTTTGATCCTCAACGGGTTGTCGCCTTCCCCTCCCTTAGTTTGGCCAGTGGGGCCATCAAGGGTTGGGACCGCAGGAACGCACAATATTTCTCAATGCTAGAGAGCTTGGCAAGGCATTATCAGTTTGACATTGACACGGCCTTTGAGGACTTACCTAAAGAGATTCAAAATGCTGTCCTTTATGGCTCTGGCTCGCAAGAAATTCGTTTCACCTATGTCCTTCAAGAGTCTGGCAAGGCTGCCAAAAAAACAACCAAAACCCACCCCTTTGAAGGCATCTTGCCCAACATGGCTAGGCGTTTTGAGGAGACTCAGTCTCCCGTCATTAAGGAAGAGTTGTCGCGCTTTAGGAGCCTGCGCTCTTGTGTGACGTGTGGAGGGGCACGTTTGCGCTTAGAGGCATTGCATGTGCGCTTGGGCGAGGGCCCACAGGCCAAAGGACTGCCGCAAGTGAGCGCCATGACACTGGGGGAGTCTTATCGTTATTTTCAAAATCTAACGCTCACTGGCGCAAAGGCCGAAATTGCTTCCAAAGTGGTTCAAGAGATCGTAGCCCGTTTACGTTTTTTAAATGATGTGGGTCTGAGCTATTTGAGTTTGGATCGACGCGCTGAGACTTTGTCCGGCGGAGAGTCCCAGCGCATTCGTTTGGCCTCACAAATTGGTTCAGGACTTACTGGGGTGATGTATGTCCTGGATGAGCCCAGCATCGGCTTGCACCAACGAGACAATGACCGATTGATTGAGACGCTCAAGCACCTGAGAGA
>DAISKH010000276.1:0-2125 GCA_036821105.1 Limnohabitans sp.
GAGGTGTTTCATGAATCTCTAAACCGTGTTGCACTTCGTGTGTGAATCCAAGATCCTAAAAAAAAGGAAAAAATTGAAATAAAAATAAAGTAAACAGATTATTGTTTCTTTTGATAAAAATAAGGGGGAGTAACGAGTGGAAAAGCTGTAACGAGTTTTTTCAATCAGGCTCGCCCCTGAAATCAATCGAAAAAATCAGATTCAACAGCTTGCAATCGATGTTTGAGTGGCCGTTGATTTTTTCGCGAAAATTATTTGTTCGCGTGTTCTTTTGCGTCCAAAATTAGTGGTGCGATTGCACGGTTTAAAGCTTGGTCGTTTGTTCAGCTCAATTGGGGTTGGGTTTAGCGCTTATTTTGTGGGAAAAATATAAAGAGATAGGTTGGGTACAACTATTTTTGACATCCTCAAGTCCATGAGCAGCTTTTGATCTGCATTGAGGGTGGGGTAGAGTAACTTGGCTTGTATTTGAATATCTTCTAAATCCGAAAATTTGTTTTGTTCTGTATTCACAACTTGAGCCAAGTATTGCAAACCCAAGGGGTTTGCCTGTGCAGACGCTTGAATGCTTTGTTCTTTGAGTTTGGTTCTGATTTGATCATCAATATAGGCGCGAACTTTATCTGCAAACATCATCCACTGTGGCACCTGATCTTGGGTCAAGCGCAAATCATATTCAAGGGATGAGAGCTCTTGAGTCAATTGCGCAGGAATCGGATTGATTGAGTTTGCAATTGAGTTTGAAGCGTTTGAGCTTGTGTCGGAGTGATTCTGCCCCATGCCGCCTCTTCTGCCCATGCCTGCACCCATTCCCGCGCCCATTCCACCCCCACCAAATTGTGCAAAACTGCTCGTTGTCAGCGCCAAGAGCCAAATCGTCAAAATGAATTGCATAGTGGCGTTTTGTGGTTTGTGTCGAAGATGATTCATTGCGGTATTGGCCTTTGAGATGCTGAGACGATATCTTAAAAAACTGGCACAACCGGGACCACTCGTGTAATTCTTAAGTAAAAACGAAAAAAGCTCACTTTCGTGAGCTCTTGGCGAGGGAGAGTTGCAAAAATCAGTCTTTAAGCATCAAACCAAAGAATTGAATTTACTGCCCAGTCCCAATTGGCTCAGGGGGTTTTTGCCAGAAGCCTTTGAAGCGCTTTCACTGCTTTGAAGCGCTTGCTCTAAATTGCTGAGCGTGCTCAGCGCCTTGGATGCGCCAGAAGATGCAGAAGAGACGTTGTTGAAAGCGCTTTTGATGGATTTTGATACTGCAGGCCCATTTTGTTGAAGGGCTTGCAAGCTGCCAGCAATCAATTTTGCAGATCCAATATCCCCTCTCTCCAGCGCTTTGCCAATTTGCCCAATTGGCGTGTTTGGATTCAGTGCCGGCGTAGAGCCTCCATTCAGTCCAGACCTTGTGAGGGTTGAATAAGCTTTTTGGGCACTGGCCAAGTCGCCAGATGAAATGGCTGAGAAAAGATCTTGTGAACTTTTCTGTCTTTGCTGTTGTGCATTGCCAGATTGAATGGTCCAACTGGCGTTGGCTTGATTGACATTGTTGATCATCGTGATTACCTCATTAGGAAAAGTATGGGGGGTGTCGGAAATCCACCTCTGATCTTCCTAATAGCAAAGAGCAGGCCATCAGATCTTGATTCACGGATCTTTTTTAATCTTTTAGTATTATTTATTGGTGTCATTGTGTTTTCAGTCACTCTCATGTGAACAAAGTCAGAGGTGCTCAAAGCGAGCTGAGTTGGGTGTGTTTGCTACCCGTTGCTTGAGTTGGCTGACAGAGGTTGATGTTGAGCTTGATCATTCGTCGAATGTTCAGTCTTGAAAAGCGCGCCTTTGAGTTTCTTATGACTTTGGAAATGTCAAATTCAGTTGACATCTTTGGGGTGAACGAGTGGACTTCAAAAGCCGCTTAGCGCAAAGATGCTGGTTATTTCATTTGACACAAGAGACATTGAACTTGTGGATGGGTCGAAAAATTAAAGGCCTGTGCAGCAGAACCCTTTGCGTTTCATGTATGCTTGACATTTAATGTGTTTCCATAAAATTTGAACAATCACTAAAGGAGATTTCGATGAATTCTCGTCGTCAATTCATTTCTCAAGGCGTGGCTGCT
>DAISKH010000277.1:0-2124 GCA_036821105.1 Limnohabitans sp.
ACACCACCCCATACGCACCCCCCGAAGAGAGCACACCCCCCTCCACCATGACGGCGCTTGAGCGACGTTCTGCCTTCTCTTTGGCCAGCATTTATGCCCTTCGCATGCTGGGGCTTTTCATGGTCTTGCCCGTCTTTTCTCTTGAAGCACGACACTACCAAGGCGGTGACAACGAAGTGGCCATTGGCTTGGCCATTGGCATGTATGGTTTGGTCCAAGCGTGCCTACAAATTCCTTTCGGGCTGGCCGCAGACCGATTTGGCCGAAAACGGGTAATTCTTTTGGGTCTGGGGTTGTTGGCTTTGGGTAGCGCCATTGCCGCCTTGGCCGACAGCGTGCAATTATTAGCGATTGGACGAGGCATTCAAGGAGGAGGCGCGATCTCAGCAGCTGTGTCGGCCTTGTTGGCGGACCAAACTCGCACACAAGTACGCACCAAAGGGATGGCCCTGATTGGTGCGAGTATCGGTTTGATGTTTGCACTCTCCTTGGGGGTGGGTCCCGTATTGAACCTTTGGGGTGGACTACCACTCATCTTTTGGTCCACCTTTGGGCTCTCCATTGCGGGTATGGCGGTCATCCTCTATTGGACCCCTGAGGAAGATCACACGTTACTTAAAAAAGCCCCTCTCAGTGCATCACAAACACGCTCGTTGGTCTTTAGCCAAGATCTACTCAAGTTGGACTACGGTGTATTCATTTTGTATGCCGTTCAACTCGCCACCTGGATGGCACTCCCAGCCCTATTGATTCAGGCCGGGGTTGAAAAATCTAACCATGGCTGGTTTTACCTGCCTGCTGTCTTATTGTCATTTGTGGTGATGGGGGGTACTTTATTTCCAATGGAGAGAAAGGGGCATCTAAAACCACTTTTTCTGAGCTCTATCGTGTTGGTGTTTTTGGTACAGTTTGGCTTCATCTATGAAAGCACGCACACCCCAGACGTTTGGGTTTTGGAGATGTTGGTTTTTTTGTTTTTTTGTGGCTTCAATATTTTGGAGGCTTCGCAACCAAGCTTAGCCTCTAAGATTGCACCCCCACAAGCCAGAGGAGCCGCCTTAGGGGTCTACAACACCTTGCAGTCCTTGGGTATTTTTGCAGGAGGGGCGGTGGGAGGATGGCTTGCCAAGACTTATAGCAGCACGGGCTTATTTTTGGTCTGCTCGGCCTTATTGTTGTCCTGGGTTGTGGTGTCTTGGCGCATGAACTACGCCAACCACGCCCAGGTTACCCCAACTTGAATCCAGCACTAAAACAGTCTTCGGCCTGTCTTATTCTGAGATATGATGTTTGTCTGAGTTTGTCAACTACCCTCGGTAGGTGACAACATTAATGTCGTAATTTTTCCTTTGAAGGCTGTCACACATGGCATCTGTAAATAAAGTCATTTTGATGGGTAACTGCGGGCGTGATCCTGAGGTGCGCTATTTGCCTTCTGGGCAAGCCGTGGCCAACGTGAGTATTGCCACATCCACACGCCGCAAAAACCGCGAAACGGGTGACATGGTCGAAGACACCCAGTGGCACCGCATCACTTTTTACGATCGCTTGGCTGAGATTGCGGGTGAATATGTCAAGAAGGGGCGTCCTATTTATGTGGAAGGTCGCATCAAGTACGGTAAATACACCGATCAGTCTGGTGTTGAGAAAAATACCGTTGATATCATCGCCACAGAACTCCAGCTCCTTGGCGGTCGCGAAGGTGGGGGCCCAGGCTCCGGTGGTCCTTCGGGCTCGGATGATGGCGCTCCCCAAGGCTACGGCTCAGGCGCGCCAAGGAACACGGCGCGTCCAGCGCCGAGTCACGCCACTTCAAATGCCCCGAAATCGGGCTTTGATGACATGGATGATGACATTCCCTTTTAAATCTCCCAGCCCACTGCGCATTCAACCCCTCTTTCCGACTTGGGTCGGCTTCAATTTGTGGGCACAACGCACTTGAACTTGATCCTCAAGGATCTGAGGCACGCGCTTTAATCACACATTCCGCCGCTGAAATTACGCTAGACGCGATCAACTTTTTAAAAGGTCTCTATTTAACATGGGCTCAATCAAAGACGCCATGAGTTGTTTTACCACTGGGGTGACCGTGGTGACGACACATTTCGAAGGACAAGACTGGGG
>DAISKH010000278.1:0-2122 GCA_036821105.1 Limnohabitans sp.
GAGGTGCACAGGGTTGAGCTCACGCTCACGCTCAATTTGTTGGGTCAATGCGCCAGCGCTGGGTGCTGGAGAGGTGCTCAAGGGGGGCACCCCAGTTTGGGGGGCGGCCAACGCCGAGGGGGTAACACTGAATGGAGCAACTGAAGTAAAAATACAAAAGCAGAATAACCTAAAAAGTCGTTTAAATTCAATGCAATACATGAGTCGCTTGATGTAATCTGAAAGGGGACTGGTATCCTACCACCGTAACGTTTGAGATCGCCTGTAGAACCTCGCAAAACCACCCCAAAAAACAACAACTCCCCGTCTGAGCGATATCCCCGATCTAATGGTCAAAACCTGCAGAAAAAGTCCATTGATGGGCTACCCCATCCCTCAATCCCATTGCGGGTAAACATCTTCAAAGTGCTACTGGCCATGCTATCGAAGACTTGAAGGGTGTTTGATTGAAGTGAGAGCCCTCATTTAAGTGCTACCATCGCGTGAATTTTTTTGATCTTGGAGAGATGACTTCATCTCTCACTCGCCGCAATTCGAGCTTTTAAGGCCATTTGAGGCCATTTAAAGCTTTTTCAAAACTTTTCTGACATTTTTCGACTTCCCTCCCCTTCCCTCAGTTTCATAGTCTCAACATGGTCATGCCCATCAAAACCGACTCCGTGATTTTGGCGATCGCAGAGGTTCGGTTCAACCCCATTTTGAATCTCGAGAAGTACATTGTGCTGATCCAAGACGAGCTCAGAACCCTTGGCTTTCCAGAATTCAGCCACCTACAAAGTCAAGGCTTTCAGTTGAAAGACAAGCTCTCAGACAAGCCTCCTACCCCAGTGATTCAAAACATCTTTCAGTTCTCCAACTTCAACGTCTCGAGCCAGTTTCGCTTGAACCCTCAGTGTTTGACGTTTCAGTCGAGTGATTACAAAAATTTTGAAAGTTACTGCAGCACCTTCATGGAGGGGCTCTTCGCGGTCAACAAAATTCTTCAACTCGCCTACATCCAACGCACCGGGCTTCGTTTCATTGACCGACTGATCGTGAAAAAAGGTGACCGCATCCAACGCTATTTGGCCAAACCCGAGTTGGCTTTGTTTCAAAAACTGGGCGGCAACTCTCTCTACTCTTACTCAGAGGTCAAGCACCAAATTGATGACGTCCAGTTGGTCAACCGAGTCAAGGTGTTCCAAAACAGTGGCATTGAGTTTCCAAGCGACATTGATCCAGGCGACATGGTGTATCCCAAGAGATTGTTGACCTACCAAGGCCCCAACGCCATCATCGACACCGATGCCTTCACGGAGAAAAAAGGCAAATTGAGCACCGAAACCCTATGGACCAAGTTGTTTGAACTCCATGACTTGATCAATGTAGCCTTTGAGGCTTCGGTGAGTGAATTGGGAAAGAAAATCACCCTTTAGACAAAGCACTCAAAATCAACAGTTAAGAAGTACCGAAAGCTCTTGGACTTGAGTCTTCAAATTTGCAACCGAAAAAATATCCCACCTCAACTTCACCATGACACTCGATGCTTTATGGGTCTCCACCGGCGTGGTCACTTTGGCTGAGATCGGCGACAAAACCCAGTTGCTGGCCTTTATCTTGGCCGCTCGTTTCAAAAAACCCATCCCCATTGTGCTCGGTATCTTACTGGCCACTCTCTTTAACCACGGCTTGGCCGGTGCGCTGGGAGCTTGGATCACCACAGCCTTGGACCCCGAGATACTTCGTTGGGCTTTAGGGGTGTCCTTTTTGGCGATGGCCGCGTGGACTTTGATTCCAGACAAAATTGAGGAAGAAGAAACCACCCAAGGTAACCATCTGGGGGTGTTCGGGGCCACCTTGATCACGTTCTTTCTGGCTGAAATGGGTGACAAAACACAAATCGCCACCATTGCATTGTCAGCCCACTACGGCACCCCCCTCCTGGTGGTGGCGGGAACCACGCTAGGCATGCTGATCGCCGATGTGCCCGCGGTTTTTGTGGCCGACCAATTTGCCGACAAAATTCCCATGAAATGGGTTCACCGTGCAGCAGCCAGTATCTTTGCCAGCATGGGCGTGCTGACTTTGTTGAATGTGGATCAATACTTTTAATCCATAAGATTCACTCGAGTCATTCGAGTCA
>DAISKH010000279.1:0-2095 GCA_036821105.1 Limnohabitans sp.
CCAATGAGATCGTTAACTTGTTGAGCCAGGAAGTGTCCGAGGCCCTCAAGGATCCGCTTGTGAGCGACAAAATGCTGCAACTCGGTGCCGAGCCCATGAGCAGTTCACCAGAGGCGTTCGGTGCTTTTTTTAAGTCAGAGGTGAATAAGTGGGCCAAGGTGGTTCAATCGGCCAAGGTTCAAATTGACTGATTCACTCAATGACATATTTCGGTAGCGGGGTGGGCAGAGCTTAAGATCAGTCAACTTGTGCGTTCGAGCTCTTCACCGCTTTTCCCCAATTGGCAATCTCTTCTTCTAGAAATGCATTGGCTTGCGCGCGAGTGGTGACCAGTGTTTCGGCACCCAATTCGGTGAGTCGACTTCGCATGGCGCTCGATGCACCCGAGGCAAGAATTTCCTTATTGAGTAAGTCCAGTACAGGTTGCGGTGTTTTACTGGGTGCCGCTATTCCCCACCACACCGAGACCATTTGCTGAGGGTAGCCTTGCTCGGCGAAGGTGGGGACATTGGGTAACAGATTCGAGCGTTGAGACGCGGCGACTCCCAGCACCTTGATACTACCCGCTTTAATCTGACCCACCACATTGGATTGGTTGGTAAAGAAGGCCTGGACATGGCCCGCCAAAATATCATTGATCACCGCTGACCCGCCCTTGTAGGGGACATGTTGCAAATCAATGCCTGCAGTGGACTTGAACATCTCAGCGGCCAAATGCTCTGAGCTTCCCGATCCACCCGAGCCAAAGTTGATGGTGCCAGGGGATTTTTTGGCTAAAGCCACAAATTCTTTAACGTTGTTGGCCGGAAAATTGTTGCTGACCAATAAAACGCCCGGGGCGCGGCCCACCACGGCCACTTGGGTGAGTTCTGTTCTCACATCGTAGGGCATCGGGTTATAAAGGGTCACGTTGATGGCGTTACCGGGTGAGGTGAGCAGCAGGGTGTAGCCATCGGGAGCAGACTTGGCCACCAAATTAGAGCCCACATTGCTGCCCGCACCAGGTTTGTTGTCCACAATGACGGCTTGACCTAAACGAGGCGTCAATTCTTGCGCCAGTGTTCTGGCAATGACATCCACACTTCCCCCAGCACCATAGGGAACAATGATCTTGATGGGACGATTGGGATAATCCTCCGCCACTGCGCAAAGGGTCGTGAAAAAGAGAATCCAAGGGAGCGCTCCTTTCACCTTCCCAATGAAAGTGTGAGAGAGTTCACTTTTATTTTTAGCGTTGAGACTGAATTTCATTTGAACTCCTGGGTCCATGAAGTGATCAAAAAACGGGGAGGGGGCTTAATTGAGTGTGCCCAAGTGGATGGCAGGGCAATCGATCATGGCACTTAAGACTTGGGGTCTGGCAAAGTGCTGTAAACCTCCCCATAGTGGTGTCTGATCTCAGCGAGTTGACTTTGAGGCGGTTGCTGGTAGGTGCAGCGGCGAGAGGTCCACGCCTGTCCCATGGAGGCCCTGAGCTCAACGGTCATTTCTCCCATTTTGACCAGTGCTTTGACACCATTCACAATGGGGATGTTCATCTTGCCGCCTGTATAAATGTTTTCTCGGGCTAAAAGAACCATGAGGACTCCGACCGCGGGCACAATGACCTCGGCACCCTCGTCGCAGACCAGATCCACTTGTGCCAAGAACCTCTCTATGAGGGCTTGGCCCATCGCGGGGTCCGAAAAGCCTTGGTCGAGGTCCACCAAGCGGATCATCTGCATGGAGCGAGCACTGTGGATGCGAGGTGTGTGGCCATAGCGTTGGAAGTTTTCTACGATGCGAGGGACATGCTTGGGTGAGCCGGTCACGACCGAGAAGTTTCCGCCCATGAGACTAGCAATGTGGCTGGAGGTCTCGCCAAGCCCAATCACGGGCATGTCAGTGATCTCACGCGCCTCCCTCAGTCCTGGGTCACAGATGTTGCCAATCAGAAAAGCATCAAAACCTTGACGCGTGGCCAACTCCACGTTTTCGAGGACCTCTTGCGTTTCGATGAATTCAAGGTACCGGTACTGATCACCAACACCTCCGCGTTTTTCGATTCCATGGACTTCGATCTGGGTGTTGGGGGAGGCAACGCTGGCCAAGACAT
>DAISKH010000280.1:0-2072 GCA_036821105.1 Limnohabitans sp.
AAGGCAAATTGGTGCGTGTGATCAGTGGTGAGGTTTACGATGTCGCAGTAGATTTAAGGGTGGGGTCTAAAACATTTGGACAATGGTTTGGTGTTTATTTGAATGCCCAAACGCACCAACAATTGTGGATTCCTCCCGGTCTTGCCCACGGCTTTTTGGTGGTGTCTGAGAGCGCAGAGTTTTTGTACAAAACCACCGATTACTGGCACCCTGAGCACGAGAAGGGATTACTGTGGAATGCACCTGAGCTCAATATTGCCTGGCCACTGGAAAAACTGCCCCACCAAACCCAAAACGCTCAACCCACCTTGGCGGCCAAAGATGCCAATGCTTGGTCTTGGACAAAAACAAAAGAATTTCTCAAGGCCTAAGGTTTTCAAAATACTTTAAGTAAAGAAACAATCACGATAGCTTTTCAAATCATCCTACCTTTAAATTAGGCTCTAGAGCTACCAGTAATTTTTAAAAGAACTGCATCGCTTGATCACCCACCGAGGCCAATAGAAGTAAGCCCTTCCCATTCGATAGCCAATGAGCTTGTTCGCCGTTCTAACCAGTACCTCTAGAAAATAACACCATCTTCTCATCCTACTGGAACGTATTTTTTGCAGTTGAGCGTTGTAGCGATATGGCTCAAAACCCTGCGCCAACTCATCAGTCGGTTGAGCCCGAATTCCTGGGTTGATCTTGTCATCAGCATATAGAAGTTGCGACTTGAGCATTTTGAGCCCTTCGCTCTTCACAGAACCAAACGTCTCGATGAGCCACGGTTCTTGGGCATGGAACACACCGGTATCAAAGTAACGTTGAAATTCTTCTAGAAAACCATAGTTGTGGGAGTGATAGACCAAGGCCTCAGCAGCATAGGCCACTTTAAAACCCGCCATCAGCATCTTGGCCGCTACCCACATGTCTTCTCCCATGATCACGTGCCTGGGAAAACCTCCCACCGCCCTAAAGTGACTGAGCCGATAGGCTGCAAAAGAGTCTGAACAAAAAGCAGCTCTTAGTCCCAAACGCTCTCGGTCCTCGAACGTATTCACAAAACTTCTCTCAGGATAATTAAAAAACCGAGCCCTTGCCGCCAGCAAAGTTGCATCTGTATGAGGGAGTTGACGCCCATAGACCACTCCCACTTGTGGGTCGGTAAAAGGCTGCAGCAATTGATTCAAGGCATCTGGCGTCGCTAATAGCGCATCCTGTGTCATGAGCACAATAAACTCAACCCCATCTCCAACTTGCTCCACTGCCCATTGCCGAGTTCCCCCATGGTTAAAAGGTTGACTGCCCAAAATCAGCGTGTTCCAACCCGCAGTCTGGGCTAAATACACTGTTTCGTCTTTGGAGTTGGAGTCCACCACCCACACCTCTAAATCAACCCCCACTTGGGTCACGACCGCTTGGATGAAATCAAGCCAAGCAGCGCCGGCTTGGTAGGTTGGGACTACGAGTGCCACTTTGCCAGCAATAGTCTCCTTTGACTTTTGAGGCGGATTGGACACTGAATGCAAAGAGCCCAGCGATGTCGAGGGTGTCGTCATCATTGGGCTCTTGTGTTGTTGGGTTTGTTTGAGAAGCAGTTGGAGTTAAGCTGTTACCTAAAGAATGACTAAAGGTGTTGCTTAACTCTTCTCCTTTTTTGTGGGCTTACTCTTCTTTCATCGAAGCTGCGATCCGCTTGGTCAAGGGGTGCAACAAGTAAGTCAGGAAGGTGCGCTCACCGGTCTTGATCAACACTTCGGCGGGCATCCCAGGCTGCATCACGCGTGAGCCCAATTGGGCCATGCCTTTGGGGGAAATTTGTACGCGGGCCAAATAATACATTTGCATACCCATGGGCGTTTGCTCATTGACCACATCTGAGGACAAAGTCTGCAAAGTAGCGTCCAAGACCAAGCCGGGTGAGTTGGCAAAGGTTGAGAAGCGAACTTCCACACTTTGACCTGCGTGAACTTTGTCAATGATATGGGGAGGAATTTTGGCATCCACCAACAACGACTCGCCCACAGGCACCACGTCCATCAAACGTTGACCCGGGGTCACCACACCGCCCACAGAGCTCACTGCCATCC
>DAISKH010000281.1:0-2070 GCA_036821105.1 Limnohabitans sp.
TGTCGAGACAACTCGGTGGTGGCCAGGATTTGCGCTGCAGCTTACCTCTCAAGCCTCACCGATGAAAAACTCGCCACCGAGTTGGCGCTCCAGTACCAATTGCCCAGCAAATACACCCATCTGATCTTGGTCCACGAGCGTGAGGAGGCTGACAAGGCTGAGGGTTTACCAGTTCTTGAGCGCATCGAGCAAATGCAAGCGGCGGGTTGGGGGGGATTTGGCCAGACGATGAGCCCCAAGTACCAACAAGTCTTGGCGTGTCGCAGTGTGGCCTCTCCCGTGAAATATTCAGACATGGCCGTGCCAAGCGTTTGGAGAACCAACCGGGTGCAAGCTGCGAACAAGGTGGACGTACTGGCCTGCATGAACATGGATGACTACGAAATCCCAGACTTTTTGAAGGTCGATTCGGACGGCAGCAGTGGGTTTAAAAAGTCACACCAAGACGACGTAGGAAGCGAAATCGATCAAGGTTTTACGCCTAAACGCATCATCGCCCATGTCAACCAGGTGGCCCTCACGAACAAAGACTTGGGTGACCTCATTGAGCAGTTGAGTACCATGTTGAGAGACTCGAGCGTTTGGACACTGATCACCAAAAACGAACGCTTCAAAACCAAGGATGAGCAGGTTGCGTTTTGGTGTGTGATGCTGCAGTGGTTATCTGATAAGTTGGGCGGGGACTGTGAGCTCGAACGTCACGCCAAGCGTTTGCTCGACACTGTGCTCTTGAGGCTGAACCCTCTTGACGAAAACGCCATGGAGCTTCTACTAAAAAACCAATTCCCCCATATTCGGGAGGCAAGTTGGGGCACTCATTTAGACAACAACTCAGGAAACATTGGGACTCCAAAGTCTTTGAAGCACAAGGTCAAAGAGTTCCTGGGTATTCGCTGAGATGGCAGTGTCCAAGACGGTGGATGTCTTGGTGGGGTTAAACCACGACCCCCTAATTTTGTTGACTGAAGGATGGCACCGGTCTTGATGGTTTGATATCCTAGGGGCTACCTAAAGGGGTGTGAATGTTCGACAAAGCTAAATTGCTCAAAGAGGTGGTGGGGCAACTCAAAATCAATCAACGGGGCGACCATGGCCCGAGCCATTGGGCTAGGGTGCTCCACCATGGTTTGGTGATCGGGGAGAGGGTCGGTGCAGACCTGGAGGTAGTGAAACTCTTTGCTTTCCTCCATGACAGCCAGCGTCACAACGAGTACCGAGACCCCAATCATGGACGGCGTGCAGCGCAGTACGCTCAAACCTTGAACCATGTGCTCTTTGAGGTGAGTGAGGCCCAAATGGCCTTGTTGGTGGAGGCAATGGAGGGGCACAGCGAAGGGGCGGTTCACTCGGACCCCACCATCCAGACCTGCTGGGATGCCGATCGACTCGATCTGGGGCGAGTGGGGATCAAGCCAGAAAAGGAATTTTTGTCATTAGAGGGCCAACGATGGATTGAGTTTGCCTATGAGTGGAGTGTCTCAGGGGTCATGCCCAAAGAGTCCCAAGTTAAGAATTAAAAAAACAGAATAAGTAAAAATCTCAAAGATTAAAAGCCCGATGAAATCACTGATTTACTACTTGCCAGGGCACGGCGGACGACTGGACACGGGTTTGGGCCAGGAGTTGATGAGGCGGCGGTTTGATATTGTTGGGCGTGCCACTGTCGATGATTTCCGTAAACTCTCCTTCACCGAGCAAGTCAACACCATCGCCAAGGACTTGGAAGACCACCATTGGCACAGTGATTCGAGAGTGATTGCCAATTCGTTTGGAGCATATTTATTCCTTCACGCACAAACCCAATTGAAACCTTTCATTGGGAAAGTCTTGGTGCTCTCACCTATTTTGGGGGAATTTGGCAATACTGAAACCAGAATGAACTTCATACCTGCCAGAGCAGGAGTCCTTCAAGACTTGATCGCCAGGGGACAGTTCAATACCCCGATCCATTGTGAAATCCATGTGGGCAGTGAAGACTGGCAAAGCAATCCTGAGTCGGTGCTTGAGTTTGCCAGGCTCACAGGAGTGAAAGCCAGCATTGCAGAGGGGTCAGGTCACTCTATTGACAAA
>DAISKH010000282.1:0-2051 GCA_036821105.1 Limnohabitans sp.
GCTTTTGTGCCTTGTTTGAAATGGGTTTTGAGCATCAGGCTCCAAGTTTTTCTGGCGAGTTGAGCAAAAACTTCGAGCTGGTGCGCGTCTGAGCCCAAGAGTTTCAAGTGCACTCGGGTCTCAAACACCAAAGAAGCCTCTTGCATGGGGATATGGGAGAAGGCGCTCACCAGGCTTTGGGCCAGGCGTGTGACGGGCACGTCTTGGCGTTGGGGTTGATCAGAGACCTTGCTCAACGGGTTTGAATCGATGTTCAGGTCGCAAACGATTTCAATGTCTTGGTGAGCGTTGTCTTGTAGCGATCTTTCCCAAACGGGGTCCAAGCCTTGGGTAAATGGGAAAAGTCCTCTGTGGTTGACGTTGCAAAGCCACCAAAGCCGATCTCCATGGTCATGAAGCGCGGGCCAGGTTGTAAAACCTGTGTCCCAATTGGAGAGGGCCTGCTGGTGTTCAGGCAAAAGCATCCTGGCCTCGGCCAAGCCCAAAGCCGCTTCACTGGCTCGCGCCCTCTCAGGTCGACCCTCTTTGAGGAGCCTTGAGGCGTGCTCCAAGTGCTGCCTCTCGCGAGCGAGTTGGCATTGAGCGAGCACTTGGGTTCGGTATTGGCGAAGGGGACTTGTGATCACAGGGAAATGGATAGGTGATGGAGGGTCAACAAAGGCACATAATATCGTCAAAAGAAGCTCTAAGAGAGATCAGAGCTTTTTGAGCTTCAAACCTTTACTCAAAACCCAAAACCATTTCAAAGGGAGTCCCAAGATGAAAGACCGCCGTGGATTTTTAAGCGATAGCTTGAAAGGTGTTGCCATAACAGGCGCTACAGCCTTGAGCCTAACCGCAGAGCAGTCCCTTGCCGCAGACAAAGCGTCCAAGAAAACGCCTTTTGAGGTTCCTCAAGTCACACTCCCTGTGGTGGGCAGTGACGAGGTGTTTCCCATTCGCCGTGTCTATTGCATTGGGCGCAACTACGCGGCCCACGCCATTGAGCGCGGTTCAGATCCAACCCGTGAACCACCCTTTTTCTTTCAAAAGCCAACCGACGCCATTCAGTATGTGCCCATTGGTGAGGTGGTGGATCACCCCTATCCGTCGCTCACCAAAAACTACCACCACGAGGCCGAGCTCGTTGCGGCGATTGGCGTGGGGGGCAAGAACATCACCTTGGACAAAGCACTCGATCACGTGTGGGGCTACACCTTGGGACTAGACATGACCCGGCGCGACCTGCAAAACATGATGGGTGAGCAAAAGAAGCCCTGGGAAATTGGCAAGAGCTTTGATCACTCCGCACCCATTGGTCCCATTCACAAAGTCTCTGAGACGGGTCACTTCAAGGAGGGCGCAATTTGGCTCAAAGTGAATGGCAAGATTCGCCAAAACGCCAATTTGAACCAAATGATTTGGTCTGTGGCCGAACAAATTGTGAAGCTCTCAGAAGCCAATGAACTCTTTCCTGGCGACATCATCTATTCTGGCACACCAGAAAATGTGGGTCCCGTGGTGGTGGGAGATGTGATTGAAATGCACATCGATGGATTGCCCAATTTGAGCGTCAAAGTCGTTTGATGCGGTAAAGTCTGGTTTGAACCAGTGACTTTGTTGAGCGTAATAGGGTAAGGTTTTTAACCCGCGCATGAAGTCACCTGGTGCGACCAGATCAGCCAAGATACGTTTTCAAAGGATTCAAAGATGACACAAAGTTCAACACCCGCTCAATCTGACCTCGGATATGCAGGAGACATCACGCCTCAAACCGCTTGGGAGTGGATGCAAAGTGGAGAGGCGGTGTTGGTGGATGTCAGAACCGACGCCGAGCGCGAGTGGGTGGGCTTTGTGCCTGGTGCCGTGGCAGCAGCCTGGAAACAATGGCCTGGCATGCAAGTGAACGCCAACTTCGAGTCACAGGTCAAGGCCGCATGTGATGCTGCGGGCACCCAAAAAGTAGCACTCTTGTGTCGCAGTGGGGTGCGCTCCATTGCTGCAGCAATGGCGGCGAGCGATGCGGGTTTTGAGGCCTACAACATTTTGGGTGGCTTTGAAGGCGACCCAGA
>DAISKH010000283.1:0-2038 GCA_036821105.1 Limnohabitans sp.
AAGTTTTACTTTTGCTCAAAACAACTCAGCATCCAATCCTGCTCTGAGTTACCCAACCAAACCCATTAAATTCGTCGTCGCCTTTGCCCCCGGGGGGCCTGCCGACATCATTGCCAGGCTTTTAGGTCAAAAGCTTGGTGAGGCATTTGCCCAAGCTGTGGTGATTGAAAATAAGGCAGGTGCAGGCGGCAACATCGCCAGTTTAACTGTGGCCAAAGCTCCTCCAGATGGTTACACCGTGTTGGTCAATACCAGTTCATTGGCGGTGAATGAGTCACTCCTTAAAAACCCTGGGTTTGACGCCGAGCGCGACTTGGTGGTGGCAAGCATTGTTGCATCAAGTCCCAATTTATTGGTGTCCTATCCTGGACTTAAAGCCAAAACTCTCCAAGAAGTCGTGGCCATGGGCCCTGAGGGACATCTGAACTTTGGTACCGCTGGGGCGGGTACAACCCCTCATTTGACGGCGGAGTATTTGCTCAACGTTTTGGCGAAAGTTAAAGCAACCCACATTCCCTTCCAAGGCGCTACTCCAGCGCTCCAAGCGGCCATGGCGGGACAAACGGAGTTGGCCAGTGTGGCGCTACCCGCTGGTGTCGAGTTGGTCAAAAGTGGCCGAGTGAGAGGCTTGGCCGTGACCAGTGCCAAGCGAAACACCTCACTGCCCGATGTTCCTACTTTGTCAGAGTCGGGTTATCCGGGCTTTGTTGACTACACCTGGGTTGGATTATTTTTCCCCGCAAAAACACCCGTCGAGATCATCAAAAAAATGAATGAACAAACTGCCGCCGTACTCAAAAACCCAGACTTTTTGAGTAAACTCGATGCGGTAGGTTTTGAAGGCGTTGGTGGCTCACCCGCTCAAGCGCATGAGTATTTACGCGCTGAACTAGTGAAATGGGCCAAAGTGGTCAAGGAAACCGGGGTTCGTATAGAGTGATCGAAAGATCATTAGGTTGTAGTCGAATGAATCAAATTAATCGGGTTTGATTTTTGAAGCTTGAACCACTGGACGCCATCGCTCGATTTCACTCACAATTAACTGGCCAAAAACCTCAGGCGTCGTAGGTGCTGCCAAGGCACCTTCGTTTTCGAATCGTTTTTTGATCTCAGACGAGTTCAACGCTTCATTGATTTGTGCATTGAGTTTATTCACAACGGCTAAGGGTGTGCCAGCGGGGGCCACAATACCATACCACTGGTCGGCCTCAAAGCGGGCCAAGCCTTTGAGACCACTCTCGGCCACCGTGGGAACGTCTGGTAGGCTAGGAAGTCGGACTTTACTCGATACAGCCAAGGCTCGTAATTGTCCACTTTTGATGAAAGAGCTCAGGGCGGGTGCGCCTGTAAAAATCACTTGGACTTGACCCGCCACCAAATCGGTCACTGCAGGAATGGTCCCACGGTAGGGGACATGCACCATATTGATTTGTGCTTGTAAGTCAAAAAACTCCATTGCCAAGTGTGCCGCACTACCGTTGCCACCGGACCCAAAGTTCAATCCGTTGGGCTTGGACTTGGCAAGGTCAATCAGTTCTTTGACAGAATTTACGGGAACCCCAGGAAAAACAGCCAACACATTGGGCACCTTGGCTACCCAGGCAACGGGAGTAAAGCTCTTGATGGGATCATAGGGCAAGTTTGGATACAAGGAGGGGGTGACCGCCAAGGTGCCGATGTGCCCCATGAGCAATGTGTAGCCATCAGGCGCGGCTTTGGCCACCCGATCTGCACCGATCGAGCCCCCAGCCCCAGCCACATTGTCTAGCACCACCGCCTGACCCCATGCTTTGGTCAACTCTTGGCCAATGGTTCTGGCCAAAATATCTGTACTCCCTCCCGGAGTGAATGGAATGACCATTCGAATGGGTTTAGTGGGATAACTTTGTGCCCAAGAACCCAAGCTCCAAACCAATGCGGTGGCAATTGCGAGGGCGGAAAATGCCGCATTTTTTTTTGTTTTTTGGGGTTTGTGCATGAGGGTGTGCAAGGACATTTTTGAATGGAATGAGTTGGGGAAAAAAAGAATAGACTTTAA
>DAISKH010000284.1:0-2001 GCA_036821105.1 Limnohabitans sp.
GGCTATGACCGAGGGCTCATGGAGCAACGTCTTCGGGATGTGCTGGGTTTCCAAATTGGCGACGGGACGGCCCAAATCATGAAGACCATCATCGCCAGAACTCGGGCGGGTCGCAAGTTTGTGCCAGCGTGAGTAGGGTGCTATTAAAGGGCCAAGCTTTTCAAAACAATGTGTGACATTGAAAGAAGTCAATCAAAGAAGTTAATCAAAGTAGTTTTCTAAGACATCACCGCATCACATATAAAAACATCAGGAGACAACGATGGAATTCGATACAGTCTTGATCCCTCCCCGTAGAGCCCAGTGCATTGCTCAAGGACTTTGGCACGACCGAACGATCAACCAGGATTTGGATGATTGTGTGGCCCAATTCCCAGACAAGTTGGCCCTGACGGCCGTCTCCTCTGAGCGTCAAGAGGTTCGACGTTTTACCTACAAAGAATTGGCCCAAATGGCCGATCGGGTCGCCATTGGTTTGACCAAACTAGGGGTTGAAAAAAATGACATCGTGGCGTGTCAACTCCCCAATTGGTGGCAATTCACCGTGACCTACTTGGCGTGTTCTCGCATTGGTGCAGTCTTGAACCCGCTCATGCACATTTTTCGCGAGCGTGAGCTCTCCTTTATGCTTAAACACGGCGAGGTGAAGACCTTCATCATTCCCAAGGTCTTTCGCGGCTTTGATTTTGAGAAGATGGTCACGGCCTTGAAGCCTGATCTCCCCCACTTACAGCAATTGATTGTGGTCGGAGGAGAAGCGAGCAACAGTTTTGAGTCTTTGCTAAGCGATGTGGAGTGGGAGAAAGAAAGCGATGCGCATCAGATCTTGACGCAGCACCGCCCAGGCCCTGATGAGGTCACCCAATTGATCTACACCTCTGGCACCACCGGAGAACCCAAGGGCGTCATGCACACGGCCAACACCGTCATGGCCAACATCATTCCCTACGCCAAGCGTTTACGACTCAGTCAAGATGATGTCGTTTTGATGGCCTCTCCCATGGCGCATCAAACGGGGTTTATGTACGGGCTCATGATGCCCATCATGCTCAAGAGCAGTGCTGTGATCCTTGATGTCTGGGATCCAGTGAAAGCCATTGAATTGATTCGCCAAGAAAACGTGAGCTTCACCATGGCCTCAACCCCATTTTTGACCGACCTGGCCAAGACCGTCAAAGAGACCGGGCAGTCCGTAGAGACACTTAAAACATTCTTGTGTGCAGGCGCCCCCATTCCTGGCCCCTTGGTGGAGCAAGCGAGAAGTTATTTGGGAACCAAAATTGTCTCGGCTTGGGGTATGACCGAGAACGGTGCGGTCACCTTGATTGAGCTCGATGACCCTGACGAGCGGGCCTTTGCCACCGATGGCGTGCCCCTCCCTGGGGTAGAGATCAAGGTGGTGGATGAGAGCGGTCAAAGGCTTACTGTGGATCAACCCGGTAAGCTTTTCTTGCGCACTTGCTCCAACTTTGCAGGTTACTTGAAGCGTGCCCACCTCAATAACACTGACGCAGAAGGTTGGTTTGACACGGGGGACTTGGCCAGAATCGATGCACAGGGCTATGTGCGCATCACTGGTCGGAGTAAAGACGTGATCATCCGTGGGGGCGAGAATATCCCAGTGGTTGAAATCGAGTCCTTACTTTATCGTCATCCGAGCATCGCCATGGCTGCGATCGTGGCCTATCCGGATGAGCGCCTGGGTGAGCGCGCCTGTGCTGTTGTGGTCTTAAAGCCCGAACAACACCTGGATTTTCAGGGGATGGTGAACTATTTGAAAGAGCAAAAGGTCGCCCTTCAATACATCCCCGAAAAGCTCGTCATCCGTGACGCCATGCCGTCTACTCCCTCTGGGAAGATTCAAAAGTTCAAGTTGCGCGAGATTCTTCTCGAGCAATTGTCTTGATCAATACCTTTAATTCCATCCTTTGATCATTTGACTCTCAGACCCTTTGACGGCTAACTTAAATAGGAAGACACAGGCCATGGCCATTGATCAAG
>DAISKH010000285.1:0-1963 GCA_036821105.1 Limnohabitans sp.
GGTCTTGGTGTTGATCTTGGTCTGTGATTTGGTCTTTGCTTGGGGCCTTGCTTGGGTAATTGTTAATCCAGTTCACCCATTGGACCAAATGCACAAAATTCCGAGTGGCCCCCAATCTGGGACCCGAAATGATTCGAACCGATTGGGGAGTCTTTTGAGCGAAGGCCTGTACCAGGCTAAGCGTCTCATCCACCGAGCCATCGTCACTCACCGTCAATGTCCATTGGGGATAGTCTTGACGGGCCAAGGATTCGAGTTGCTCCGTGATATAAGACCCACCATCGCATGTGGCCATCAAGAGATGAACAAAGGGGTATGAACTCTTGGGGTCTAGGAACGAATCGGTGCTCATGACTCTTTGGGCTCCATAGAAGCCTGCACTCGTGGGTAAACCGGTAACAAATCCATGGCCCACCATTGGGAGGGGTTCTTCGCAATGGCCCGTGCAATAAAGCCATAAGGATCTTCATCAGGGTCCGAGAAACGCAAGCAATGCATACCGTCCTGGGTAATTTCTGGAGCCTCACAGACAAAGGCCAAGAGGGGTATCTTGAATAGATCAGCCAGTCGTTGTGCGCCCGCTGCAAACCGCCGTTCTTGACCTAAAAATTCCTTGGCCAACCCTTCTTCACTGGGTTCGGGGGGCAAGTCACCCACAATGACCAACACACCACCGCGCTTTAAGAACTGCACAAACCGCTTGGTGTTGCCCTCTCGGTGCAGGATCGAGCCTCCGTTCAAGTGGGGCTCAAAAGCCAGGTACTTCTGTGTGTAAAAGTCTGAGATGGCAGGATGGACCCTGGGGTCGTGCACTGCGCTTGAGCTCATACCGAGAACCGGTACCCCCAGGGACTTTAAAAAGGAGGTCCCCAAAATGCTACTGGAAAAGTGAGAGGTCAACAACACCAAGCGTCCATGCTCAGCCAAGACCTTTTTGACGCTCTCCAACCCTTCATACCGAACGGGCCATGAGGAGGTTACCCCCGCACTGAGGCATGCCGCCTCATATTCCTCCAAAGATTGCGCTTGGTAGCGCTTGATTTGGAAGTCCTCTATTTCTTTTGAGTTTGCCTCGGGGCACAACTCAACAAGCGCTTGAAGGGTGCGCTCATACACCCGGTCATCAAAACTGAACTCTCGCCAATCTCGGTGACGAACCCCATAAAGATGGCCTCTTAAACGAGCCATTGCACGCCCCAAGCGGCGGGGCATTCTGGCCATGAGGGGCAGCAGCCAAGAATAGTCCAGGCGTATAAAGTGCCTTTTAAGCCTAGCTTTGAAGAAAAGGTTGGGGTTCAGAAATCCACCTTTGCTGGATAAAGTTGGGTGACATGGGTTGGTTTGGTGACAAGGGTGTTTATTGTGCACGCAAAAATAGGGCCCCTAGAAACTGCACAAAGTTCCAGAAAGAATTCTATTGATAGAGCCTTCAACTTCAAATGAATCCAAGGCAGAAGGAGAAAATCCTTATTTGGACTTCTGTTAGAAAAAACGAAGTTAGATGTGAGATTTGATCTTGACCATTCATGGGTGGGCTTTGAATGAAATATCTCACTCCACCCAGTTGCGGTTCAAGGACACCAACCCAATTTCACGCCCCTCTTGCTCGACTTCAAACTCGCAGACTTGGGCATGGTCGTAGATGTGAATGGCACGCTCACACATCAAAAACACATTCAGGGCATATTGGCCTCGGAGGAGTTGGAATTTAGGGAACACCACACGGGCTTTGCCAACGCCCAGTTCGTCTCGATTGAGGCTCACCTGATCATAGAAATTACTGCAACTCGTGATGTTGCGCCCGGTGTGGTCGGTGACCACCAAAGCCACACTTGGACACTTCAAGGTCAAACTGGCCGTGAACACCACTTCTACCTCAAAATCAGACTGCAAACTATGTAGCACGGGCTTGACGCCTTTGGCCTGCAACGCTCCATCCACCCAAAGATTCACTGCGGTGAGC
>DAISKH010000286.1:0-1884 GCA_036821105.1 Limnohabitans sp.
CCTCAGGCCCAGGCCTTATTGTTTTCCAGCGGCTACGCCGCCAACCTCAGTCTCATGGGAGCACTCTCGGAATTGGTGCATGTAAGAATGGGCCCCACGGAAGAAGAAACACCTAGAAGCTCAGAACACTCCACGGGCGTGAGTATTTATTCGGCCAGGCTCAATCACGCCTCCATCATCGACGGCATTCGCTTGGCCCGGCAACTCCGCCCTGTGAGTTTGCACATCTTTGATACGGACTTTCTAGACCGATTGGAGTCCCGCTTGGCCACAGACGTGAACCCGCTAAAGATCATCGTGATCGATGCGGTCTTCAGCATGGATGGTCACATGGCTCCGGTAAAGTCACTGCTCGCGCTGGCAGATCGTTTTGAGGCGCTCTTGGTGCTTGATGATGCTCATGGCTTTGGGGTCTTAGGCGAGCAAGGACACGGGATTTTGGAGCATTTGGGTGTATCTTCTGGGCGCATCGTCTACATGGGTACCCTGGGTAAAGCGGTGGGGGTGAGTGGTGCTTTTGTTTGTGCACCAGCAACCCTGTGTGAATGGATATTTCAAAAGTCCAGACCCTACATCTATAGCACCGCTTCACCCCCAGCCTTGGCTCATGCAACGCTGCAAAGCTTGGCAGTGATTGAGAGTGCTGAGGGACATAGGCGGCGAGCACAGTTGCAGCACCTGATTGAACACTGGCGTGCCAAGGCACGATTTCGGCACTGGCAATTGGCGCCCAGCCTCACGCCCATACAACCCTTGATCGTGGGCAGTGCACAAGATGCACTTTTAGCCTCCTCACTCCTTAAAAACTGGGGATACCTCATCCCCGCCATTCGCCCCCCAACCGTGGAAGATGGCAAAAGCAGATTGAGGATCACGTTTTGTGCCAAACACAGTCTGGCCGATGTGGACAGACTCATTGAGCACTTGCAGCGTGCTGAGCAAAGTGTGTCTGTTAGCGCACAAAAAGTTTAAGATGGTGAAAAGATGGAAAGATGAATGGATGAATCAAAGAAACGAAAAAGTCATTTAGTCATTCAGTGATTCATTCAATTCAAAAATTCAGCTCTTACCCCGTTCACCCTACACGCCTATGACCTCAACTTTAGCGCCCCAAGGCTTTTTCATCACCGGCACCGACACTGAGGTAGGCAAGTCTTTGGTAGCCGGTGCTGTCATCCACCGATTGCAAGAAAGAAACTTGCGCGTCGCTGGCTTTAAGCCCGTCGTGGCGGGGACCCTCTGGACACCACAGGGCGTCAAAATCAACGAAGACTTGGAGACTTTGCGTCTGAGCAGTCACGCACCATTGAGCGCAAAGGACATTTGTCCCTATATTTTGGACGAGGCCGCAGCCCCTCACTTGGTCGCACATGAGCTGGGCATTGAGCTCGATTTGGATCTCATGGTGAGTCATTACCAAAAGCTTGCGGCTCAGTTTGACGCCATGGTGGTCGAAGGTGCAGGAGGATTTTTGGTGCCCATCAATTTTCACCAAACCTTGGGTGATTTGGCACAAAGACTCATGTTGCCCGTGATCATGGTGGTGGGGATGAGACTGGGGTGCATCAACCACGCGCTCTTGACCGAGCAGTGCATTGCCTCCAAAGGCTTGCAGCTTCATGGCTGGGTGGCCAACTGCATCGATCAAGACATGGGCCGCCTAGACGAGAACATTCAAACCTTACAGAAAATGCTCCAAGCCCCCCACCTGGGCACCATCCCTTATTTAAAGGCACAACACTTGAGCGCTAAGCATGACGCTCGGGGAGCTTACTCTCCACTTGGAATTGCCTTTGCCGCTCAACAATTGAGTGCTCTCGTCTAGAGGATTCAGACAAGGTTCAATCGTGAATTTGGTGACATTGGTGACATTGGTGACATTGG
>DAISKH010000287.1:0-1858 GCA_036821105.1 Limnohabitans sp.
AAACCGATCAAGACAGTTTGCCGCCCTATGAGGTCTTGGATGCGATTTTGTCTCGATTCATGGAAGAGGACCAAAGTGCAGTCGACATTGTGAAGGAGGGCTTTAGCGCCGAGGATGTGGCTTTGGTCACCCGGCTCATTCGAATCAATGAGTACAAGCGTCGACAGTCACCAGTGGGTATCCGTGTCACGCATCGCAGTTTTGGTAAGGACTGGCGCTATCCCATTACCAGCAAGTTCAGGGCATAATACAGTTTACAGAACCGACACATTGAGGAGACACGTTTTGAAGCAAATCACAGCCATCATCAAGCCTTTTAAATTGGAAGAAGTCCGTGAAGCCTTGGCCGCGTGTGGGGTGACAGGGCTCACCGTGACGGAAGTCAAAGGGTTTGGTCGGCAAAAAGGTCACACCGAGTTGTACCGCGGTGCAGAATATGTGGTTGATTTTTTACCCAAGATCAAAATTGAGGTGGTGGTCAACAGCAAGGATGTGGATGCGTGTGTGGACGCCATCGTCTCGGCGGCGAGGACGGGAAAGATTGGGGATGGAAAAATCTTCGTCACCTCGGTTGAGAAAACTGTTCGCATTCGCACAGGCGAAACTGGCGAGCAAGCGGTTTAAAAGACTTGTCTCGTCATCAATTCGCTAGAGATTGGTGACGGCGATAGGCTTGCTCACTGGGGGCTATTCGTTGGGCAAGCAAAGAGAGCTGATCTCAAAAACTTAAAGTGGTTCTTAATGGCATCCAAAAATCGGCATGCCAAATTGCGCTGAGCCACACCCCAAGACACAGTAGCAAAGCGAGTAGCACGGCAGCTGAGCCCAAATCTTTCGCTCTCTTGGACAGAGCATGCCAGTCAGCCCCAACACGGTCAATGGCCGATTCGATGGCGGTGTTGAGCAACTCCACCACCATCACCAATAAAACGCTACCGATGAGCATGGCCACTTCGACCCAGTTGTGACCTAGAAAAAATGCACACGGTATCAGCACCAACGCCAATAAGCTCTCTTGACGAAAGGCTGTCTCAAACCATCCTGCCTTGAGGCCTTCAAGTGAAAACCCCAAAGCATGCCAGATCCGCGAGAGGCCACGCCTCTTTTTTTGTTCTTGGGTTTCTTGGGTGCTTTTCATATCCGGTTGCTCGTATTTTCACCATGGATTGTGACAAAACTGGGAGGAATGAAAAATTCATCCCAGTTTTTGATCAAAGTGAAAGGTGGGCCTTGAAAAACCCTCAAAGATACTCACAAGAGGCAATTGATTTCACAAAGACGTTTGTTTAGTCAAGAGGGTCAAGCATAGCACCGGCTTAGACCAGGTCCTTGGATTGATCAGATCGCTCTGGAGCCAAGACCAGTTGGGTGCGCGCCCAGTCGTCATGCCAAAATTGTTTTCTCGGATGGAAAAGGCTCAGGACCGCCCACACTGACACCCAGAGCATCGCGAATCCACTTCGCTCGAGCCATGACACCTCAAACGGAATCAATAAAACCAAGGGGGGCCAAAACCAGAACCAACTGAGTGCCAGACGTTGAAGGGCTTGTTGGGTGCTCAATCGATACCCCTCACGCGTGATGAGCTCCAGGCCCCAGGTCTTCATGGCCAAGGTTTGCCCCTTCCTCCAAAAATACACAAAGTAGGCCACCAAGATGCTCAGAATAAAGAGTTGCAGCAACTCGCGCTCTAAGCTTGAGGGAAGTGCGCTACTGGCTGCACTCACGCTCGAGAGGTCTACCACTGATGAGGGCTGTGCAGTCTTGCTTAGTGTGTCGACAGTGAATGAGGCCAAGAGGGATTTCACACCGTGGGCCATGACAGTGAAGACCAAACTGGCCATGAAAACCACTCCAA
>DAISKH010000288.1:0-1840 GCA_036821105.1 Limnohabitans sp.
GCCTTCACACCTTGTAGGGGTGTGGCGAGTTTTTTGCTGAACTTGGGGCTCGGTGGTGTTCTGAGCTTAAGGTGGGCTTATTTGCCCAGTTGAACGAATATTTCATTGGCGCGGACCATGCCAATCTCTTTTCTGGCGCGCTCTTCAACCATTTCCAACCCGTTTTTCAAGTCCAATAGCTCTGCATTCAATCGCTGATTGGTGATTTGAGCCTGGCCATTGAGTTGGGCTTGTTGCGAGAGTTGTTGTTGTAGGCGCCACACCTCGGGCAAACTGCCGCGACCAATCCACAACTGTCCTTGCAAAACCACAAGGATGGTCAGGAGAGTCCAAGTCACGGCGCGTTGCATGGAGTTGTGGCGGGCTAAAGAGTTGTTGGCGGTGTGGTCTTACGAAGTCGCTTGACGTTTGGGATACGCTTTAGTGCAGGTTTGTCGGTATTTGAAAGGACTTGCCTACACTCCAGTGCGCATCTTAAACGTGCTTTAGACTTGACGCAAGTTGTAAAACGCGAGGCGACCTGGGTAGGAGGCCACGTCCCCCAAGTCCTCTTCAATGCGTAGGAGCTGGTTGTACTTGGCAATGCGGTCGCTGCGGCTCAAGGAGCCGGTTTTAATTTGACCGGCGTTGGTGCCTACGGCAATGTCTGCAATGGTGGTGTCTTCGGTTTCGCCCGAGCGGTGAGAAATCACATTGGTGTAGCCCGCACGTTTGGCCATTTCAATGGCCTCAAAGGTCTCACTCAAAGTTCCAATTTGATTAATTTTGATCAAAATCGAATTGGCAATGCCCTGATCAATGCCTTGTTTGAGGATTTTGGTGTTGGTCACAAAGAGATCGTCCCCGACCAATTGCACCTTGGACTTTAAGCGATCAGAGAGAGTTTTCCAGCCCGCCCAGTCGCCCTCGGCCATGCCGTCTTCAATGCTGATGATGGGGTATTTGTCACACCATGAGGCCAGCATATCGCTCCATGCAGGTGCCTCAAGACTCAAACCCTCGCCCGAGAGCTCGTAGCGACCGTCTTTATAGAACTCACTGGAGGCGCAATCCAAGCCCAGCACAATTTGTGAGCCCGCGGTGAACCCTGCAGCATCGATGGCATCGAGCACCAACTGGATGGCCGCCTCATGGTTTTTAACACTGGGGGCAAAACCACCCTCGTCCCCCACGGCGGTGCTCATGCCTTGTTTGTTCAAAATGCCCTTCAAGGCATGGAACACTTCGGCTCCGTATCTGAGCGCTTCTCTAAAACTCGTGGCCCCGACCGGAATGATCATGAACTCTTGCAAGTCCAAGTTATTGTTGGCATGAGCTCCACCATTGATCACATTCATCATGGGAACAGGCATTTGCATCTTGCCCATCCCGCCAAAATAACGGTACAGAGGTAAGCCCGCTTCTTCCGCTGCGGCCTTGGCCACTGCCATGGAGACGGCCAACATGGCATTGGCGCCAAGCTTGGATTTGTTCTCGCTGCCGTCCAGGTCAATCAAAGTTTTGTCCAAAAACGCTTGTTCGCTCGCATCCAAGCCCAATACAGCTTCGCAAATTTCGGTGTTGATGTGCTCCACGGCCTTCAAAACACCCTTACCCAGGTAACGACTCTTGTCGCCGTCTCTCAGTTCAATGGCTTCTCGCGATCCTGTGGAGGCGCCAGAGGGAACGGCTGCGCGACCCATGGTGCCGCTTTCTAAGAGAACATCACATTCAACGGTGGGGTTGCCTCGGCTGTCTAAAATTTCCCGGCCAACGATATCAACAATAGCGCTCATGAATGAAAAACTTTCACAAAGTTAATGAAAAAGAAAAAAACAAAACAAAGAGATCAAAAGTAAAA
>DAISKH010000289.1:0-1806 GCA_036821105.1 Limnohabitans sp.
GTGTGGAGGAGTTGCAAAAATCCGCCAGTGCTTTGGATTGGAAACTTTTTTTTCAAAATGCTCATCTAGGTAAGGTTAGCCGCGTGATCGTGGCGCAGCCCGATGCGGTTGTGCACCTCGCGGCTTTGTTGGCCAGCGAGCCCTTGGAAGACTGGAAGGATTATTTGACACTACAAGTGCTCAACTTTGCCTCAAACGTCTTACCGCAACCTTTCAGGGATGCTCGCTTTGCGTTCTACGGCAAAGTCATCTCAGGCGCTGAAAAGCCTCTGCCCAGATGGCAAGAGGGAATTCAAGAGCTCAACCACACGTTGGGTGAGGAAATTGGCAGGCTTTATGTGGCACGTTACTTCAGTGCCAACGACAAAGCCCACGTTAAAGCCTTGGTCGCTAATTTAATACAGGCTTACAAAGTTTCGATTGAGTCTCTCACTTGGATGAGCCCGGCCACCAAACAAAAAGCTCAAGAAAAATTGGCGGCCTACACCATCAAAATTGCGTATCCTGACCACTTTCGGGACTACTCAGCCCTCAAAATCGAGGCCGCCAGTGCGTTGGCCAACAAGGACCGATCCCTGCGCTTTGAATGGGCAAGAGCCGTCGCCAAGGTGGATGGTCCGGTTGATAAAGCAGAGTGGCACATGACCCCTCAGACAGTCAACGCGTATTACAACCCAACGCAAAATGAAATTGTGTTTCCAGCGGCCATCCTCCAACCCCCCTTCTTCAACCCCAAAGCTGATGATGCGGTGAACTACGGTGGGATAGGTGCAGTGATTGGCCACGAGATCAGCCACGGTTTTGATGACCAAGGGAGCGAATACGACGGTGCCGGTAAGCTCAACAACTGGTGGACTCCAGAGGATCGCTCGGCCTTTGAACGCACGACTCAAGCATTGGTCAAACAGTATGATGCTTACGAACCGCTTCCTGGAACTCACATTAAAGGACAGCTCACGCTGGGTGAGAACATTGCGGACCTCTCCGGGTTACAAATTGCATTCAAAGCCTACCAAGCCCAATTGGGAGGCAAGCCCTCAGCGGTGATCGACGGCTTGACGGGTGAGCAACGCTTTTTTCTTGGGTTTGCACAGGTGTGGCGAAGTAAAACACGCGAAGCTGCTCTTTTGAAGCAAGTCACCACCGACCCCCACTCCCCACCTGAGTTCCGCGCCAATGGTGCCGCCATCAACCATGATGCATTTCATGAAGCCTTCAAAACCCAACCCTCGGATGCCATGTACAAGGCTCCAGAAGACAGGATACGACTCTGGTGAGAAACTAGCCCTCACTTAATCAATCACGATCGCCATCACCATCCACATAACCCTGAACCTATGCTCAAGCTCAAGCTCAAGCTCAAGCTCAACACCACCCTCTTGAAATCAAGGATTTGATCCTCATCTGCATTTTCACAGTTGCACCACTGTGTTCCATGGATGGGTTCTGGGTGAGTGTTAGAGCATATTCACGAAAGTTCACTCAAACCAAACGCTTTAGACACATTGGTCGTGACACAAAGCCTAAAATCTGATCAACGCTTTTCTATTGAGGACAAACTCCATGAAACACCGCTCACTTCTCACGAGCTTCACGCTCGCTGCCCTACTCATGGGTTGCGCCGGAGCGACGTATCGCCCGATTGTGGACACCCAAGGGCTGGATATGAACCGATACGAAGCTGATTTGCAAAGTTGCCAACAATACGCAAAACAAACCACCGATGGCCCCAACTCTGCAGCCATTGGTGCTGTTGCTGGTGCGGCTTTGGGCTCTGTTTTGGCGGGTGTGGTAGGTGGAGATCGC
>DAISKH010000290.1:0-1787 GCA_036821105.1 Limnohabitans sp.
GAATATGGATTGATCACAGTGCACTGCGAGGTTTGGGAGACGTTTGTATTTATTAATTTTGATGACAAACCCAGCCAATCTTTAAAAGACTGGCTTGGAGTCATGTACAACGGGTATCAAGGATTTTTTGATACTCGAGAGCAAATCGCTCACTGGTCTATCAAAGTCAAGGCCAACTGGCATGTGACGATTAATGCCTTTACAGAAGGGTATCACTCACTTTTTCTGCACAAAGCAACGTTACCCGATTATCAAGGGGGTAACGATAACCCGATGCGACACCGCCCCTTTTTGGAAATCATGGAACACCATGGCCGTTACTCGGCTAAGGCCAATCCTTTGCACAAGATGACTCCGGTGGAGAAGCTTTGCTATGAAGCCGGTCGACTCATGTACCCAGCATTTCCGCATATTGATACCTCGGCCCCCGATTTCCCTACATCGGTGAATCCTGGAAGAGTGGAGAACTGGGCCTTTGACATCACCGAGTTGTTCCCTTGCTTTGTATTGATCAATGGGGTGAATTGGCATCAGTGCATGTGGTTTTGGCCCATTGATGAAAATCACACCGAAATTCGGGTCATCGATTATGCTTATCGCGCTAAAACCATCGGGGACCATTTGTCGCATTCATACTTTAGGGTCAGAAACCGAGAGGTGTTCAGGGAAGATATTTCTACCATGGAGGCAATTCATGCCTCATTAAAGACCGGCGTAATGGGCCAAGTGGTGTTGTCACAGCAAGAGATGCTTTTGCAAAAGCATTATTCCGTTGCCAAAGAGATGATGGAGCACACGGAATGAATAACAATCAAGTAGAACTAGCAACAAAGAAATTGCCGGCTCAATTTAAAGACCTGGAACACTTGGTTGAGGAGTGGGCGTTACCCAATGAACGAGTGCGTTACGCAAAGCTTGTTTCCATCTCAAAGGCTCATTTGCAAGTATTCTTTGATGAAATGCTTCCTCCAGCAAAATCCATTATGGATTATTTGGCTCCATACGACGTGAAAGAGTTAAAGGGTGAGTTGCTTACGTTGTATCAGTTGTTGGTGACTTTTGTTGAGACGGCACATCCTATTGAGCTCAATTGGAGTACCACCAACATTGAGTTCAGCGAGGAGCCCACTCGACTCAATTTTCACGGTCCAAGTGCTGACCATTAACCTTTAGTGGCAGATACTAGATTAAGGCAGTCCTAGCCAATCTTGTTGATCGTAATAGGTGGTGACGGACTCTGCGGCTTGCCTCAGCCTTGAATTAGACAGATGAGCATAGCGCTCTGTGGTCCGAATATTGGAGTGCCCTAAAATTTCTTTGACGTCATAAAGAGTCATGCCAGAGTTGACCATCGCCGAGGCAAATGAGTGCCTTAGATCATGCATTCTGACCTCATCGATATGGGCTGCCTTTCTCGCCTTGTCCCAGGAGTAAAAAATTTGCTGAAAAGGCTCGCCTGTACTTGGGTTGGGGAACAGGTAGGGACTCTCTATGCACCGCTGGTTTTGGGATTGTTCTATCGCTATCGAGGCTCTGACTTTCAAAATAGCCATTTCATTCAAAGGAATATGCCGATCTTTGCCCGCCTTGGGCAAAGGGACGATCTGGCCTGAATCATGTTGGCCAATCAAGGAAACAAAGGACTCTTCACCGTGAACTCTGGCTGGCTTAGCCAATGTTCTGGGAGTCACAGGCTCCAAGCCTGGCAAAGTCAATAATCCCGCAAAATACGCACCAAGCCATTTCCTGACGGTGTCCTCACAAGGACCAAACTGCTTGGACACATC
>DAISKH010000291.1:0-1776 GCA_036821105.1 Limnohabitans sp.
TCCTCTGTAAGAATGCCCCGAGTCATTGCTTTTACCCTTGAGCCGCGTTCAATGATTTCCCGTTATGAAAGCAATACAGGTTCTTTTCATATTTCACTAGGCAGTCAAACTCCCAGTAGAGCTCAGGTTGATTTTTCTAATCTTTTAAATGTTCCGATCGACAAAGTCAGAGTCTCAATGCAAAACGTTGGAGGTGCATTTGGATTCAAGTCCTCTCTTTATCCAGAGGAATTAATTGTTGTCTGGGCCTCAAAACGTCTTCAGAGATCAATCAAGTGGGTATCTTCACGCTCAGAAGAATTTTTGACTGGTATGCATGGGCGAGGATCATCTCTCCAGGGAGAACTTAATTTTTCTAAAGAAGGCCTCTTGCAAAGTATTTTTGCCAATGTGATTTTCGATCTTGGTGCATGGATGCCATTTTCTTCAATTGTTCCAATGAGAAATGCGTCTAGGATTCTGCCCGGTCCTTACCGAGTTCCCAATGTCGATATCACGGGAAAGGCTTCACTGAGCAATGCTGCGCCTGTGAACATTTATAGGGGCGCAGGTCGTCCTGAGGCGGCCATACTCATGGAGTCTTTGATGGACAAAGCGGCTCAATTGTGTAAGTTAGATGTGATTGATTTCCGTATCAAAAATTTAATTGCCAAACAGGAGATGCCTTATCAAACTCCAACCGGAGAGACCCTTGACTCAGGTGACTACCACAAAGTCTTGGTAAAAGCCAAAGAGCTCTTTGACTACGATAAGGAAAGGGAAATCCAACAACTTAGACGCGAACAAAATGAATGTGTTGGTATTGGAGTGGCCTTCTACATTGAACCATGTGGAATGGGCTGGGAGTCTGCCTCCATTGAGTGGAGGCAAGACAATACATTTAGCTTGTATTGTGGAGCGCCTGCACAAGGACAAGGTCATGAGACTACATTTGCAAATATTGCAGCAAAGGAGCTGCAATGCAACCCCTCATTGATCACTGTGAAGTTAGGCGATACTGACTTTGGGCCTCCGGGCTTGGGAGCCTTGGCCAGTCGAAGCACATCGATTGGCGGGAGTGCCATCGTTAAGGTTTGCCGCGAAGTCATTCGAAGAAAAAACAATGGTGAACCATTGCCAATTTTAGTATCTGATATTTTTCATTCTGAAGAAGCTTGGAGCTGCGGGTGCGTCATGTCTAGATTGTCGATCGATTCGGATACGGGTTTACCCTCGATCGAGAAGCTTCTTTTTGTAGATGATGCGGGGGTTCAGATTTCCCCCGAACTGGTTAAAGATCAACTCATTGGCGGTTGCGCTCAAGGCATAGGGCAAGCAATGATGGAGCAAATCGTATACGACGACGATGGTCAGCTTTTGACTGGATCTTTGATGGATTATGCTATACCCAGGGCCGATGAAATCCCTTATATTCAGTTACACAGTGAGAGCACTCCAAGTCCGCTTAATTTATTGGGTGCAAAGGGAGTGGGGGAGGCTGGTTGCATTGGTGTTCCAGCTTCTTTGCTCAATGCAGCAAGAGATGCTTTAAGGCTATCGGTTGATGAAAATATAGATTTTCCATTGACTTCAGAGAAGTTGTGGAGATTTTTGATGCGTAAAAAGACAAAAGAGTGAATTGATGAAATACAAGAAACAAGATGCTAAGGCTTACGCAAAAGAGCATTTCACGGGTATTTGGGCGGCTAATTTAACACCCTTTGATGATGCAATGGCGTTGGATGAGAACGCTTACCGAGAAAATTTTCATCACTGGTTGGGTGATCTTAAACTCGG
>DAISKH010000292.1:0-1277 GCA_036821105.1 Limnohabitans sp.
GCTCGAGTTGTGATTCGCTCACCCCCTTTTGCTTTAGAACACGGTAGCCAGCGGGGTCTAAAAAATTGCCTCCCGCGGGGTCTGGATTGACATCGATCTCCAAGCTTCTCAGACCGCTCTCGAGTTGGGTTTTCAAATCAGGATGAGAGTAAGACAACGCCTCGGTCATTTTGATCTCATGCGGGTGCTCCTCATGAAACAGCGCCGCTTGCTCGGGGGTCATCTTTTTCATGAACTCAGGAATGATTTTTTCAAAGATGGGATCAACCATTTGAAGCAGTTTGGGGTCAACTTTCTGAGCATACGAATTGTGAGTTCCCAGCACTTGTATTTCGTTGATCTTGACATCGGGCAAGGCCTGCGAAAACTCAACATCGGCAATTGCACCCAAAGAGGCCAACATAAGTGAGAAAAAAAATAGTTTTTTCATAGAAAATTCAAAAATAAAAATCATGGGTAATTCGAAATGGGCAAGAACTCTTCAGCTTGATCCCCTACTCAGTCTCGATCTCGTTCGTTCCTGAGCATCGACTTAGGATAAGTTGTCTTCATCAGCCCTTTCCACAACAACTTGTTATAAATGACCGCGTCGACTTTGTCCTCTTGGCTAAAGTCCATGCCCCGGGTCTTGGCGGCCCAATACCGAACATCATGCCGTGGCTTGACTTTGGAGGCCAAGGAGGCCAAGGATGCACTGGATACGTTGGATGGATTGGGCAAACTCAGCTTGGTTGAATACAGCACACTGGGCACCAAGGCGTTGAAACTCCAGCTCGATTGGGTGAGGTCAAACACCTCACTCATGGGGGGCTGATTGCTGTCATTAACACTTAAATAATCAATCCCCAGCACATCCTCCATCGTTCTGAGCATGTTGACGGTGGTGTACTTTTGGTGAATCACCTGCCCGCCTTGTTTGACATAGGGGCCAATCACAAAACCCAAACTGCGGTGTGCATCCACATGGTCAGGACCCGATTGGCTGTCGTCTTCGAGAATAAAAATGAGCGTGTTAGAAGCATAGGGACTCTTGGCCACCCTCTCCACCAATTGGCCAATGGCATGGTCATTGGCGGCTACTTGCGTCTCCGGCGTATCCACACCGTCCAAAGATTCAGCAAAGGCTCCAGTGTGGTCTTGTCCAAAACGCACCAAACTGAGAGCAGGCAAGTCCCCATTAGCAACAAAGGCCTTGAATTCCCTCTCCCACTCTTGCTCACGGTAAATCTCCGGATAGGCTGGATCAAACCCTCTGAAATAAAAATCAGTGTGCTTGG
>DAISKH010000292.1:1287-1771 GCA_036821105.1 Limnohabitans sp.
GTTGCCGGTAAAAAATCCATAATTTCTAACCGTCAATCCCGCACGCAAGGCTGAACTCCACAAATAGCCGCGTTGTTTCTCCCCATTGGGGCCATCCGGGGCGGCAACATTGTTGTAACCGGCCATGATGTTGGGGTCCTTGGGCAAGGACGGTGTCAGGGTGGAACGCTCTGAGACGGGTGAGCCCACAAAGACATTTCTATTTTGTCCTTCCCAGTCGTACGTTCCGCCTCGACGCGCGTAGCTGGGAGGGAGCATTTTGACGCCAAAATCCGACTCTCTGGCGCTCACACTCCATGGCCAACCGTTTCCGCTCACCTCTCCAGGGTCGAAGAAGTTGTCCATCACCACAAACTGCCGGGCCAAGGCGTGTTGATTGGCCGTGATGCTCTTGGGGAATTCTGTGAGAGACGCATCTCCGTCTCCAATACCCAAGTCACCCAAGACTTGATCAAAGGTTCGATTTTCTCGAACGATGTAGATG
>DAISKH010000293.1:0-1751 GCA_036821105.1 Limnohabitans sp.
CAATTGGTCGTTCGTGGCTTTTGTGGGCTTAGCGCTTTTGAGCCTTCTGGGGTTGGTGTTGCATGCTCGAGGAACGAGGCCTGAGCCTTTCGTCACTTAACTCCCATTAACTTCCATTAACTCGCATGTTCATCACCGATTTCATCAAAGTTATTTAATCAATCATCACCACTCCTCATGAATCAGCTCGACGCACTCAAACAATACACAACCGTGGTGGCCGATACGGGGGACTTTTTGGAGCTCGTGAGCTTGGGCGCACAAGATGCGACGACCAATCCATCTCTCATTTTGAAGTCGGTGATGAAGCCCCAATATCAGGCTTTGCTGGAGGACAACAAAAAAAGGTTTTCACATGAGTCCTTGGCACTTCGCATGGACCGATTGATCGTGCGCTTTGGGTGCGAGATATTGGCCCATGTGCCTGGACGAGTCTCCACAGAAATTGATGCACGGCTGAGCTTTAACCAAGAGGCCTGTGTTGAACGTGCTCGTCAAATCATGTCGCTTTATGCTCAAGAGGGCATTGCACCCGAGCGTGTCCTGATCAAAATTGCTTCAACTTGGGAGGGTATGCAAGCGGCTCGAGTCCTTCAAAAAGAGGGGATCAACTGTAATTTAACGCTCCTCTTCTCGCTGGCTCAAGCCCAGGTCTGTGCCGACGCCGGTGTCAAGCTCATCTCTCCCTTTGTGGGTCGAATTTATGACTGGCATAAAAAGTCCTTGGGCTCACAGTGGAAGGAGGAGGATCACAGTGGTGCTTTGGATCCCGGCGTGCAATCGGTGCGCACCATTTATGAGTACTATAAGAAGTTGGGCATCACCACAGAGGTGATGGGGGCGAGTTTTAGGAACACGGGACAAATCATGGCCCTGGCCGGTTGCGATTTGCTCACCATCAGTCCTGAGCTCTTGAGCTCTCTCAAATCCACCGAGTTGGATCCCGCATTCAAGCCCGCATTGAGTGTAAGCATTGCCAGGGACACAAACCACACCAGGGTTCATTTGAGTGAGAGTGAGTTTCGCTTGAATATGAACGATGACGCCATGGCGAGTGATAAATTGGCTGAAGGTATTCGAGCGTTTTGTGCCGATACCGTGAAGCTTGAAGGATTGATGCAATAATGCCTTTTAGATGAAGGGTGTTCGCTGCTGTTGACCTTTTTATCGTCGAAAAAATTAAAGAAAACACAAGAGAATTAATCCATGAATTCAAATGGCAACAATGGTGTTTTCAATGAAGTGCCGCAGCCCAAGCCTGAGCACTTCTTTAGTAAAAGTCTGATGCTTTTGGTCCTGTGCCAAGGACTCTTTCTCACCAACAACGTGAGCTTCATTGCCATCAATGGCTTGGTGGGTTTGTCTCTGACGCCCACACCTTGGATGGCCACCTTGCCAGTGATGGGATATGTGGTGGGCAGCGCCATGTCCACCTCTCTCGTCTCTAAAGTACAGACCCTTTATGGGCGCAGACGCTCCTTTCAGTTGGGGTTATTGGTGGGGCTCTTTGCTTGTCTCTTGTGTGCAGGAGCTGTTTATTTGCACAACTTTTGGGGACTGATTGCGGGAACTGTGATCGCTGGTTTTTATAGTGCCAATGCCCAACTCTATCGTTTCGCCGCTGCGGAACTCGCTCCTGCGGCCTTCAAAGAAAAAGCTGTCTCGTGGGTCCTGGCTGGGGGTATCTTGGGAGCGATCCTGGGTCCCAATATTGCCAACTGGACCAAAAACATTTTGGCTATTCCCTATAT
>DAISKH010000294.1:0-1733 GCA_036821105.1 Limnohabitans sp.
GTGTGCTGCAGGTGCAAAGCCCTTTCAATTACGCCAAACAGTCGGTGCTTTTTGTGCCCAAAGATATCGTTTTGCCCAGTGACCCCAAGCACTCCGAGATGGTGAGTGATTTGTCGGCCAAAGTGGTGCTGGCCCTCCAAGGTCGGACCTTGGTGCTCACGACCACTTTGAGAGCTCTCAAAGAAATCAGTGATCGATTGAAGGCTCAACTCAAAGAGCACCCCCATATCGAGGTCTTAACACAAGGCGAGGGAAGCAAAAAGGAGCTCATGCAACGCTTTCGCTCGGCCGAGGATCAGGGCTTTAAGCGCTCATTTGTGCTGGTGGCCACCGCCACTTTTTGGGAAGGGTTTGACGTGCCAGGGGATGCGTTGCAAGCGGTTGTGATTGATAAACTGCCCTTTCCCCCGCCCAATGATCCCATGGTCGTGGCCAGAAGCAAGAAGCTCGAAGAGAGCGGTAAAAGTCCCTTTAACCACTATTTTTTACCTGAAGCGGGGGTGGCGTTAAAGCAAGGGGCAGGGCGGCTTATTCGAAGAGAGAGTGATAAAGGGGTGCTTGTCGTTTGCGACAAACGACTGGTCGAGACGGGTTACGGCAAGCGCTTAATTCAAGCGTTGCCGCCGATGGCCCGGGTCTCTCAGGAAAGCGTCTTGATTGAGGGTTTGAAGCGTCTTACCACAGGCGCCACCAAGCCCGAGGCTTTTTGAACTGTTCCAAATCCTTGTTCCAGTCCTCTGGAAAAGACTGCGCCAAGATGCGTTGGGTATCGTCCTTGAGTTGCGTGAGTCCAAGCTCAGCGTAAGAGTCTCTCAAGATGATGAGAGCTTCATGAATGGCGGGCACACCGCGGTATTCATCAATGGCTTGTTGCGCGCGATTGATGGCAGCAATGTAGGCACCCTTTTTAAAGTAATAACGTGCCACATTGACCTCTGACTGAGCCAACACATTGATCGTGTAGCGCATTCGGAGCTTGGCGTCCTCTGCGTACTTGGAGTTGGGGAAACGTTGGAGAAGCTCTTTGAAGGCGTCAAACGACTCCTTGGCCGCCTTTTGATCGCGCTCGGAGAGGTCTTGTTGGGTGATGGAGGACAAAAAGCCCAAGTCATCATTGAAGTTGGCCACCCCTTTGAGGTAGATGGCGTAGTCTAGGGCGGGAGACACGGGATTGATCTTGATGAACCGGTCCAGTGTTGCTACGGCCAGGGCTGGGTCCCCGCTTTTGTATTGAGCGTAGGCTTTTTCGAGTTGGGCTTGTTGTGAGAGCACCGTGCCTGCTGCGCGGCCTTCTAGCTTTTCAAAAAGACCGATCGCTTTGTCATAAATTTTGTTGTTTAAATTGTCCAATCCTTCGGCATAAATTTTCTCTGCAGACCAGTCCAGGGTCTCATCATAGGTGTTGCTCGAACAGCCCAGCATCAAGCCCGCCACGACAGACGCAGCGCTCAGGGCTTTTGCAAGTGATAATGGAGATAGACGGGTCACGGGACACCTTTCAAAATAAACATTTCCCGCCTATTATCGACCATGATGGACAAGATCGCGCATTTAATTGAACCTGTTGAGGATGAATTTTCAGACCCCTTGGCTCTTGGGCCCGCGGGCGAGGAGAGTGAGTGGCGTGAGGTTTGTGTTGACGAGGCCTTACACGGCAAGCGACTAGACTTGGCGCTGGGGGAATTGTTGCCCGAATTTTCTAGAAGTTATTTGCAATCCATGTTGGCCCAAGG
>DAISKH010000295.1:0-1686 GCA_036821105.1 Limnohabitans sp.
GCGCGGGAGCAGTTGATGGGTGAGAGAAGTTCGATGAAGAGGTCTTGACTGGAGGCGATTGAATGACTTCTTCAGCCCAATGCCGATGAGCTCTCAGAAAACAAGGAGGAAATGGCTGGGTATGGCTGGGGTAAGGCAGGGAAAATCGAAAAAGCAAAAAAAAACACAGACATACTTTGAAAGCAGTCTGTGTTTTTAAGTGATTTTGGTGCCCCCACTACGATTCGAACGCAGGACCTACTGATTACAAATCAGTTGCTCTACCAACTGAGCTATAAGGGCAACGGGTTGTATTTTACACAACTTCTTCTCTACACGTTGAAGGCTCGACACTTTTTAAGCATCGAACCCACACTATTTGATTCTTTTTAGATGAGAGCCCGGTGAACCAGCTGGACCCGGTGGTTTGGGCAAACTAGAGTCTTTGGAGTCATTTGAATCTTTAGACTCGGTGGACTGCGTGGGCATCTCCCTCAAAGAAGATTCGACACCGCTCTTCATTTCTTGAGGACGCAAAGCCTCTTGATCACCGGTCTTCAATCCCACCTGGGTGAGCACTTTAGACCAAGTGCTCTCGTGCACTTGGGATGTGGGCTCACTCGGGACAGAGGAGACCACACTTAGGCCAGGTGCACCCGAGGGGGCTTTGTCATGGGCTTTACTCTTGTCGGTGAGCCGATCGGGTGACTTGGCACTGGAAGTGACGTTGGCCTTGGGATTGGGCCTGGGAAAGGCCATGCCCTGAGCGTTTTCTTTGGCATAAATGGCCACCACTTGCTCAACCGGCACCACGATCTCTCGGGCTACACCGCCAAAACGGGCCTTGAACTCAATCCACTCGTTGCCCAGTTGCAACCCACCCGTGGCTTCAGGACTGATGTTTAAAACGATCTCACCGTTTTTAACGAACTCCTTGGGAACACGCACCTGTTCATTGACCACCACCAATAAGTAGGGCGTAAGTCCTTGGTCCACACACCACTCGAACAATGCTCGAATGAGGTAAGGGCGCGTCGATGTGCTGTCGCTCTCGAAATTCATGGTGAGAAAAGTGCCTCTACGCTTATTTGCGCATCACCTTCTCTGACGGTGTCAAAGCCTCAATGTAGGCGGGGCGCGAGAAAATACGCTCGGCATACTTGAGCAATGGGGCCGCGTTTTTGGACAACTCAATGGAGTAGTGATCTAAGCGCCACAAAAGCGGTGCAATCGCTACATCAAGCATCGAGAAGTTGTCGCCGAGCATGAATTTATTCTTCAAAAAGACGGGCGCCAATTGCGTCAAACGGTCGCGAATGTGTGACCTAGCCTTCTCCAACACCTTGTCTTGGGGTTTGACTTGGCGAGACTCCAGAGTGGTCACATGGGTGAACAATTCTTTTTCAAAGTTCAGCAAAAAGAGTCTCACACGGGCGCGGTCGACAGGATCCCCAGGCATCAACTGAGGATGCGGGAAGCGCTCATCAATGTACTCATTGATGATGTTGGATTCATACAAAATCAAGTCTCGCTCGACCAAAATCGGAACCTGACCGTAAGGGTTCATCACGTTGATGTCTTCGGGCTTGTTGTACAAATCGACATCTCGGATCTCAAAATCCATGCCTTTTTCAAACAGCACAAAGCGGCAACGGTGGGAAAAGGGACACGTCGTCCCAGAGTACAACACCATCATAATTAGAGCTC
>DAISKH010000296.1:0-1679 GCA_036821105.1 Limnohabitans sp.
TTTCTTTTAATTCGGCTCTGGGGGCGTGCGAGAAGTGCCGAGGGTTTGGTCGAATCATTGGCGTGGACTATGGCTTGGTGATCCCCAACGAAAAATTGACCTTGCGCTCGGGTGCAATCAAAACCATCCAAACTCCGGCCTGGGCCGAGCAGCAAATCGATTTGATGCGATTCGCTGAAAAAGCAGGCATCCCTCGCGATACCCCCTGGTACCAACTCACCCCACAACAACGCGAGTGGGTGATCAAGGGCTCACCGGAGTGGAATGGAAAGTGGAAGCAGCAGTGGTACGGTATTGATCGCTTCTTTGAGTACTTGGAGACCAAGGCCTACAAGATGCACATCCGTGTGCTCCTCTCTAAGTACCGAAGCTACACGCGCTGCACGACTTGCTCGGGTGCTCGACTGCAAACGCAAAGTTTGCTCTGGCGCATTGGCAACTACTCACAAGCCCAAGAGGCTTTGGGGGGAGTGGAGCGCTTCATGCCCGCAGGCGTGTCTTGGAGTCCTGCTCAACTCGAGGCCTTGCCTGGGTTGTCCCTGCACGACTTGATGCGTTTACCGATTGATCGGTTGAAATTGTTTTTTGATCGTCTGCACGAGGAGCAATCCACCCTTACCCAGGCGGAGTCTCAAAGCGCTCATGCGCAGGCCATGGATTTGCTCTTAGGAGAGATCCGCTCACGCTTGAAGTATTTGGTTGATGTGGGCATTGGTTACTTGAACTTGGACCGGCAAAGCCGAACCTTGAGTGGAGGTGAGGTCCAGCGCATTAATCTGACCACGGCCCTTGGCACCTCACTGGTCAATACCTTATTTGTTCTTGATGAACCCAGCATTGGCCTACACCCCACCGACATGGGGCGCATCAACCGCGCCATGCTCAATTTGAGGGACGCGGGCAACACCTTGGTGGTGGTCGAGCATGATCCGTTGGTGATGTTTTGTGCGGACCGCATCATCGACATGGGACCCGGTCCTGGGGCTCAAGGCGGACAGATTGTGTTTGATGGTCATTTACAAGACTTGGCCAAGAGTGACACGTTGACAGGCCAGTACTTGGGGGCACGTAAACAAGTGGGCTTGGGCCTCAAGCGCTTGGTGCAAGATGCGACGCCTCGCTTGATCATTGAAGGTGCTCGAGAGCACAATTTAAAAAATATCGACATCGAGTTTCCCTTGCACCGCTTGGTGAGCGTGACCGGGGTCTCGGGATCCGGCAAATCCACGCTCATTCAAGACATTTTGGCCCCCGCACTTTTACGGTATTTTGGACAAAGCACCGAAGCCCCAGGCGCACATGACCGCATCTTGGGTGCGGATTACTTGAGTGATGTGGTGTTTGTGGACCAGTCCCCCATTGGTAAAACAGCGCGCTCTAACCCGGTGAGCTATGTGGGTGCGTGGGATGCCATTCGAGAGCTTTTTGCAGCGACCCCCTTGGCACGAGAACGTGGATACACCGCCTCCAAGTTCAGCTTCAACCACGGCGATGGTCGTTGCCCCACTTGCGGTGGTTCGGGCTTTGAGCACATCGAGATGCAGTTCTTAAGCGATGTCTACTTACGTTGCCAAGACTGCCAAGGTGAGCGCTATCGCCCTGAAATTTTAGAAGTCAAGTTGGAGCGTGCACTCCCCGGTGAGAGCGCGCAAGCTCTCTCGGTCTCAGAGGTCCTTGAG
>DAISKH010000297.1:0-1678 GCA_036821105.1 Limnohabitans sp.
TATCGCAGATTAGCCAAGGCGCATCACCCCGATATGTCGAAAGCGGTGGATGCCGAAAGCAAATTCAAAGAGGCCGCAGAAGCCTATGCAACGCTCAAAGATCCTGAGAAAAGAGCCGCTTATGATGCTTTAGGCCAATCTCCTGAAGGGTCTAACTTTTCTCCACCGCCCCAATGGCGAGAGCAATACCAAGGCTCAGAAGCGCAATTCGACCAAATGGACTTGGCCGACTTATTGGCTTCACTTGGACGTCGTTCCGGCAATGCGAACTCAACTGCTCATTCGGTTGCAGGCCGTGACTTTCAAGACACCGTTCAAATCTCATTGAGCGAAGCACTTCAAGGCACCAGTCTGCATTTGAAGTTGCTGGACAACGGGCAAGAGCGAGAACTTGAAGTTCGCATTCCGGCAGGCGTCAGCCAGGGTAAAAAGATCCGGTTGCGTGGCATGGGAGGTGCAGGGCTTAACGGCGGTCCCAATGGCGATATTTATTTGCATGTTGACCTCAAACCCCATGCCGTGTTCAAACCCGTTGGAAGCGACTTGTACTTTGAACTGGCACTGACACCATGGGAGGCCGTACTCGGCTCTGAAGTTGAAATCCCAACTTTGGAGGATCCGCTTTTATTGACGATTCCTGTTGGCTCACGGTTTGGCCAAAAGCTACGGCTCAAGGGGCGAGGTTTACAGTCAAGTCAGGGCTCAAGAGGGGATCTATTTGCAGTGATTCACATTGAGACACCTCAAGAAGTTTCAGCTGAAGAACTCAAGCTATTCGAACAATTGGCTGCGAGTTCAAAGTTTTCTCCACGCAAAATTATTTCAAGAGAAAAATCATGACATTTCAACTCGTTGACGTTCTTACAATTGAAGCAGTTGAACGGTTTACTTTTTCTGAGGTGGCAAAATTATGTGAGTTGAGTCACGAGGAGGCGCAAGAGTTGATTGATTACGGCGCAATCAGATCTGATGACTCAGAAGGAGGTACAGAATGCTTTTATTCGGCTCAAAAATTGTCGGTTTTGCAAAGTGCGTGCAAGCAACGCAGAGACTATGACCTGGATCTTTTCTCCGTGGTCATTTGTGTGCAATATTTGGAAAACATCGCTGACTTAAAGCGCCAGATTGAATTATTACAAGCTGTTAGACGACCATGAAAACCCATCTTGTTTGCCCACATTGCAACAGCACCAACCGCGTCGATACGGACAAACTGGAGGCTGAATTGTCTTGCGGTAGTTGTCATAAGTCCTTGTTTGACAAGCATCCGTCTTCACTTTCCTCGATGGGTCTACAAGCCCAAATTACCAAGAGTGATGTGCCTGTGGTGGTGGATTTTTGGGCGCCTTGGTGTGGGCCTTGTCGCTCAATGGCACCCGAGTACGAAAAAGCGTGCGCCCAGATCGAACCACGTGCGCGGTTCACAAAGGTCGACACGGAAGCCAATCAAGATGTAGGCTCTCAGCACAATATTCGCAGCATTCCCACAGTGGCCATCTTTAAAGGTGGGAAAGAAATTTCCCGCATTTCTGGTGCCAGATCCGCTTCCGATCTGGTGCAATGGGTCAAACAGTACCTATAAAAAAGTGTGTGAGGTGTAAATCACTTCACAATAACAGCATCACTTGCATTCCCCCAAGGCAATAGACAAAAGCCTAGACGACTGCTGTTGAGAAAT
>DAISKH010000298.1:0-1615 GCA_036821105.1 Limnohabitans sp.
GTCTTGTTCATCCCATTGCTTACGCACGATTTAAGTTAAAAAGATGATTGCTACCCATCTTTACCAAGACCAGATGCGGGAGAGTTAAAGCCAGATCAAATTGCTTTGGAGTTGTCCCGCTCAAACTCCACTATAACGCCAGAATTAAAGAGAAATGATTGGATTCCCCCTGTGAAGATTTGCTCCCAGGGTCGGCCTTTTTTTGCGGTGGATACAAGGCAATGGTCGCTCAAGGCCGATCGCGCGCTCAATTGTAACTACTTCATCACCGATGAAGAAATCGCCAAGTAACGGCATAAAGACTTTCGCATAAACACTGAGATCAAGCACCACACCTAAGAGTCTTTCTTCAATGCTATAAAAGCAAGTCCACGGCCAAGACACTCAAAAATAGCAAAGCTAAATCAAAAAATTAGAACTCCTTGCTTGGGCGACTGATTTGGTGTCTCTTTCATCACCAATCGATTCGACTTCAACAAGTCCGCTCGATTGAAAGTGTCATCACACCCAAAATATCTCTACATCGTTAAGGATATTTTTTGAATCATCCATTTTTTGATGGCAAGGGCGTTGCGCACTATTTCGGCGCTTGAATTTTGAAAATCAATTCAATTCCCGCCCATTAGTAGTGCGTTGTGGTGACTTTAATCGTGCATGCACACACCTTCTTGTCAGCACAGGATTGGAAGCAGGGCACCCTAAATATAGATATTTCACTTTTGAAAATTCAGCAAATCAAATCTAAATGAATATTGGGTATAAAGCTTGCTTACGAACATAACATGTTTAATTATTGTTCATCAGGATATTTTCAATGGCCTTGGTCGAACTGAACCGAATATCCAAATCGTACGACGGCAATGTATTTGCAGTAAAGGATTTAGATCTTCGCTGCAACAGTGGCGAAATGATTGCACTCTTAGGCCCATCGGGTTGCGGCAAAACGTCGACGCTCAAAATGATTGCAGGCTTAGAGTCTCCGAGTTCAGGCACGATTCAGTTCAATAAAAAGGATGTCACCGCCCTCACCAGTGCACAACGCAACATTGCAATGGTCTTTGAGGATTACGCGCTTTATTCCCATTTGAGTGTTTTTGAAAACATTGCTTTTCCACTTCGTGTCAAACGGCAAAAGAACCCAGACGTCCAGCGCATCGTCACACAGATGCTAGATCTTCTCAGACTTCAAGACATCCGAGATGTTCAGGTCAACACCCTCTCTGGTGGCGCACAGCAACGCGTCTCGATAGGTCGCGCACTGGTAAGACATCCCGAGGTTATCCTTTTTGATGAGCCATTGAGTCACTTGGATGCAGATCAACGAGTACAACTCAGAACCGAGATCAAGCGACTTCAAATCACCAATGGTCTTACCTCTGTCTTGGTCACCCATGATCAAACCGAGGCTATCTCAATGGCTGATGTGGTCGCGGTGATGAATGGCGGCGTACTCGCACAAGTAGACTCGCCTCAAGGAATCTACGACAGTCCCAGCAATTTATTTGTGGCGGGCTTTATCGGTGAGCCACCCATGAACTTTATAAAAGCCACCTTGCCATGGGATTCAAATAAAGAAGTGATGTTGGGCATCCGACCTGAGCACATTCTCCTAGCC
>DAISKH010000299.1:0-1610 GCA_036821105.1 Limnohabitans sp.
CGCGTGGTGCTCGAAGCACGTTCAAATCATTTTGAGATGGACGTGGCCGATACCAACGGGCCAGAGATGGAGGCCATGCACCGAGAGCATCTGCTCCAGGTCTGCAAGTCTCCCTTCTTGAACGATTTGATCCCTCAAGCAATCTTGCCTCATCGCGAGTGGATTGCCACAAGGCTCAATATCTTTACTTGTGCTTACAACACCAAGGCGCTAAAAAAAGAGGACTTACCGAAGTCTTATGCCGATTTATTGGACCCCAAGTGGAAGGGCAAAATTGCGGTTGAAGCGGATGACAACGATTGGTTGGCGGGAACAGTCACCAAGATGGGATACGACAAGGGCGTGGCACTTTTTAAAGAGATCGCCAATAAAAATGCAGTGACCGTGAGAAAAGGACACACCTTGCTTGCCAATTTGGTCGCCTCAGGAGAGGTGCCCTTGGCGCTCACCCTCTACAACTACAAAGTTGAGCAAATGAAAAATGCTGGCGCTCCCATGGATTGGTTTGCGCTTGAGCCCACCATTGCCAGACCCAATGGTGTGGCCGTGTCTAAAAATGCCCCCCACCCCTACGCGGCCGTCTTGTTCCAAGACTTCATGCTCTCCACTGGACAAGTTGTTTTGGGTAAACGAGATTTCATTCCTACAAGCACCAAAGTGACTTCGACTTTGAACAAAATGCCACTGACATTTGCCGACCCCAAGGTCACTTTGGATGACAACCAGAAGTGGACACATCTGTACGAAGAAATTTTTAGTCACAAAGGTGCCTGATCGATCATCTAGGCGTTGATCGCCTGGATTCATGATGCAAAAACTAAGATTTGTTCATTCAATAAACCGCCATGAATTCAATGCACCTTGATTTTTCGTCACTCGCGATGAGCTCCCTTGCTAAGCTCAACCGTGAGGTGGTGCAGTGGACACTTAAGTTTTGTCTTTTGGGCTCGCTCTTCGTGGGCGCTCACGCTCAGACGAGTCCTTCAAACAATGCTGCTGCGGGTTCTACTTCTAGCACGATGTCGGTGTGGGATGTCGTCAAGACTCCCTCGCCCGATCGCACCAATCGTTTAAAAGAAATTGCCAAAACCGAAGGTGGCTCCCTAAGTCTTTACACCTCGATTGCTGAGCGGGACTTGAAAATCATTTTTGATCCGTTTGAAAAAAAATACGGCATCAAGGTTATTGTTTGGCGTGCCAGTGGAGACTCGGTGCTTGCGCGCACCATTACCGAAGCACGTGGTAAGCGTTATACGGTAGACGTCTTTCACGCAGGTGCTGTTGAGCTTGAGGCCTTGTCTAGGGAGCATTTGCTGCAAAGGGTTGCGTCGCCACATTTTGTGGATTTGATGCCTGGCAGTTTGCCAGAACACAAAGAGTGGGCGAGTACCTTGCTCTCTCTTTGGGTCCAAGCCTACAACACCCAAGCCTTTGGTAAAAATGATCTCCCCAAAACATATGCTGATTTACTTGACCCCAAGTACAAAGGCAAATTAGGCTACGAAGTTGAGAATGTGGATTGGTTTGTGAGTGTGGTCAAGAGCATGGGGGAGGCCAAAGGACTTCAGTTCTTTCGAGACTTGAGCGGCACCAACGGTATTTCTGTCCGA
>DAISKH010000300.1:0-1600 GCA_036821105.1 Limnohabitans sp.
AACGCTCAAGTCCCAGATACTGCACCTACTGCGTGATGCCGATGTGTTCGTGACCGACAAAAATGACGCCGAACTCAAAGACATGGGGCTAGACGAGCCTGAGAAAACTCTTCTATCTCTCAACCCCAAGTTGATTTTTGTTCAAATCACCCCATGGGGTGAACACGGTCCATGGAAGGATAAACCGGGCTCCGAACTCATTGCACAAGCGATGGCTGGCTACACCCGCTACCTATCGCGTGAAGGCTCTCCGGCTTGTCGACTAGGCGCCGATGTGGCCGGAGCGGGAAGTGGGATCTTTGCCGCCCAAGCCATTCTTGCGGCTTTAATTGCCAGAAGAAGAAATCATTCGCAGGGTCAAAAAATCTCTGTCTCCTTACTGAACTCACTCTTATCGATGAAGAGTATTCACTTGGCCGCGCAGACCAACCCAGACCACTACAGTGGCCCTCGGGTTGGAGGGGCCAACTACCCACCCGAGAAAGGATGGATGACCAAAGATGAGCCCATCTTTTTTGCCTTTGGTGGCTCAGTGGGTGCTCAAGGTCGTCCCGGGTGGGTCAAGTTCATTGAGGAAGCCGGGTTTCATGAACTCCTCGAGGACAAACGCTTTGACCCCATTGGACGAAACTCCACGGGTTACGGCTCCAGAGTTCAGGAGCTGAAAGCTGAGTACGAGCGATTTTTCTCCCGCTACAGTGGCGAAGAACTCGTGGAGATGATTCGCAAGTACGCGGGCAATGCTGCCACCTACCAAAGCCCGGCAGCCTCTATTCGTCACCCCCAGACCACCGCCTTGGAGGTCGTTCGAGAGGTGCAATCGGGGGATGGACAACGCCATGAAGTGAGGGCCTTTCCAGCAAGATTCTCAAAAATGAAGCTCCAACCCACGGGAGTTGCCCCAGCACTGGGAGAGCACACGCAAAAAGTCTTGGTGGGTTTTGAAGAATCTGGTTCCCATTGATCTCGGAGCCAAGTGATTGAACTCACAAGCCTAGCCCAATTCTAAATTCTGAATTCTCAATTCCCAACCTCAAAGACGTGATGGACTCTCAAAATAATAAGCCCTTGCAGCCCCAAACCCAGTGGCTTTCGCACGCACCGTTTTATGATCACTTGGGTCTCAGAGTGGTGAGCATTGGGGAGGGGTCAGCCCGCTTGGCTTTGTCCCCAAGCCATGATCTTGGCAACTCCAAGGGAGACTTGCACGGGGGTGCCATTGCCTCCATGATGGACATCACCCTCTCCCAAGCGGTACGATCAGCTTACCCTCAAGGCATCAATGTCTCAACCATCAGTATGACGGTGAACTACCTTGCCCCGTCCCAAGGCAATGCCAAATCCCACGCACAGGTCGTTCGGGCGGGTCACTCGATCGCCTACGCCGAGGGCGAGGTCCAAAACGAGGCTGGTGAGATCGTTTGCCGAGTCAGCGGATCTTATCGAATCATTCGTCCCAAATAGTTGTATTGCTGTGTGCTGTGGAGCCTTATTTCGCAGTAAGCTCTGGGTTGTTAGGTGGGATGCTTGGTTGCCTGGGTGCTGAGCGCATTGGAGAGAGAAAAAAAACTTGGTCCAAGCGCACTACCGTAGATTGCAG
>DAISKH010000301.1:0-1593 GCA_036821105.1 Limnohabitans sp.
GTCTATCGCCGCATGGAGGCGGAGAGAAAACGTGTGGCCAATGAGTTGCGTTCTACCGGGGCGGCTGAGGGCGAAAAAATTCGCGCCGATGCCGATCGCCAGCGCGAAGTGACCATTGCCAATGCCTACCGAGATGCACAAAAGATCAAAGGCGAGGGCGATGCCTTGGCTGCCAAAATCTATGCTGACTCCTTTGGCAAAGATCCGCAATTTGCCCAGTTTTATCGCAGCCTTGAAGCCTACAAAGCGACTTTCAATAAGAAGTCTGACGTTGTGGTGTTGGATCCTAGCAGTGATTTCTTCAAAGCCATGAAGAGTTCGGGCTCAGGAGCGGGTGCTGGTGCTGGTGCCAAAAAATGAGCCTTGCGCTCATATGAATTTCACTGACCTTGGGTTGGCCTTGGCTTTGGTGCTGATTGTGGAGGGTCTTTTGCCCTTCATCTCCCCCAAGTCTTGGCGTGAGCTCTTTGCGCAACTGATGACGCTGCAAGATGGTCAGATTCGGTTTTTTGGTTTGGTCGTGATCGCTTTGGGTCTAGGCCTTTTGCTGTTGATTACGTGGTGAGCGTCAGAGCCTGTGTGGTTGAGCCACTATTTTGCGCCTCTTGCACTGGAGTTGGCCTCAGGGGTACGTTGCGAGCCTTGTTGTGCTTTTGTCTAAGGGCTCGATTGGGAGTTCCATTATTTCCTTTTTCATGGTTTGGAGGGCGCTTTCTTGCACCGGCTCTAGTCTATGGAGATCACTCCCACGCTTACATAAAATCTTCTCAAGCTGGGGTCTCTTGGCGGTTAAAATGGACGGCTTTTGTTTTGATCTCATTTGAAAGTTGCCACTCTTATGTCTAGCGCTTGGGTTTTGCCCGATCACGTCGCCGATGTCTTGCCCTCTGAGGCCAGACGTATTGAAGAGTTGCGTCGTCATTTTTTGGATACGGCTCGTTGCTACGGTTACGAGCTCGTGGCACCTCCCTTGATTGAGCACTTGGAGTCCTTGCTCACGGGAACAGGGACTCATTTGGATTTGCAGACCTTCAAGCTTGTCGATCAGCTCTCAGGACGGACCTTGGGTGTGAGAGCGGACACCACGCCCCAAGTCGCACGCATCGATGCTCATTTGCTCAATAGAAGTGGTGTATGCCGTTTGTGTTACTGTGGGCCGGTGTTGCACACCCGCCCTGAGCGGCCCTATGCCACACGAGAGCCCATGCAGTTGGGGGCTGAGCTTTATGGGCATCCCGGACTGGAGGCTGATTTAGAAGTTTTAGAGTTGGCGCTCTCGGGGTTGCAAGCGGCTCAATGCCAAGGAGTATTGGTGGACTTTGGTCATGCCCAGGTCTTAGAGGGGCTTTTGCGCGGTGTGAGTCTTTCAGCAGCCCAACTCAGTGCGCTACAAAACGCTGTTGCGCTCAAAGATGCCAAGGGGTTGGGGCAAGTCTGTGAGGCGTCACATCTGAGCCCTGAGCTCACGCAGGCCTTGGTAACCTTGGTGCGTTTGCACGGCGGAGTTGAGGTGCTCTCCAAGGCCAAGGTGGCCTTGCACCTTGGGCATCGGTGCTGGAGGCACTCGAGCAGCTTGAGTGGTTGGTCTCCCAC
>DAISKH010000302.1:0-1539 GCA_036821105.1 Limnohabitans sp.
CCACCTTGGCGAGTTGAATACCCGTGGCTTTAGAGACAAAGGGGACTGTGCGAGATGCACGCGGATTGACCTCGAGCACAAAAATCACATCCTCTGAGTCTTGGTGTTGAATGGCAAACTGAACATTCATCAGACCCACCACATTCAAAGCCTGCGCCATGGCGGAGGTTTGGCGCTTGATCTCTTGAACGGTCTTGGCCGACAAGGAGTACGGCGGGAGGGAGCACGCGGAGTCACCGCTATGCACTCCGGCTTGCTCGATGTGCTCCATCACGCCACCAATGAAGGTGACCGTGCCGTCACGCAGACAGTCGACATCGCATTCGATCGCATCGTTTAAAAACCTGTCCAACAAAACGGGAGAGTCGTGAGAGACCTTCACGGCTTCGCGCATATAACGCTCCAAGTCGCGCTCTTCGTGAACGATCTCCATGGCGCGACCTCCCAGTACATAACTTGGACGCACCACCAATGGGTAACCCAAGTCCCGCGCCTTGGTGAGGGCCTCCTCTTGCGTGCGGGCTGTGGCGTTGGGCGGCTGGCGAAGGCCCAAGTCATGCAACACCTTTTGGAAACGCTCGCGGTCTTCGGCCGCATCGATCATATCGGGGCTCGTACCGATGATGGGAACTCCCGCGGCCTCAAGCCCCAAGGCAAGCTTCAAGGGAGTTTGACCACCATACTGAACAATCACGCCCAGGGGCTTTTCTCGCTCAACGATCTCCAGCACATCCTCCAGGGTCAAGGGCTCAAAATACAAGCGATCGCTGGTGTCGTAATCGGTGGAGACGGTCTCAGGGTTGCAGTTGACCATGATCGTCTCATAGCCATCTTCTCTAAGCGCCATGGCGGCATGCACGCAGCAGTAATCGAACTCGATGCCTTGACCAATCCGATTGGGGCCCCCACCCAAGACCATGATTTTTTTGGCATTGCTGGGGTTGGCCTCACATTCCTCTTCGTAGGTCGAGTAGAGGTAGGCCGTGTCGGTTTGGAATTCAGCGGCACAGGTGTCCACTCTCTTATAGACCGGGCGCACACCGTGCGAATGCCGGTAGGCCCTGACCTCTTGCTCGCTCACTTTGAGTAGCTTGGCCATGCGACGGTCTGAAAAGCCCTTTTGCTTGAGTTGCCTCATCTCTTGGGCGCTGATTTTGTTAAGGCTGGTGTGCTCGAGCTCGAGCTCGATTTTCACAATCTCTTCAATTTGGTCAAGGAACCAAGGATCGATGCGCGTGAGCGCATGCACCTCTTGCACACTCATACCCAGAGCAAAGGCATCCCCGACATACCAAATTCGCTCGGGCCCAGGGGCGCCAAGTTCGCGCTCAAGGACCTCGCGGTCTTGGGTCTTCTCGTTCATACCGTCCACCCCCACCTCGAGGCCGCGCAAAGCCTTTTGGAAGGACTCCTGGAAGGTGCGACCCATGGCCATCACCTCGCCCACGGATTTCATCTGGGTGGTCAGTCGTGAGTCAGCCTGGGGGAACTTTTCAAACGCAAAACGCGGTATCTTCGTCACCACGTAATCAATACTAG